>NZ_CP023278.1:4162500-4481666 GCF_002896875.1 Nostoc sp. CENA543
AATACGGTGATAAAGGGTGATGCTATCGGTTAATTGATAACCAGATAGAGAAGTAAAATTACTCTGTTCCCATTCAAAATCACGGTCAAACCAAAAACGGCACACAGCAAAAGGATCAGCGATACTGAGTTTTTCTACTTGCGATCGCACGTTTTCATCAATATTACCACTAATCTGCTTAAATAGTTGTTTCACCCCTGGGACATCAGTAGCGAAAACATAATAATCTGCGGTGATTGTTTGGGGTATTGGTGAGTGAGAATTGACTGCTGCTAATTGCACTTCATGATCTTTTTTTTCTATCACTCGCAACTTTTGTAAATCACGTTGAGCCGGCCCTTTTAAAACTTTACCATTGGCAGCAAATACTGCTCCATGACAAGGACAATGGAAATTACCATCAGAGGCTTTTTTAACAGTACAGCCTTGATGGGTGCAAGTTAAAGAAATCGCTTCTTTACTGTCAGGTTTTAGAGCAAAAACTTCATCAGCTGCACCAAAGTATTCTGTTTGCTGATCAGCAATCACTGAGTTACGCTGCACCCAAAAAGGTGTATTACTATGATTGCTACCTAAATAATATTTTATGCTGTGAATTTTTCCATCTTCTGCCAAAATTTCGCTAACTGTTGCGTCAGTAAAAATGTGACCTTGTTTTTTTTGAATCGACTTAGCGATGGGTCGAACTAAACTTGTTCCCATATCATCTTTAGTACCATTAAAAGCCAAGCCTTCTGGGTTGCCAAAAAAATAGAAATGGAAGAATTGCATCAACTCTCCCACACTCATAACATCGGGTGCATTTAAACTCGATTTAGCAAAGGGCAGAAAGTATAAATCATATAAACCTTGGGGAAATTCTGTTGCTACCCAGTCAGCGACAGAAATCTGATCAAAACGGCGATAATTTTTCTCTCTTTGAAATCCTGTGATAGCTTGGAATACTTGTAGATGTTTAATCTTAGTTAGATTAATTCCCCATTGGAAGCGATTAGGTGAGGCGATCGCTAGGTCTATAATATTCCAAGGAAAGGCTGAATTACTAGGTCTAAATACTTCTGGTTTGTATTGATCGCCACGATAGACTACAGCATAAAAATTTAAAGACTGAAAGTGATCATTGATGCCTAGTTCTGCAACTATGCTGTTCAAATTATAATACTGCGGGAAAAAACCATGAAAGCCATGTTCCATCATAAAGGTTTCACCGACAGCTTCTATTTGCCAGCTAGCAATTTTACCGCCGAGTTGGGGAGATTTTTCTAGTAAGGTGACAGTAAAACCCCTCTGACTTAATTCATAAGCACAAGCTAAACCAGCTAAACCTCCACCAATCACAACTACACTTTTTGAAGTATTTAATGTTCTTGGTAAATTGAGGGTATCTGGTTGAAAAATTGTTGGTTTTGGCTTGGTAAACCGGGAGTACCCTGTGACTCCTGCAATTGCACCAATACCAAACACCTTGAGCAGAGTGCGACGGGAGATAGATGAAGATTCTGGCGAATTTAATGGTAGACTCATTGGTTACAAATTTAACTGTTTACAATGAATTACTGGCATGAAATACTAGCTGTAAAACAGCAGATTCCTGGAGAATTTGTACTATCTCCCCTGTGATATCTACGAGAGGCTGCGGCAACGCAAATGGATTTATTTTTGCAGACTGGACGCAATTGTTAACCCTCGGTAGTAATTCAAAATACCAAATTTCAAATCCGAGCTTTGGTATTCTAATCAATAAATTGCCTAGCTGCAAACCTTGCTTTTTTCACTGATTTTTGCTGAGTATTAGATAATTGCCTAAAATGGTAGTAATTTGCGATCGCCATTTGAGTAATTAATACTACTTGCTCTGCGATTACTATTTTAATTGTTAGGTAATCGCTTACACTTGAGGTATCAGGCAACATTAGTTACCGTAATTTATTGCCAATATGCGTGTTCCAACAGTTGTTGTTTTGGTGCTAGGAATCTTTCTGGGGTGGGAACCGATAGTGCTGGCTGACTCCCCAGCAGATATTTCCTATGGAACTAGTGGCGGAGAAATCAATGGTTATGCTAAATATGGGGGCTATGTAGAAGTACCTACAACTATCGAATATACGTCGAGAATTGTCCGAGATATTCAGATCCGGTTTATGGATGAGCGGGGTAGGGTGGTTGATGAGGGGGGAAAACCAATTCCCGGACGCACACACAGAGATTTTCTCCTCAGTGTGCTGCAACTCCAGCCAGGTGAAGTATTTCAGGAAGACGTATTAGCCGCAGATTTGCAAAGATTGCGAACATTGGAATCTGTAGATTTCGTTAGGGCTACTCCCCAAGAAAAGAACTCTCAAGTCAGCATCATTTACGATATCAAAGAACGCAACTTTCCGAGTTGGAGTTTTGGGGCGGGAAGTAACAGTGATATTGGACTTTACGGTCAAGTGCGCTATCGAGATGGCAATATTAACGGTGTTAATGATCAATTAACTACTACAGTGCAAGTTAGCGGTAAGGATGTGCAGTTTGCCAGTCAGTTTATCAGTCCTTATCGTGCAGATCAACCAGAACGTTTTGGCTATAGTATCAAAGTTTTTCGCGATCGCGATTTATCCCCTGTTTTTGATGATGAGATTAGACTAGCTAACGGTGACAGAATTCGCGAAGGGAGATTTGGCGGTTCTGTGGCGTTGTTGCGTTCTTTTAATGATTGGGATACAGAGTTAGGTTTAAACTACACCAGAATTAGTCTGCGTAACCAAGATTATGATGTCGTTCAACAAGATAAATTGGGAAATCCCCTTTCTGTAAGTGGTACAGGGATTGATGATTTATTTACCGTGTCCTTCAGTGTAAATCAAGATAGACGCGATCGCCCCAATAACCCCACACAAGGATCAATTCTCACCCTCAGCACCGCCCAAGCTATCCCTATCGGGTTGGGGAGTATCTCTAGCAACCGACTACAGGGAAACTATGTCCAGTATTTACCAGTCAACTGGCTGGGTAAAAATAAGTTAACAGATAATCCTGAAATGGTAGCTGTGAATTTCCAACTGGGTACAATTCTCGGCGATTTTCCCCCAGCTAATGCGTTTAATCTTGGGGGTGCAAATTCTGTCAGGGGTTACGGTTACGGAGACTTGGCGAGTGGTCGCAGTTATGGGTTAGCTTCTGTAGAATACCGTTTCCCGATTATGGAGTACATTGGTGGAGTTGTTTTTACTGATTTTGCCTCAGACTTTGGTTCTGGTAAAACCGTCTTGGGAGAACCTGGAGTAGTCAGAGATAAGCCTGGAAGTGGCTTTGGCTATGGTTTAGGAGTTCGTTTGAATTCACCCTTTGGAGTTTTGCGGGGTGATTTAGGAGTCAGCGACCAAGGAGAAGTCAGATTAGAGTTTACCACTGGGCAGAAATTTTAGTTAATCACCAATCAACTGTCATATTTCCAATGTTCAAATCATGGAAAAGGAAAGAATAAAGCAAGAATTTTATTCCAGGTTATATAAATGGTCAGTGCAAGATGCTGGTCGAGAAGCCAGTAATAATTTTCCTTTTCTCAAACTAAAAAACTTATGAAATATTGGCGTGAAACTATAGCTGTAACTAGACGCATTTTAATTGAATTATTTCGTCGTCGGCGCAGTTTAATTTTTTGGTGTATATTTCCTATTTCAGTGTTAACTCTCAGTGGGTATATTTTGGCAGAAAGAGCTGAATTACCCTTAGCTGATGCTTTTTCCTATGCTGCACCTTCTACTTTAGTAGGTGCGGCGTTATTTTTTAGCTGTTTGGGTGGAACTGTCGCCACTATAGTTGCAGAAAGAGAACAACAAACTATTAAACGTTTATTTCTATCTCCTTTAAGTGGTACGTCCTATTTTTTAGGAATTTTTTTGGCTCATAGTTGCATTGGTATTGGACAGACTATTTTAATTTATACAATCGCAGCTTTTTGGGGTGCGACTTTTAGAGGTTCTTGGTTATTAGGAATAGCAATTATTTTGATGAGTATTGCTGCTTATGTAGGATTAGGGTTTATTTTGGGTACACAATTAGCACGACGGATTGAAGATGTGAACGCTTTGGTAGCAGCTTTTGGTGTGCCTTTGTTAATTCTAGGCGGGGCATTTTTACCGGCTACTTTATTTCCTAAAACTCTAGTCAATATTGCTCAATTTAATCCGATTTATCACATGAATGAGGCTTTAGTAGCTGTTTCTTCTCAAGGTAAATTAATCAACGAAATTACAATTAACTTGAGATTTTTATTGATATTTACCATTGCGATGGTGATAGGAGGTTGGTTATGCTATAGACGAATGTTAATTGTAGAAAGAAGTTTATAAAAATAGCTAGATAAATTTAAATATGCTCAAGCTTAATAATTTAAATAAATCCTATGGTAAAAGTCAGATTTTGCATGATGTTAATTTATTAATTAATTCAGGAGAAGTTTACGGTTTATTAGGTGCAAATGGTGCAGGAAAAACCACAATAATCAATATTATTTGTAACTTACTTCAGGCTGATAGTGGTGAAATTACCATTAATCATCAATCCATATCACAAGCCACCAAAAGCATGATTGGGGTTGCACCACAGGAAAATTTACTATATAAAACATTATCTTGTGAGGAAAACTTAAACTTTTTCGCTGATATTTACGGTTTAAATAAAGTCACACGCCAACAACAAGTCAAAGCAGCACTTACGGCTGTCAATTTATTAGATACAGCTAAACAACCTGTAGAAACTTTAAGTGGCGGAATGCAACGCCGCTTAAATATTGCTATAGCTTTAGTACATCAACCTAAATTAGTGATTCTCGATGAACCAACTACGGGGTTAGATATCGAGGCTAGATATGAAGTTTGGGAATTAATTCAAAACCTCAAACATCAGGGTGTCACGGTTTTAATGACCACACATTTATTAGATGAAGCAGAAAGATTGTGTGACAGAATAGGTATTCTCAAACAAGGCAAAATTTTAGTGGAAGGGACTTTAGTAGAATTACGCCATTTAATTCCAGCCCAAGCTATAGTTTTGATACAAACTCCGACTCCAGAAGTTGCGATCGCCCGCGCTCAAGGATATGGTTTTCATCATAGATACTATGGTAATCAGTTGGCTTTCTGGCTACCGGAAACATTAGAAATCAGTGAAATTATTGAGAAATTTTCAGGGATAGCAATAGAATCAATCTCTCGTCAAAACGTGGGATTGGAGCATATTTATTTAGAAGTGACCAAAAAAAGTTAGAAGTATCCGAAAATCCATGTGTAGTTGATGTAGTTAAAATTATGAACTACTAAACTAATAGATTATATATGACAATTGACGAGCGATCGCCCCAGAGAGAGGGGAAGCCTGTACCTCTGAAGTTGATGACAATATTGTCAGTATTTAGTATTGCCGGTGTAGCTATTTTTAGTCACCAGTTGTTCTGGAAGCATTACTTTCAAAACCGACTAGCACAAGCTAAGAAAACTTGGCAAACACAAGCCGTTTCACATTATCGCTTGCAGATTAATTATTCTACCCCTTTTAATTGTCAACAGGAGGTAGAAATTAAAAATGAGAAAGTAATTGCTGTAAGTAAAAACACCTGTGCTAGTGTACCACCTGTCACTGTAAGTGAACTATTTCAAGAGATTTCATCTATAGCAGATGGCAATAAATGCGGGCCGAATGGATGTATTTGTGATGGTCAATTAGGTTTTAAAGCTACTTATGACAACCAGTTTGGCTACCCCAATCAACTGGAAATATCATTAGATCGCCAGCATCAATGGCTAAATTTTCACTCTTTGAATAATCACTCTGGCAAATACTGTACATTAATTGGCTTTGTCGGTAAAAGAATCAGTGTTAGTGGCTTTACACCGATTCCGTCTTAAAATACGCAAAAGGGAAAAAAGATATTCAGATACCCGACTTTTTGAAAAAGTCGGGTATCTATGATCTACATATCATTTGTGTGCGGACTACTAGTTATCTACAGTTTCCTGAGAGAACTTTTTGTGTAAATTAGTAGTTTG
Organism: Nostoc sp. CENA543; assembly: GCF_002896875.1. Taxonomy (GTDB): domain Bacteria; phylum Cyanobacteriota; class Cyanobacteriia; order Cyanobacteriales; family Nostocaceae; genus Trichormus. Next base: position 4,168,533 of record NZ_CP023278.1, read on the forward strand.
TTTACCGTTGGCAGATGATACGGTGATCAGATACTCAATTAATTCATCAGAGAAGGGTACACGTAAATGAAATGTACCATCTGATTTGAGTGTGACAGGTTTACCGGCAATATTGACGGTTGCACCTGGTTCTGTTGCTCCGTGAATAATTAACTCTGCATCAGCGACAAACCAAAAGTCTCCATGCGGACGACTAAAGACATGAACATTAGCGGAACGAGCAATAATTACCCAACGTTCTCCTTGTGAGAAGTAGCCAATTTCTACCATATAATCACGATCGCTGTGAGGAATGGCAATATAGCGATCGCGAATCACTTCTTCACATTCGTATTGTTGTACTAGTTGGGGAGTTTGATAACTCAGATCAATGTTGGTGACATCATACAGTCTCAGTGCTAACTGCGAGATGCCAGCCTCCCGTAGTTTTGTTTGGGAGATCTCGGAAATTTGCCAAGAGACATAAGCCCATTTAGGAGTGCGTGGTGTGAGGAAAATTTGACTATTTTCATCGATGATGGTGATATCTCCAACTAGATTGGCTGTATGTGGACGACTGAAGACACGTACTAACTCAGAACGAGCGATTTTCACCCAAGTATTGTTTGTGGTGACATAACCAATTTCTGCTATGTAATTGCGATCGCTTGTGGGAATGTAGACATAGTGATCACTGGTTGCTGGTTCACATTTATACTGTTGGACTAAAACTGGTTCTTGATAACTCAAGTCAATCTCTGTCACATCGTAGAGTCGCAATGCTAATTCGTTGCTTGCATCTTCTGGGATTTGCTGGCGATCGCTTTGAGAAATATACCAGGAAACATACGCCCACTCTGGACTACGGGGTTTCAAAACAATGCTGCTATCTTCATCGTGATTGGGCAGTTCATCAGCCATTGTATCTTCTGCTTGTGTAGACTCTAGTGTTGCTGCTGAGGTAGTTTCCTGCGTTCCGTCAATACTAGCCAAAGCCCCAATTCCTGCACCCACCACGGCTGCACCACCAACCAAAGTTGCTAAATTATTGCTCGGATTACTTTCCTCCAGAGTTTCTAGTGCTTCTGGTTCAGCCTCATCTGCAACTAGATTGAGTGCATCTTCTGGAATCTCTGCAAATGGGGAAAGAACATTAGCTAAGTCTTCCTCGTCTGCTGTCAGTGCAACTAACTCGGTTGTCGCCTCTGGTTCATCAAATAGTGACTCTATATCAATAGAGCTTGTATCTTGTTGGGAGTCGTCACCCCATTCTATCTGCTCATCTGCCGTGGCGAAATCATCAGGAGCAACGTCTGGTAAATCAGCCAGTGCATCTGTCAATGATGTTTCATCCTCTAAATCATCGCTGGTAGCTACCGACTGGTCAAATATAGACTCTATATTACTGGTTTCGGGTTCGGATAGTGCCGCACTGACATCATCTGCACGTTCTAAATTGGGAGTATCATCCGTCACAGCCACTGGTGCAGATAAATCCACCTCTTCGGTAGTTTCAGGCTCTTGTGTCATCGCCCAGAGATTGGTTTCTGTCTCTGGTACAGTGGGGGCTTCCTCTTCTGGATTTAGCTCACTCAACACCTCTGGTGAACTTTCAGGCGTAGCATCTTCATTTTTGGCAGTATCTACAATTTGCGGATAGGAAGTATTAACAATGGTAGCTGGGGCTTCCATATCCCAAGGGGACTGCTCTAATTCTGGTGGGAGAGGTAGGGGCGATTGTTGGACTATTGTTTTGGTGGTGCTATTTCCCGTGGGGGAAACAACGTCTGGTGGGGAAGAATTAGTATCAGACTCTACTTCCGCCTCTGGTGAAGAGCGTCGCGTAAACCACAATAGAGAAGCACCAATTGCACCTATAGGTAACAGCAACCACCACAGCAAGTTTCTACTATCAGTTTGGGGATTTTCTGGTGGTGCTACTACTGAGGGCTGAGTCAGATTAGTAACTGCGGAAGTGTTATTACTTTGTAAAAAAGGAGAACTTGTAGGCTCTGGTGTGGTAACTGTAGGTGGTGTAGCTTCAGCAGTAGGAGAAACACTAGCAGTGGTTGTCGCTTCTGTGGTAGCAGCTGGTGTAATTGCAGGGGTGCTGGCTGGATTAGCAGCCGCTAAAAATGATGATGATTCACCTTTGGCGATCGCTTCCGCCTCAGTTGTTCTTGCTGCTTCTATCGCCTGCTGTCCTTGGGGTGCTAAAGCAAATCCCAGAAAGGCTGCAACCGCAGGACTAGGATCTTTTTTGTAAACGTAAACAAAGGGCTGAGAAAAAGGATATTTCTGATCGTCTGGTAATGTGTCGTGTAACTTCAGAATCCGCACACCAGGTAGTTTGGCGACTTGATTGGCTCTGGCGTAGCTGATACCATCCTTACCCAATTGTTTGACAATCTCTACAGTGTCATCTTGTGCTGCTTGGGTAGCGGTTGCACCTGTGGCAAACTTAGTCGCTCGAAACACGGGATAATTACTCAGGGCTTCTCTCGTACCGCTTGTATCTGGGCGATCAATCACCCGAATCTTACCGCTTTTCCCTCCTATTTGCCCCCAGTTGGTAATTCTTCCCCGAAAGATTCTCGCAAATTGTCTATCTGTCAAGCTACCTTGAAAGGGGTTGTCTGCTCCTACGATAATGGCAATTTTTTCTCGGTGTAGTCTGACTTGTTCCAAACCTTGAGCTTTTTCTTGTGGAGTGAGACCTCGACCAATTGCTGCTATGTCGATTTGTCCATCTAACAAGGCTTTGAGTGCTGCTTCCGTCCCATTGGCCGACACTTCTACCTTTGTACCAGCAAACTGTTGCTGAAAACTCTGTTGCAAATTTTGATTAAAGGCTGCAAAGCCACTAGAATCACCTATTCGCAATGTCGTTCCACTTGCCACTGTTTGTGGGGCTGGAAACGACGGTGTTTCAGTTCCAGATTGCGCCAGCACAGAGGCCGACACCAACAGGTTTGTTGCTACGGGAGAGGTGGTTAAGGCTAGCAATAATGCTAAACGGACTATCCCACTATCTTTTTTTTCTTGTTGCCACATATGCCGCTCATCAAGGTACAGGAAACAGAAAGCCGACCAGTCTAATACCAATTCAAAATTTCAAATTCAAAATTAAGACACTTTTAATGCAGGAGGAGACGCGCTTATTATACATCTGGTGTCAATTGTTTCCCCAGTTTTTTATGTTACTTTTAAGTATAAAAAATTACTAAGTATACAGATTTTGACCAGTATTATATTAAAGCTTTTGCTTACATAGACAGTTAAATTAATTAGCACACTCTAGAATTAGTGAAAGAAATCATAACAATTTTTATTAATCAGCATCAAAATTTTAGCTAGTAGAAAATCAGCAGCCAAATTAATATCACAAATGACCAAGATAGCAATGACAATCTGGTTTAGCAATTAATGACTCTACTAAGGAATTTAACGTAGTCGCTGCGAGTAAGCCGCCACCAATCGTCCCTTCAATGGTGATAAAGGGTAACTCTTGCTGCATCAATTGACGCTTGGCGGCGGGTGCATGACTAAAGCCAATAGGCATACCAATAATCAGTGAAGGTTGAATTTTTTGCTGTGCAACGGCGTTACAGACAGCTAGTAAGACTGAAGGCGCGTAACCAATCACAAATATGCACCCCGGACTAACTTTTTCTAATCTTTCTCGCCATTCTTGATGGTGCCAAAATTCTAGTTCAGCTTCTAGGGCAGTGTTAACATGGGGGTCATCAATTAAGGTTGTGACTCGACAACCCAAATGAGCTAATCTTGTTTGGTCTAAAGCCGCCGCAATGGTGGGGATATCAACTACAATTTCACAACCAGCAGCTAAGTTATTTCGACTAGCGGCGATCGCCTCTTTACTCACCTTCACAAAAGACACTAAACTGACATCCCCACAGGCTAAAACCAACTGAGAAATTAAGTGTTTTTCAATCTCAGAACGGTGTGATAAATCGGGCAGCAAATTTTGCAAAGATTCAGCAAATACCTCAGAATGGGTATGAACTTCTGCATCTAAACCACTCCAGAGTTTAGTTAAATCCCCTAATCCGGCTTGGGTTTCTACATCTAGTAACTTGAGTTGTGCCAGAACTTCTGCTTGCATAATTTGACAATGGCGATCGCGTCCTAATAATCCCTCTAAAGCGGAAGCAGTTTGACGCAGTTGCACAATTTGTTGGATCACAGCGCGATATTGTTGCTGTAACTGAGCGATTAAATTATGATTAGTCTCGGCTTCTGGTTCTAACTCTAAAATGTGACGAATATGATTGAGTTGAAACCCTTGCTGTTTCAAAGCCACAATCCTTTTGAGGCGCATCACATCTTGTTCAGTATAGAGGCGATAGTTGCTAGGCGATCGCTGTGGCTGTGGTAACAACCCTAACTCATGATAATGTCGCACCATCCGGGGAGTGATTCCACCCCCCACAGCTTCTGTGAGTTCTTTAATCGTCAAGCAACCACCATTGAACATAAAGATAATTTATATTTTAAATGTCATAAAAATATCTTGACAGAACTAGAGATATCTATCCCATTTTCAGACAATCTCCCAAAAGAAAAAGGCTGGGAATTTTCCCCATTCTTTAAATAGTCTGTTGGTCGTAGATACCCGACTTTTTGGAAAAGTCGGGTATCTGAAAAACAGCGACCAGTCAACTTTTACACATAACATGAAAGGTTAGATAGTCTTATACCAAATTGGGATAGGTAGTATTGTTATGAGTTTCTGGAACAGCCTCTAAATCTCGGTTTTCAATCTAAAATCCCAAATCCAAAATCCAAAATTGGTATGACATCCCTACTACCAAGAATACATAATCAAGAATCTGCTAACCTGGGTGTGCATGACTTAAGTGAGTAAAATTCCATGACAGCTTTTCAGAATCTATTTAAGGCTGGTGGCATAGTTATGTGGCCACTGCTACTATTTTCACTGTTAGCAGTCGCCTTAATTATCGAACGCATTCGTTTTTGGGTAGAAATTACTGGTAAACAAAATCGTGTAGTGCAGGAAGTCCTAAAACTGTACCGTCTAGATAATATTGTCGGTGCTTTAGATTACCTGCAAAAAAATGCAGACTTACCCATCGCGCGGATTTTTTTGGCGGCTTTAGAATTGGAAGAACCCACACCAGAGGAATTTCGCCTAGCTTTAGAAAGTGAAGCACAAGCGGAAATACCCTTACTCAAACGCTTTCAAAATATTTTTGATACAATCATCGGTTTAGCACCACTTCTAGGTCTTTTAGGTACGGTTTTAGGGTTAATTACTTCCTTTGCTTCCTTAGATATTGGCGATGTAGGCGGGACGAAAACCGCAGGTGTGACATCTGGTATTAGTGAGGCTTTGGTTTCTACAGCTTCCGGCTTAATTGTGGCGATATTTACGCTATTTTTTGCCAATAGCTTTCGGGGACTCTATCAGCGTCAAATTGCCTGGATTCAAGAATATGGTGGTCAATTAGAATTACTTTACCGTCGTCGTTACGAACGAAAAGATAAATTTTAACGGAAAAAATTTGGTTTTGTAGCCGTAATTAGTATATTAAAACTGTAAATCATTTGTGGAGCCAAGTTTATGACCATCTGGGTGAATGAGCAAATCGACCCCTCTGGGATGATTCACGCCTGTATTGCCTGCTGTGATGAGTCTCAAGCTAAAGATTGCCATGAGTCTTTTGAGGGTAATTTGACTGATCTGCAAAAAGCAAGCGGTTGGGTAGCACGATTGCGGACAGTGGATTCTTGGGATGAAGTCCCTGTTAATGCTTTAAAACTAAATTAGTAAACACGGGCAAAAGCAAAAATTCACTCATGCAAAAGAAGCTGTTTACTGCATCAGGATCACATTAGGTTAATAAACAATAAAAACTAGATTAAAGTTTCATCATTGATTGGTAATGATTGGACAGGAGAAAAATTTTCCTGATCTGATGTTGATTTTTTGGAATTATTAAGAGTTATCATCGATCCTAAAGAATCAATTAAAAATTTGCAAAAATCTAATCAATGTTGTGAACTATCCTCAAGTTTACGCTGTCACACCCAGCAGTCCCATTAATTTGGTTGGCAAAATGGGACAAGCTGTGCAAATTTCTATTCATCCTCCTAGTGAATATATTAGTGCCAACCGCGATCGCATTTTCCCAGATTGGCAACATCAACCGCAGTTTTGGGTGGTGATTGTCTTACAGCGATCGCGCTATCCTTTAGTAAAGAGTAGCCGAGAAATCGAACAAGAAAAACAGCTTTTACGAGCAAAGTTTATGAGATTTGGCTGCGATTTAGCCTTTAATCTGAAGGATCGCGGTTATTTAGCCGACCTTGTAGACCCTCGCACCGGTTATCCCCTGTTTTCTCGTCCTGGGGAAATCCCACATAATGATACAGCTGTTGTCAAGGCTTTACTTAACTACACAGTTTTAAAAAATAAATGCTGTGTATTAGTTCATCCCACTTGGGGAACAGCAGTTTATCCTAGTATTTTTATTTCTACTGCGCCACCTGTCATTTTGGAATTGGCAATCAAAAGTGTAGCATTGATGCACGGGTGGGAGGAAATTGAACAAGAAATATTAGTCAATCAATTTTAGATTTTAGATTTTAGATTGACCCCGACCACATCAGCGTAGCGGGACAAAGTTCGATTACGAGACTTGAGGATTTTAGATTGATGTCCATAAGTGAATAGATCGGCTTTGTAGTATATTTTTACGCCACTAAAAAATAACTTGAGATACTATCGCCGTAAATCTGTATACTGATGATTACGTGATTTTCAGTATTAACCCAGAATAATGGCTCAAAGTTCTCATCAAAATTCGCCAGTTTTCTCAGATAAGTCAAGTGTTAGTAGTTACAAAACTAAGCCAAGTTCTGAGTTTTACTCTCTGTTTTCTGAGGCAGAAGTTTTAGAGATTATTCACGCCTTAGAGGAGAGACGAGAAATCCCTTTAAAGTATTCTTATAAAGGCAGAGGAGCGAAAATTTGGGATGATTTCTATCTAAAATATATTATTCCTCGTTGGTATCGCTCATCAAATGTAGAAATTGAACTTTTAAAGCAAAATTTTGCCTATATCAATAGTCATTTTCATGACTGTGAAAAAATCAATGTGGTTGATGTCGGCGCAGGTAATTCCTATCCAGCTAAGAGATTTATCTCGCAACTGCATAAATTAAATAGAGTTAATAAGTATGTGGCTCTAGATGTGAGTGAGGAACTATTAAAGGTATCGAGAAGTAATTTCCAAAGATGGTTTCCAAAAATTGAGTTTGTCAGCCAAGCCATAGATATCGAAAATAGTTTTATTCCTCAAGGTTTATTACAAAATCAAACTGAGGAACTAACAAAAAATATCGCTAATATCTTTCTACATTTAGGAGTGACAATTGGCAATCATCAAAATAGAATAAAAGTTTTCAATAATTTCAAAAATAGCATGGGCAAGCATGATTTATTGGTGTTTACTAATGAAATCGGTGCTAACTCCACATGGGATGGCAAAGCTAGAGGTGGCTGTGATTACCATGCAGGCAAAATATATGAGTGGATTAAACACAGTATAGGTATTAAATATGAGGATTGTGAACTGATAAGAAAGTATGATTCCGTGACAGATAGTGTAGTTGCTAATATGAAATTTCGGCAAAATTATACGATAAATTTTCAGTCTCAAGGAATAGATAAAAATGTGAATTTATTTGCGGCTGATGAGGTTACTATTTGGCGACATCATAAACATGAAATACCTGAACTTTTGCAGGAAATAGAACAAGCTGGATTAAAACTTGTTCACTATCAAACTAATAAATATTTCACGCATATTATGATGATGTGTCAGGTGGCTGATTGAAGGGATTGGGGACTGGGGACTAGGAATTTTAGATTTTAGATTTTGGATTTTAGATTGAATTCAATCCAAAATTGAAAGGCTGGGGATTGGGGATTGGTTATGGGAATCAAACCGGATTTTTCGGCTTGGGCGGTGTTTGTACCCCAAAAAAATCCAAAATCCAAAATTCAAAATCCAAAATTCAAAATCCAAAATCCAAAATCCAAAATCTAAAATTCAGAGGGTCAGCTATTTTTAGGTTTACGCAAATGTTGGGAATTGATGGGGACAAGGACTTGGTTGAGGTTGCGTAGTTGTTCGGCTGTACCCATACAAATTAAGGTATCTCCTGGCATTAAAATTGTGTCGCCGGTAGGGCCGCCGATGAGAGTACCATTGAGACGACGAATGGCTAAAACTAACGCGCCAGTTTGCGATCGCAGTTTGGCTTTTTGCAAGCTTTGACCAACAAAAGGACAAAAGGCTGGGTCAAGTAAAAATTCTTCCATGTACAATTGGCGGTCTGCACCTGTGAGAATTCCATCTACAAAGTCTAAAACTTGCGGTCTGAGGGCAGCCGCCGCCATACGTTTTCCCCCTGTAATATAGGGGGAAATCACCGCATCTGCACCACCACGTTGTAACTTTTGTAATGCTTCTTCTGTACTGGCGCGGGCGATCGCCCGAATTTCTGGATTCAGTGTTTTTGCAGATAACACAGTGTATAAATTTTCTGCATCGGAAGGGAGAGCCGCCACAATACAAATAGCTCGTTCGATTCCCACTTTCAGCAATGAATCATCCAGAGTAGCATCCCCTTGAAAAGCTACATAACCCTCATTTTGCGCCCTTTCTACAGATTCTGGTTCGGAATCAATCACCACAAACTGCACACCTTCAGCGCGAAATTCCTTGGCGATTTGGCGACCGGTGCGACTAAATCCACAGATGATGTAATGTCCTGAGAGAGATTCCATTAACCGCCTCTGTTGTTGGAGTCGAATTCCCTGTTGAAAGTAACCTTGAATGACTGCTTCTGTAAAGCGGTTGACAATGTAACTGATGTTGATTACGCCCAACAAAATCAAGGCAATGGTAAACAACCGTCCCCGGCTACCCAAAGGACGGGTTTCCCCAAATCCTACCGTAGCTAGAGTAATCACCGTCATGTAAACGGCATCTTCCCATGACCAACCCTCTACGAACTTGTACCAAAAAGTACCAATTAAAAACACACCACCGAGCGCGATCGCCCCGCTCATTAATTCTCTCTGAATCCGTTGGTACTTCTGCTCAAGAGTTGAATACAAAGTTATATTTCACCACTGCCTACCCTTCGAGGATATATAATGTTAGACCCAAGTGAAAGTATGAGATATCGTAAATCCCAAGCAATTTTGTAGAATTTCTAGGAAACTAGTAAGTAAGTATACTATCTAAAACTTTTAGGAGGAGCGGTAGTGAGCCTACAAACTCTACTTGAGCAAGGCACAAACCCCCCAGAGTCAGGCGTTTTAGCATCTCATCCCTTTAGTACAGACAGCTTTGACTCAGCTGTTATGTCTACTTATGCTCGGTTTCCCATTACCCTAGAACGGGGCGCGGGGTGTCGAGTTTGGGATACTCAAGGTAAAGAATATCTGGATTTTGTTGCTGGAATTGCCACTTGCACGCTAGGACACGCACACCCAGCAATGGTAGAAGCGGTGACACGGCAAATTCAAAAGCTGCATCATGTTTCTAATTTGTACTACATTCCCGAACAAGGGGAATTAGCTAAATGGATTATTCAACATTCTTGCGCCGATCGCGTTTTCTTCTGCAACTCTGGCGCGGAAGCCAACGAGGCTGCAATTAAATTGGCGCGTAAATATGCCCATACAGTATTAGACATTGAAAAGCCTATTATCCTCACAGCTAACGCCAGTTTCCACGGTCGGACTTTGGCAACCATTACCGCCACTGGACAACCAAAGTATCAAAAATACTTTGATCCTTTAGTACCAGGGTTTCACTACGTCCCCTATAACGATATCAGTGCTGTTGAGAGTGCTGTTACTGAATTAGACGAAGGGGATTATCGTGTCGCCGCTATTCTCATCGAACCATTGCAAGGTGAAGGTGGTGTGCGTCCTGGAGATGTGGAATACTTCCAAAAACTACGACGACTGTGCGATGAAATCGGTATTTTGTTGATTTTCGACGAAGTACAAGTGGGTATGGGACGCAGTGGTAAACTTTGGGGTTACGAACACCTGGGGGTTGAACCAGATATCTTTACCAGTGCCAAAGGTTTAGGCGGCGGTATCCCCATCGGCGCGATGATGAGTAAGAAATTCTGCGATGTTTTTCAACCAGGAGAACATGCCAGCACCTTTGGCGGAAATCCCTTTGTGTGTGGGGTGGCGTTGAGTGTTTGCCAAACCTTGGAAAGAGAAAATATCTTGCAGAATGTAGAAGCTAGAGGCGAACAGTTACGCGCCGGATTACGCGCGATCGCGGCTAAATATCCCCATCTAATCACTGAAGTCCGTGGTTGGGGTTTAATTAACGGGATGGAATTGTCAGCTGACACCCAACTAACTGCACCAGAAGTTGTCAAAGCCGCTATTAATCAAGGCTTATTGCTGGTTCCAGCCGGGCCAAAAGTTGTACGCTTCGTTCCGCCTTTGATTGTGACTGAAGCAGAAGTTAATGAAGCTTTGCAATCTGTAGAGAAAGCGATCGCCACTCTCGCAGTTTAGACATAATTAACCTTCACGACTCACCCGTTAACCGCGATCGCAGTTAGCGGGCGATTTTTTTAGCTATTCACGCAGAATATAAAACCCCGACTTTTTGAAAAAGTCGGGGTTCTGAACTAAAGTAGTTACCATTATCCATGTATATACAAAACATCAAATCTTTCATTATCCATGTATATACATTAAATCTTCTCACTGTCTACAAAACCTTGACGAGCAAAGATTTCAATGGCTTCAGTACGGCTGATGTCATGTTTAGCCGCTAATTCTGCTAACTTTTCCCAAGCTGTATCCGTCAGTCTAATAGACCTGAGTTGTTTGGGTTCATTGGCGTACTGCATTTGAAACTTACCAGTGGAGTTGCGTTTGCGTTTGGGTGATTTCTGCTGAGTGTCGGCAGATTGCTGGCTTGGTGCAGGATGGACAAGATTAATAGTCATCAGGTTGACTAAGTGATCTACCAGGCGATCGCGCTCCATTGGTAAAATGTCGTGACCATGCAGCATAGTTTGAATAATAGTGAAATGAATCAACGTACCGATAAAAATATGTGCTGCTACTTGCGGGTCAGGTAATTGTAATTCTGGATGCTCCGTAAAATACTGACTGACCAAGTCTGTGCCGGGTTTATCTACGTTTCTCACAAAGATTCTGGCTAGAGCCGGAAACCTCTCAGACTCACCGATAACTAATCTTACTAAGCTTGATAACTCCTGTTCTTGATGAACTTGATCCAAAATATGGTTTGCTAGGCGGCGAAGAACTATTGGTGGTTCTCCCTGTAAAAATTCGGTATCTAGTGCTGCAAGACATTTTTCTTGTGCTAGGCGTTGAATTAAGGCGGTAAATAATCCCTCCTTATCCTGAAAGTAGCTATACACGGTTGTTTTAGAAACACCTGCGGCGGCTGTCACCCTATCCATTGAGGTAGCAGCATAGCCATGCGTTAAAAACTCTTGCATCGCACCAGCAAGAATTGCGTCTACTTTGTCTTCTGTGGGAATTTTCTTTTTTTTCATCAGGCTGGGGACTGGGGACTGGGGACTGGGGACTGGGGATTGGGGATTGAAGCTAACATTTCTAGCCTTATATCCCTAAACCTTTACGTCCCTATATCCTTTTATTTTCTCAGAGAAATATTGACATTATTGAAATGGACGGTTTAGTCTAGTTACATAAAGCTAAACTAAATAGTTTACTAAGCATACGAAAGAAAACAGAGGGCTTATGGTGCGTGATATAGCAGCTAAAAGTTCCGCATTTTTCAAGCCTAGCTCTCGCCCATTAATCATACTGGCAGCAGCTACGGGTTTTGCGAGCGCTGGACTCAATGGTTACAGGTTTTGGCAAAGTCAGGGACAAGCATCTAGTGCTAGCGAAATTACTCAAGCTGCGCTACCACAGGTAACTACTGTGACAGCCTTGGGCAGATTAGAGCCGAAAGGAACAGTCATTAAAGTTTCTGCCCCCTCATCTAGTCAAGGAAGCCGAGTAGAAACACTCCTAGTCCAAGAAGGGGACAGGGTAAAAACTGGGCAGGTAATAGCGATTTTAGATGATCGCGATCGCCTACAAGCTGCATATCAAGAAGCCCAAGCCGCCGTGAAAGTTGCCCAAGTTAACCTAGCCAAAGTCAAAGCAGGGGCGAAATCTGGTGAAATAGAAGCGCAAAGAGCAGAAATTGCTCGCTTAGAGGCGCAAAAAGTAGGAAATGAAAGAGAACAACAGCAAACAGTCGCTAGATTAGAAGCCCAGTGGCAAGGTGAAACCACAGCCCAACAAGCCACAATTAAAAGATTAGAAGCAGAATTAAAAAACGCTCAAATCGAATTTCAACGCTACCAGCAACTTTATACCGATGGGGCAATTTCCCAATCTGCCTTTGATAGCAAAAAATTAAATGTAGACACCATTACTCAGCAGTTGGATGAAGCCCAAGCCAACCTGCAAAAAATTGATGCTACCGGACGCAAGCAAATCAGCGAAGCCAGAACCGCCCTAGCCCGAATCAACGCCACCAATAACCAGCAAGTCAGTGCAGCCACAGCGACTTTAGACCAAATAGCCGAAGTCCGCCCCGTAGATGTAGCCGCCGCCCAAGCCGAATTGAATCGAGCGATCGCATCTGCTAAACAAGCCCAAGCCAATCTCACCCAAGCCTATGTCAAATCGCCCCAAGACGGTGTGATATTTGACATTCACACTCGTGCTGGTGAAGTAGTATCAAACGACGGCATCGTAGAAATTGGACAAACCAACCAAATGTATGCAGTGGTGGAAGTTTACCAAAGCGATGTCAATAAAGTCCAACCAGGACAAAAAGTGCAGATATCAAGTAATTCACTCAAAGGACAATTACAAGGAAAAGTAGATTGGATTGGCTGGAAAGTACAACGACAAAACATCATTAACACAGACCCCAGTGAAAATATTGATTCCAGAGTCGTAGAAGTTCATGTGCAACTAGACGAACCCTCCAGCGAGAAAGCCGCCAAATTTACCAACTTGCAAGTCAAAGCCGTAATTGACTTATGAATCAGAGACAAGAGGGCAGGGGGCAGGGTGCAGGGTGCAGAGGAGAATTTACTTTCATACCCAATGCCCAATGCCCAATCCCTAGTCCCCAATCTCCAATCCCCAAAATTATGTTCCAACAACTACAAAGCCGTACACCCTTGGGATGGCTACAACTTAGCCATAATAAAAACCGCTTACTTGTGGCTTTAGCTGGTATTGCCTTTGCTGATGTGCTGATTTTTATGCAGCTTGGCTTTCAAAATGCCTTGTATGACAGCAACACCCGCCTCAATCGTACCTTTATTGCTGACATCATATTAATTAGCCCCCAAAGTCGTAATATGCAAAACTTAGCTACCTTCTCACGGCGGCGACTTTTGCAAGCGGCAGATGTACCTGGTGTTAAGTCAGCAGAGGGTTTATATATTGGTTCACTGACTTGGAAAAATCCCCAAACTCGGCGTAAAACTACAGTACAAGCAATTGGATTTAATCCTGAACAACCAGCCTTAAATGTACCAGAAATCAACAGTCAGCTAAATAAAATTAAATTACCAGATACCTTCCTCTTTGACAGAGGAGCTAGGGGAGAATACGAAAAAGTTTTTCAACAAGTAGATACAGGTCAAATTGTCACCACAGAAGTAGATAAACGCACCATTACCATTGGAGGATTATTTAAATTAGGTGCATCTTTTGGTGCCGATGGTACTTTAATTTCAAGCGATGAAAACTTCCTGCGGTTATTTCCTAGAAGACAATCAGGGAGTATTAGCTTAGGCTTAATTAATGTTAAATCAGGCTATGACCCTCAACAGGTAGCTGCAAATTTAAAATCATACTTAAAGAGTGAAGATATCAAAGTATTGACTCGTGCAGAATATATCAAAATGGAGGAAGACTATTGGAAAACAGAAAGCCCCATTGGGTTTATTTTTGGTTTAGGCGTATCAATGGGTTTCATTGTGGGTGTGATTATTGTTTATCAAGTCCTTTCCACAGATGTTAATGCTCATATGAAAGAATATGCCACATTTAAAGCAATGGGATACCGCAATTCTTATTTATTAGGAGTAATTTTTGAAGAGGCAATCATATTAGCAGTATTAGGTTTTATTCCTGGGTTCATTGTGCCGTTAGGACTGTATAGTTTAGCAGCCAACGCTACAAACTTACCAATATATATGACTGCTGTGAGAGCCATAGTAGTTTTGTTATTAACAATTATTATGTGTACCATCTCTGGTGCAGTAGCCACTCAAAAATTGCAATCGGCTGACCCAGCAGATATGTTTTAAATGAGGAAATAAGTGACAGTGATCATAAAATCACTAATGACTAATGTACGGGCGGGTTTAGCTAAAAATCTGTTTGACAACAGGAATATCTCACAGAACCCGCCCCTACTGACTATTGACTATTGACTATTGACTAATAACTAATGACTAATAACTTTGAACCTGTAATTACTATTGAGAACCTGGATCATTACTTTGGTGGTGGTCAACTCCGCAAACAGGTTTTATTTAATATCAACTTGGAAATTAATGCAGGTGAAATTGTGATTATGACAGGGCCTTCGGGTTCTGGGAAAACTACCCTGCTGACTTTGGTCGGTGGTTTGCGTTCTGCCCAGTCTGGTAGTTTGCGAGTCTTAGGGCAAGAACTATGTAATGCTAGTAGCGGCAAATTAACCCAAGCGCGACGCAATAACGGTTACATTTTCCAAGCACATAACCTACATGGTAGTTTGACAGCCATTCAAAATGTCCGTATGGGTTTAGAAGTGCAAGGAAAAATGTCACCCCAGGAAATGCTGACGCGATCGCAGCAGATGTTAGAAGCAGTAGGATTAGGGCATCGACTAAATTACTACCCAGATAGCCTATCAGGAGGACAAAAGCAACGAGTAGCGATCGCCCGTGCTTTAGTCAACCAGCCCAAAATTGTCCTAGCCGACGAACCCACAGCCGCCCTAGATAAACAATCCGGCCGGGATGTTGTGGAACTCATGCAAAAACTAGCCAAAGAGCAACACTGCACCATTTTGTTAGTCACCCACGACAACCGCATTTTAGACATAGCCGACAGAATCGTTTACATGGAAGATGGTCATCTCGTTTCCGTAGGTGAGAGGGAGCAGAAGGTGGGGGTGTAAGGGTTTGAGGGTGTGGGGGTGTGGGGGTGTGGGAGGTGTGGGGGGACAAGGGAGAGACAAGGGAGAGCAGGGGAAGAAAAGCTAATGACTAAGGACTAATGACTAATAACTAATGACTAATAACTTTTTCCCTAATCATAGTGGCGGTGGCTGGAGCAAGTAAAACGCCGTTACGATAATGTCCTGTTGCTAGTAGGACATTGTTTAATCCTGGTAGTTCGCCAATGACTGGGGCGGGGCGACCTTCAGGACGTGGACGTAAACCTGACCAAGTGCGGACGATTTTGGCGGTAGCTAATTCTGGACAAAAGGCGATCGCTTGCTGTCTGACTGACTCTAATAATTCTTGATTGGCGGGAATCTCATCGCTATCTGTAGGAAATTCCACTGTCGCACCTATCCAATAATCTCCACCACCAATGGGGACGATATGTACATCATTACCGTTGATAGCTGGTTGAAAGTCAGGATTACCTAACAAATGTCCTAGAGATACTTGTAGGGCTTGTCCCAGCACCGGACGAATATCTATTTTTTGATTTAACTGGGCTGTTAAGGCAGTAGAACCCAACCCAGCCGAGATAATCACCCAATCGGCCAGAAATTTACCTGCTGTTGTTTCTATAGAGTTACATTTGCAATTTTCTGGTGTACCGATACCTAAAACATTTACACCAAACTGAAAATTTACGCCTTTTTGTTGGGCTGCTTCTACTAAAGCCAAAGTCAAGGCTGTGGGGTCGAGTTGGCGGTCTTGAGGAGAATAGACAGCACCAATTACTTGAGGATGATCAACCTGGGGACAGATACTTTTAAGTTTCGCCTTGTCCCAGATTTCCAATTGCCAACCTTGGGAGTGACGAATTTCTACTAAACTTTCCCAACCTGCTAAATTTTCCGCCTCTAAACACAAACTGAGAATACCTTGACGGTTAAAAGGGATGGTACGTCCTGTTAATGCTTCCAACTCAGGAATCAAAGTTTCATAACGTTGAATACTAGCTTGTCGCAATCGCCAAGCCTTACCTTTAACCTTATGACTAATTACCCCTACCAAAACACCCAAAGCCGCACCAGTAGAAGCCTGTGCAGGGGGTTGTTTGTCAAATACCGTAACGTTGAGTCCTGAGACTTGGCTAAGTTCATAGGCGATCGCCGCACCAACCACGCCACAACCAATAATCACTACATTCATAACTTTTGCTGACAATCAAGTTAGGGAATAGGGCTAATCAATTCAAAATTCAAAATTCAAAATTAAAGAATTTGGGGCATTGGGCATTGGAATAAAATCTACCTTGTCTACCTTGTCTCCTTGTCCCATTCCCTATTCCCTATTCCCCATTCCCCATTCCCCATTCCCCATTCCCCATTCCCCATTCCCCAACCCCCATTCCCCATTCCCTACTCTAACTAGCTTATGATTCGCTGCTGGTAGCAGGGATTAGTTGGAGGAATTTATCAACGTCAGCGAAAGCAGCTTTATAGTTACTTAAGGCCAGTTGAGTATTACCAGCACTAGCTGCCTGATCAATTTTTACCAGATGACCAAGTAAATCTTTGTTGATTTGCCGGGCTGTGGATTGTTCCTTGGGCAGTAGGTTGGGTGTGATGTAAGTCATACTCAGTCTAGCTTCTGCCATTGGCCCGTGGATAAAATTACCCACATCAATCCACTCACCTTTTTGAATCAGGGTTTTCAGTTCGTCTGCGCGATCGCGCACAGCTTGAATTTCAGGGGAATGTACCTGAATTTTCTCAAGTTGAGCAGATGTGTAAGTCGGAGGTACAACTGCGGTAGTAGGGCCACCGCAACTAACTAAAAATGTTGCTACAAGTGCGATAAGTATTGAAATGATTGAGCGTTGACGCGCCATACACTGAAATTGGTTGGTTTCTTTTTGCTGATTCACAGTGTAATTTTATATCGCTGAGGCAATTTATCGTTCCTACCAGCAAAGGATTTTGTAGAAATTTTTTGATATTTCTCTATCCTCTTTCCTACAAAAAGCTCAGGATGAGCTATTTTTAGAAAAATATTAAGTACAATTACTTAATATTAGGAATTAGGTATCAAGGATTGGAAATTGGGAAATCAGCAGAAAAAGTCACCATAACAAGATATTTTACCTTTTAACTTTTTACTTCCCAGTCCCCAGTCCCTAATCCCCAGTCCCCACTCCCACCTTTTAAGTCCGTTCCAATCAAGGAGTGTTTTTCGTGAATGCAGCTGAACAGGCAACTAACCTTGAACTCGCCAGCAAGATTGCTACAGCAGTTAACTTGTTCAAATTCGAGTTTCCTGATGCCAAATCAGATTTAAAACCCTGGAAAAATGACCCAGACACCAGAGAATTAGTTGATCCAGATTCTATAGACATTGGGTTTCATTTTCCTGGTGTGAGTAAATCTTGGCGCAGTCGCAGTATTTTAATTCAAATCCGGTTTCACCAAGACCCCATCACGAAATCACGAAGAGCTATTGGCTTAGAAGCAGCTGGTTTTGATCACCGTGGCGAAGTTTGGCGGTTGTCTACGATAGAAACGTGGGATTTCGTCGGTGAATCACTACCTTCCATTGAAATCGCAGACAAACTAAAACAGGTGTGTCGGCAAATTCTAGAAGTATTTAATAGAGATAGTCATTAGTCAATAGTCATTAGTCATTAGTCATTAGTCATTAGTCATTAGTCATTAGTCATTAGTTTTTTCCCTTGTCTACCTTGTCTACCTTGTCTACCTTGTCACCCAGTCCCCAATCCCCAGTCCCCAGTCCCCAATCCCCAATCCCCAATCCCCAGCTAACAATCCACACAGTAAACCGATTGATATGTGCTATCACGTTTACCGAAGATAGTATAACGATTATCTCGAATTTGTTCGTAGAAGCGATCGCCTGCCCATTTTGCTCCGGGTAAGGCTCGATACGCATCTACGAATATGCTGCCAAGGGGCAACAAGCGACCAATCTCTTCGGCGGCATCACTACCTTGCCAAAGTCTCTCAGGTGCATTGGCATCTATTAAAATCATGCCTTGTTGACAATTTTGTTCTGTAATACCCCATTGCTTTAAGCTTTGCTCATCCTGCATGGGAACATAGCGCAACAGTTTTCCTTGGTCTAGAGTCTCTAGTAGCTGTACCAGAGTAACGCAGAGATTACAGTCACCATCGTAAATTAAGTAATAATTCATTCTTAAAAACCATCTTTCTTATTAACAATTTTATGCAAAATATCTTAAGATATGGTTAATTAATGCAATTCAATGCAATTAAGTATTACTTCATTGGTAAATTCTTGTAAATACGCGCCGTAACCAATTGTCTTGAAGTTGTTGAAATTCTAGAGTAGCTTTTGAAACAAGAACATAAAAACTTGTGGGTGAGAGGGTGAGATGATGATGTCAGAAAAGAAAATAGTGAGTGTCGATTTTGCTCAAGAAGATTCCTATAGTGAAATTCTACCGCGATCGCCACATATTTCTAGTTACCATCAAAAGTGGGAAGGCTTACGCTTTGACGTTCATCAACAGCCTGGCCACGAAACCCCAGAACACCTTCTGCAACAACACGCCATTACTATCAGCCTAGAACCTATTATCAATAAGGCAGAGCGAGTATTTGACGGAAATCTACAATCAGAAAATATTGCCAATGGTGATGTCGCCATCATACCTGCTCATATCAATCACATATCACGCTGGCAATCACCAGCTGAGTTTATAGTTATCGGCATCGAACCAGCGTTTTTGAAACGGGTAGCGATTGAAACAGGAGATTGGCAGGAATATGACATCAAACCACGCTTTGCTGCCCCAGATCCATTAATTCACCACATCGGGCTAGCACTCAAATCAGAACTAGAATTTCATGATCAAAGTAGCCGCATTTATATTGAATCTTTGACGAATACACTCTGTGTCCATATACTCAAACATTATTGTGTAGCAAGTGCTAATAATCTTTATTACGCCAAAGATAAAGGTCTTTCGAGTTGGAAGCTCAAACAAGCTATTGCTTATATTAATGACAACCTGGAGCAAGATTTAGCTTTAGCAGAAATTGCCGCGATAGTGGATATGAGTATGTACCATTTTTCGCGCTTATTCAAACAATCAACAGGTTTAGCTCCACATCAATACGTGATGAATTGCAGAATCGAGAGAGCCAAAAAACTTCTGATTCAGACTAACCAACCCATCGAAAAAATCTGTGAGCAAATTGGCTTTCAAAGTCAAAGTCACTTCACTAATGTGTTTCGTAAACTCACAGGTATCACACCCAGAGCATACAGAGAGCAAACTAAAATTTAAATATTTCCTACGGAGGGGACTGGGGATTGGGGACTGGGGACTGGGGACTGGGAAAGTAGGGAAAAATAACTTCCCACTCATCACCGGCTAAATTCCGCGCTACCGCTAACAGCACTCATCACTCATCACCGGCTAAACGCCGCACTACCGCTAACAGCACTCAGCACTCATCACTCATCACCGGCTAAACGCCGCGCTACCGCTAACAGCACGGGCTAAACGCCCCGCTTCCGCTAACAGCACTCAGCACTATATATTCAAAACTTGCAGCAAAATTATACAATCGGCGATCGCCTGTCTGGTGGTAAATTTAGTATCATAGATAGCCATCATAGTTAAATTTACGGCAAAAATGACATTTAAATAGCATATCTAGCCGTTTTAGTCATCTGTCATTAGCCTTTTTGCTTTTATGGCAGTATCTATCGTCAGAGCGTTTCTGAAAATCTGCTATTCACAATAGTATTTGTAGAGTGAATTCTGACCAGCCACTAAGTATAATCATGAGTAAAAATACTCTATCAACACGTTTGTACCCTACTCGCATTGACATTCCTGCTGAAGTCAGAGAGCAAGTTGCCAGCCTTCTCAACCAAACTTTAGCAGCAACTTTAGACTTAAAAACTCAAGCTAAACAAGCTCATTGGAATGTGAAAGGGACTGATTTTTATCAGTTACACGAATTATTTGATGAACTAGCAAGCGAGTTAGAAGAGTTTGTTGACATGGTGGCAGAACGAGTCACCGCTTTAGGTGGATATGCCGTCGGCACAGCTCGCAAAGCTGCTGAAAACTCCATCTTGCCAGAATATCCCTTTGATATTTTGGATGGACAAGAACACGTAGCAGCTTTAGCAGACCGCTTTGCACCCTATGCCAAGCATATCCGAGAAGCGATCGCTAAAACCGATGAATTAGGTGATGCTGATACTGCTGACCTTTACACAGAGGTTTCCCGCACCATTGATAAACGGTTATGGTTCTTAGAAGCACATCTGCAAGCATCAGCAGTCAAAAACGGAAATGGTACAGCTAGTGCTAAAACTCCACAAACAGCTGCACTGAAGTAAATATTTCTGAAAGAATTTCTGCTTGTAAATCCCATAGTATCCTTTTGGTAAGTACGCCACTTTTAAGTGCGTACTTTTCATTTTATTGGTATATATTCTAATATTTAGATAGTTCAAATTCAGACAGAAAACTTAGGAAATTAACCAGTTAAAGATTAATTGAAATGCGCTAAAAGATTCGTCTTTTTGAATATTAAAAACATTAGAAAGCGAGGTAAATATATGGCTCCTAATACCGTTAACTACCTAATTCATGGTCGCAGCGATCGCGGTCGCAGTCACACTGGTTGGCTCGATAGTTATCACACATTTTCCTTCAGCAGTTTTTATGATCCCAATCGCATGGGATTCCGTTCTCTCAGAGTAATTAACGATGACCGCATTGCACCCGGTGCAGGATTTCCTACTCACGGACATCGGGACATGGAAATTTTGACCTATGTGCTATCAGGTGCAGTGGAACACAAAGATAGTTTGGGTACAGGCTCAGTTATTCGTCCTGGTGACGTTCAAATTATGAGTGCTGGTACTGGCATCTACCACAGTGAATTTAATCATTCCCAAACTGAACCACTCCACCTCTTACAAATCTGGATTTTACCTGATCAACAAGGACTAGCACCCAGATATGAACAAAAAGCTTTTTCTGCTGAAGAAAAACGCGGTCAAATCCGTTTAGTTGCAGCTAAAGATGGACGTGATGGTGCTGTTACTATTCACCAAGACGTAGATATCTACGCCTCTGTTTTAGAACCAGGTGATGTAGTGAATTATCATCTCAAACCAAATCGTCATGCTTGGTTACAAATTGCTCAAGGTGTTGCAACTTTGCATGGAGAAGAATTAAGAGCAGGTGATGGTGTGCAAATCAATGGCGAAGAAAAGTTAGAAATTGGTACTAGCATTGGTACAGAATTTCTACTGTTTGATTTAGCTTAAGGCGGAATCCATAACGGCTCCTAGAACTCTGACTGATGATAGAATTAGGAGTTCTAAGTTCTCAAGATAAGTAACATCTTATAGTTTTAGTAGCATGAATATTATTCATGCTATTTTTTTGACTATTTAATGTAATTTCTCTTCACTACTTTTTTGATACTCTTGATTGAGCTTCTCTATTTGATTCTGGGTGATGGTGTTGCGCTTGGTAGTCAAATATTGCTGAATCTCTTTAAGTTGTTGAATTTTTGTGGCGATTTCCTCAAGTTTAGAATCAATTATTTTTAACTTTTCAGATGTCGGCATAGAAACACTTCCCCAAGTATCCATGAGATACTTCATTTCATTAAGTGTGAACCCCAGGGATTTACCCTGTTTGATCATGACGATTCGATCTAGTGCTTCTTGACTAAATTCCATGTAGGTTCTTGTTCCGGCTTGGCGTACTTGCGCTGTAATGAGTCCCAGTTTTTCGTAAAAACGTAGTGTGTCTTTTGATAATCCCGTTCTCTTGGATAATTCACCAATTAACATTACAACAACCTCAATCTTCTCAAAATCTCTTGACTGTGGAGTATAGTCCATAGTTTACGCTGCTTGATATCAACTCTTAAGCAGCGATATCAAGTATGAATAAAACCGTTTTAATTACAGGTGCTTCCAGTGGAATTGGTGAAGCCACCGCACAGTATTTTCTGCAAAAAGGTTGGAACGTGTCAGCAACGATGCGATTACCGACTAAAGCCGATACTTTGAAAACTGCACCCAATATCATTTATCCCCGGCTAGATGTTACAGTCCCCGCAACCATCAAAGCCGCTATAGATGAAACACTTGCACAATTTGGGCGAATTGATGTGTTAGTCAATAATGCTGGATATGCCTTAATGGGGCCATTGGAAGGAGTGACATCTGAACAATTACAACAACAGTTTCAGACCAATTTTTTCGGACTGGTAAATACAATTCAAGCCATTTTGCCAATTTTTCGTCACCAGAAAGGAGGCACAATCATCAATGTTGCATCAATTGGTGGTCGTCTTGCCTTTCCTCTTACTTCCTCTTATCATGCGACAAAATGGGCAGTAGAAGGACTATCTGAGTCGTTATCTTATGAGTTACAACGTTTTGGAATTCAGGTGAAAATCATTGAACCAGGTGGGATTAAAACCAATTTTATTCATCGTGGTACTGTTTGGGTAAGTCATCCTGATTACACCATGATGATAGAAAACATGAACAGCTTTATGAAAAGAATAGATGCTGCGCTCCCTGGGCCTGAAGGAGTTGCTAGAAGTATTTATCAAGCCGCAAATGATCGCTCAGGTAGACTGCGTTATTCACCTTACGGCGAGACTTTTTTTTGGTTGCACGCCTTGCTTCCTCAACCAGTATGGCGATCGCTCATCAGCAACATCATGCTGGGAAAAAGTTGGAGGAGAGCCTAATGAAAGCTTTTGTGACAGGTGGTTCTGGGTTTGTTGGTCGCTGTATGATTACGATGCTGCGTGATCGAGGAGATGAAGTTGTGGCTTTGGCGCGATCGGAGCAAACAGCAAAACAAGTGACTCAATTAGGAGCTAAAGCCGTCCGGGGTGATCTGCTCAATCAACAAGCAATGATTCAAGGAATGCAAGGTTGCGACATTGTATTTCATATTGCAGGCTATTTAAGCAGTTGGGGGAAATACGAAGATTTCTACAAAACCAATGTTGTAGGAACTGAGTGTGCGCTAGCGGCTGCACAAGCGGCGAATGTTCCTTGCTTTGTTCAAATTGGTGCATCGGCTACTGTTTTCAATAGCCAACCTCTATCTCAAGTTGACGAATCATACCCTCTCCAGCAACCTCAATTTTCGCCTTACATTGCTACAAAAAGTATTGCTGAACAAAAAGTCATTGCAGCCAATCGGCCGGGATTTAGAACTTCTGTAGTTCGTCCCTCTTGGATTTGGGGGAACGGCGACCATGCTTTACCTCAATTAGTAAAAGCAGTCAAAACTCGACAATTTGTCTGGATTGATCAGGGCAATTATCCTTATATGACAACTCATGTTGCCAATGTCTGTCATGGGGCAATTTTAGCAGCCGAACGGAGTCCTGGAGGACAATCCTACTTTCTGAGTGATGGAGATGTGGTGCAGTTTCGTATATGGTTGACGACATTACTCCAAATTGCTGGAGTCAAACCAACTAACTTGAGTATCCCTAGATGGCTGGCTTGGAATATCGCCCTATTGGTGGAAACAATTTGGACAATCACGCAACGCCAAGATGTTCCACCGATTACTCGTACGATGATTAGGTTAATCGGTCAGGAATTAACATTTAGCGATAGTAAAGCACGATTAGAAATTGATTATGCTCCTATTGTGAGTCGTGATTTTGGGTTAGCCGAATTGGCAAATTTTATAAATAATCTCTGTGGGAAGATATAAACTATAGCCTGCTGAAGTGAAGAGGGTTAGACTCATGCTAGGCTGTTGACTTTGATGGAATTTGGGGTTTTTTAGTTCATACTATTTTTATGTCCGTGCAAAATCTCTCTGGTGTCATTGCGAGGGTTCGTGTTAGCGTCTCCATCAGGAGAAGCGAAGCAATCGCAAAGTCTCTGGGATTGCTACCATGCGGGAACACTTGTCTGCGACACACTACGCGAACGTGAACGCTTCGCTCTTTACGAGACACTTCGCGAACGCAATGACAGAACATAAATTGTGTATGAATTTTGACCTCTTAAAAAGCCACAGAGTCAACAGCGTAGACTTATTCTGAGTTATGTTCTCTGATAAATTAGAAACAGTCAACTAAACTCAAAAATAAAGGTGTCTGCACCAGAAATTCCCCAGCATTTACATCTGCTTTCCAGTGATGCAGCCGGATGGGACGGTTTGCACCTCATTTATGAGCTTGAACCAGCCGATGAAATGCCGGAAATTAATTTGCATCAGCATTTTATTGTGATCTGCCAAGATAATGTGCGCGTAGGATGGCTGTTAAATGGCAGGTGGCAATATATTGACTATACTGCTGGGGATATGATGATTTTTCCTGCAAATCAACTCCTTCCGAGAGCGCAAGTTGAATCAGAAGTGGGATTAATTGAATTATTCTTAGAGCCAGAGACTTTAGCTCGTGCTGTTCGTGAATATATCGATGTAGACAAAATTGAACTTGTACCGCATTTACAGTTGCGTGATCCCTTAATTCAGCAAATGGGAATGGCACTGAAAACTGAGTTAGAAATAGGAAAAGCTGACAGTAAACTTTATGCAGATTCAATGTCTACAGCACTTTCTGCCCATTTATTGCGGCGATACGCATCACACAAACCGCAAAATCAAAACTGTAATAATGGCTTACCTAAGTATAAATTAAACGCTGCAATTGATTACATCAATGCACATTTAGACCAAAATTTAACCTTGGACAAAATTGCCGCTTCAGTTTATCTGAGTTCCCATTATTTTGCGAGTTTATTTAAACAATCTACAGGGATGACACCATATCAATATGTGACAAAATGCCGAATTGAAAAGGCTAAACAGTTACTACGAAAACATGATTTACCCTTAGTAGAAATTTGTCAGCAAGTAGGCTTTCAAAATCAAAGCCATTTCACCAGAGTCTTTCGTCAACATACCGCTACAACACCAAAAGCCTATCGAGATGGAATTTGATTAGAGGTAGGGAGCAAAGGAAAATTAAGTTTAACTAGGCTTTTTTCTCGTGATTCGGAAGATTAGAACATTTTTCGGTAGGATAGGCAAGACAGGAACAGTCAGCGATCGCTAAACTCAGTACCTATCGTCAAAAATTTCGCAAAATTATGACAGGTACTAAATTTTCTGGGCAAGGATGGAATATTGTCGGTTTCTCTACCCTGGCGATTGGTGCGATGATGACTGTGATTTTTCTGTTCCAGGGTATTGATGAGGCGGGAATGCGGATGGCGATTCGAGCAACTGCGCGTACTTCCTGTATCTTATTTATTGCAGCTTTTGTGGCTGCTGCTTTACGTAGAATTTGGTCAAATACTTATACTGCTTGGCTGTTGAAAAATCGCCGCTATTTTGGTCTTGCAATGGCAGTATCCCATACATACCACGCGATCGCCTGGACTGGTTTGTGGTTTGTGACATCTGGCCACAGTCCTCAGTTTGGTGTCCCGGCAATTTTAGGTTATGTTTTCCTAGCGGCTATGACTCTCACTTCCTTTCGTCGTTTGGCTAATTTATTAAGTCAACGTGTTTGGCAGATTTTACACACTACGGGAATGTACTACTTTTGGTTAGCTTTTACCGTAGAATTTGGTCTAAAACTGACCCAATCACCATTGATTTATTTACCTTTTTTCAGTTTATTAGTGTTAGCTATGTTGCTGCGTTTTTTACCTGTGAACAAACACAGAAAGTTAGCTAGTTAACATTAATGGCGGCGGGGTTTTTAAAATTATACCTGTCCAGAGAAAATATAGTTATTAACATCATATTTGCTCACACCTTAACTAAAAATGAAATAGAAAATTTGTAGAGATGTTTAATAAAACACCTCTACATTTGCCCTTTACTACTTATTGTTTTGTTCTGCTGTTAATCATGAACATTTTTTTGAATTTTCGAGGAAAATTTTATTCTTTTTTCAGTATTAAATCAAAAAAGATATCAATCGTAAAATTAGATAATTTGACGCTAAAAAGAATGAGACATAGCGATCGCTTGACTGTAAACTATCATTTATCATTCACCTTTAGGTAGATTAGGGAATCACCATAAGAAAGTATATTTGGGTCTAATAGCACAAAATGGAGCCAAAATCTTCATGCTAAATCTGTAAAATCAATGCCAAACTTTCCTTTGTGGATTCACTTCTAGTCAACTTGTTTTGTAGGTTTGCTCTTAGCTATGTCATCCCCTGAATCTCAAACCAATTCTCCAGACAATTTTCCCCAATCATCCTATGATCCACCCCCAGAAAACCGCCGGGGATTGCGGTTATTGATAGCTGGTATGTTGCTGTTGGTTGGTGGAACAGCCGCAGTTTGGCGATTATTGACTCCTGTAAATCCAGCACCAGCTGCTAATGCTCAACCATCAGGGGTAAGAGTTAAAGTTGCACCAGTCCAAGTAGGAACAATTGAAGACAGTACAGATTTTGTCGCTAGCTTAGAATCCCGGCTGTCCGTAAAGCTGCAACCGAGAATTCAAGGGCAAGTTACCCAAATATACGTCAGATCAGGAGATGCGATCGCCGCAGGTGCAGCCGTCATGCAAATCGACCCCAGACAGCAACAAGCTGCACTACTAGGGAACGATGCCGCCGCCGATGCAGCTAGAGCGCAGTTAGAAAACGCCTATGCTACCCTCAGATCCCTAGAAGCCGAAAGATTATCTAATTTAGCTGATTTACGCTTAAATCAGCAGGATTATCAAAGATACACGACTTTAGCAACCCAAGGGGCAGTTTCCCGACAAACTAAAGACCAAGCAGCCAACAAACTGTCAATAGCCCAAGCTAATCTCAGAGCCATAGATTCGAGGATTCAAGCCCAAAAAGCCAGCATCGCCCAAGCCCAAAAAACTTGGCAGCAAGCACAGACAAACACAGCCCAACAACAATTCCAACTGCAATATTACAGAATTACTGCCCCCTTTTCGGGAACTGTGGGCAATATTCCCGTAAAACTGGGTGATTTCGTTACCACATCTACACAATTAGCCACCATCACCCAAAACCAACCTTTAGAAGTTAATGTCTCCGTCCCCTTGGAACGAGCCTCCCAACTACGTAAGGGAATGCCTGTAGAGATTATGAATCCCCAAGGTCAAGTTTTGGGTACAAGCAGAGTATTTTTCATTGCTCCTAACGCCACCAACGACACCCAAACCGTCCTCATTAAAGCCATCTACCCAAATTCTAATAATCAACTCAGAGCCGACCAACTAATCAGAGCTAGAGTAATTTGGAATCAACGTCCAGGGGTATTAATTCCCACAACAGCCATATCACGCATTGCTGGTAATACCTTTGTCTATGTTGCTCAAACAGAAACATCGCCCCAAGGAGGATCGCAATTAGTCGCCCGTCAAAAACGTGTGCAACTGGGCGATATTCGTCGCAATAACTATCAAGTCCTTTCAGGGTTACAACCACAGGATAAAATTATCGTCTCAGGCTTGCTCAATCTCCAAGACGGCGCGCCAATTGTGCCTGATTCTTTTTAGGGAATGGGGAATGGGGAATGGGGGACAAGGGGGACAAGAGACCTATTGCATAAATCTTTTTTTGCCTCACGCAAAGGCGCAAAGACGCAAAGAAAGACGCTTGAATCATTACTTTTGCAAGGTGTCTAAGGTAGACAAGGATCATTTTACCTCAATGCCCTATGCCCAATTCCCCATTCCCAATGCCCAATGCCCCATTCCCTAATATATGTTTGTTAACTTTTTTATTAAACGACCAGTATTTACCAGCGTCTGCGCCATTATCATTTTTTTGGTGGGTGCAATTAGTATCCCGACGCTACCGACTGATAGATATCCCGAAATTAGTCCTACACAAATTATTGTTAATGCTAACTACACTGGGGCAAGTGCGGAAGTTGTAGAAAAGACGGTGACTAGTGTCTTGGAACGCCAAATTAATGGGGTGCAAGGCATGAAGTATATAACTTCTAGCAGTAGCAATGACGGAACTAGTACGATTACTGTCACCTTTGACGCATCACGGGATAAGGATATTGCGGCTGTTGATGTGCAGAATCGTATCTCTCTAGCACAATCACAGTTACCAGAAGCAGTGCAGCGTACTGGGGTGACTGTGAAGAAACAATCTAATAATCTTTTGCTGGCGATGGGTTTGTATAGCGATCGCCAAGAATACGACAATATATTTTTAAGTAACTACGCTGATTTATATTTAGTTGATGCCCTCAAAAGAATTGATGGTGTCAGTGAGGCGCAGATTTTTGGGGAACGTCGTTATGCGATGCGCCTCTGGCTTGACCCTAATCGCTTGGCTAGTCGTAATTTGACAGCCCAAGATGTAATTGATGCCCTAGATGAACAAAATATTCAAATCGGTGCCGGACAAATCGGTCAGCCACCAGTTCCGTCTGATTTGATGTATCAAATTGATTTAACAGCAGTTAGTAGATTAACTGATGTATCGGAATTTGAAAATATTGTCCTGAAAACGGGTGCAGATGGTTCATTGATTACCTTTAAGGATATCGGCCGGGCAGAATTAGGAGCAGAAAACTATAATTCTTTCCTGCGTTTTCGGGGCAAAGACGGCGTAGGAATTGGCATATTTCCTTTACCTGGGAGTAACGCCATAGAAGTCGCTAAAGCTGTGCGCTTGGAAATGGCACGCTTGGCGAAAAGTTTTCCCCCAGGGATGGAATATCAAGTGGCGTTTGATACCACTGACTTTGTAGAAGCATCTTTAGTAGAAGTAGTGATTACTCTCCTACAAGCGATCGCCCTGGTTGTTTTAGTCATATTTCTCTTTCTCCAAGATTGGCGGACTACCCTAATTCCCGTCATTACCATTCCTCTGTCGTTGATTGGGACTTTCGCATTTATTAAAGTTTTTGGTTTTTCTATCAATACCTTGACCCTGTTTGGCATGACTCTCGCTACAGGGATGGTAGTAGATGATGCCATTATCGTGGTCGAAAATGTCTCCCGCCTGATTCAAAACCAGGGAATGTCACCCCGTCAAGCAGCTTCGGCAACAATGCGGGAGTTATTCGGGGCAGTAATTGCGACATCATTAGTATTAATGGCAGTGTTTGTACCAGTGGCTTTTTTCCCTGGTGCAACAGGTCAAATTTATCGCCAGTTTGCGTTAACTATTGCCTTTTCTATTGGCATTTCTACCTTTTTGGCTGTCACCCTCACCCCCACTTTATCAGCTTTATTACTCCGCGCTAAACCGAAACCACGGGGGATATTTGGCTGGTTTTTTGGACGGATTAACTGGTTTTTAGAGGCAATGCAGAGACAATATGAGCGATCGCTGTATTTTTTATACCGTGTA
This sequence comes from Nostoc sp. CENA543, assembly GCF_002896875.1. Taxonomy (GTDB): domain Bacteria; phylum Cyanobacteriota; class Cyanobacteriia; order Cyanobacteriales; family Nostocaceae; genus Trichormus. The sequence goes on from NZ_CP023278.1 coordinate 4,198,157, forward strand.
AGAGCGATCATGATTGGGTTATTTGTCGCCTCCTTAGTATTCACAGGTTGGTTATATGTCACCGTTCCCACAGCCTTTATCCCCGATGAAGACCAAGGTTATTTCATTACCATTATTCAAGCCCCAGAGGGGGTTTCTCTCAATTACACCAGCAAAGTCATGACCGAGGTAGAAACGGAAATTCTGAAATTACCGGAAGTAACTGGTACTTTCGCGCTCGGTGGTTTTAGTTTTAGCGGTAATACTGCTAATAGTGGTGTAATTTTTACCACTCTCAAACCTTGGAATGAACGCCGACAATCAGAACACTCAGCCAACGCCATTATTAACAAGTTGCAGGGAGTATTATCAAATATTCCTGAAGCGCAGATTTTTCCTGTCAACCCACCATCAATTGACGGCTTGGGAAATTTCGGTGGTTTCCAATTCCAACTGCAAGATAGATCAGGAACTACCGATTTAAACACCATGCTGGAAGTGATGGGAAAAATCATCGCCCAAGGTAATCAAACCCCTGGCTTGCAAGGTGTGTTTAGCACCTTTAACGCCAACACACCCCAGATGTTAATTACCGTAGACCGCAACAAAGCTAAAGTTTTACAAGTCCCCGTAGACGATATATTTAAAACCCTGCAAAGTTATATGGGTTCACAATACGTCAACGACTTTAATTTTCTCTCACGCACCTATCGGGTATATGTGCAAGCTGATGCCAAGTTCCGTTCTGAACCTGGGGATATTGGCAAGTTATATGTGCGTTCCGAAACTGGGAAAATGATTCCCTTGAGTAACTTAGTTAAGTTAACACCTACAACTGGCGCGCAAACTATCAACCACTATAACCTGTTCCGGTCGATAGAAATCAACGGCGGTGCTGCACCTGGCTTCAGTTCTGGACAAGCGATCGCCGCAATGGAAAACTTAGCCCAAACCATCCTCCCAGCCAGTATGGGCTACGAATGGTCAGGAATCACCACCGAAGAACAAACTTCTGGAGGACAAGCACCACTAATTTTTGGTCTAGGATTAATCTTCGTATTTTTGGTACTAGCCGCCCAATACGAAAACTATGTAGACCCCTTAATTATTATGCTGTCCGTCCCTTTAGCAATTTTGGGAGCATTAATAGCCCAATCATTGCGGGGTTTGAGTAACGATGTCTTTTGTCAGGTGGGGTTAGTCATGCTGATTGGTTTAGCCAGTAAAAACGCAATTTTGATTGTGGAATTTGCTAACCAACTGCGTGATCAAGGCTTACCCATCACCAAAGCCGCCATCCAAGCAGCACAAGAACGCCTCCGCCCGATTTTGATGACAGCATTATCTACATTGTTGGGGATTTTTCCCCTATTAATTGCCGTTGGTGCAGGTGCAGCCAGCCGTCAATCATTGGGGACAGCCGTATTTGGCGGAATGTTCGTGGCAACGTTCTTAAGTTTGTTTGTCGTGCCAATACTATATATAGTGATTAGTAAAATGCGCGATCGCATCAAACCCCGTCGTCAGCCTCCCCTTACAGGTTCTCATCCAGAAGACAAAATACCCTCCTTTATACCGTTCAACTTTAAGGTTGATACAGATAGCAAGCGTAGGGAGCAAGAATAGTGATTGATTTATTAATTTCCTGAAATGGTGTTAATTGTCTGTAAATATGTTTGCTTGGTGCGTAACGGCAATTTGAATTTATTGGTGATGTTTTGAATCTAAGTTAGGATTCAGAGATTCTTGCCGTGCTATTAGTCGGACTGGTACGGCATCTAAGTCTAACGCCTGTGCTATCTGTTCTACAGTTAAACCCAGTGCTAACAATTTAGGTATAGCTTCTAATTTGGCTTCCTGTTTACCTTCTAGTTTGCCTTCTAGTTTCGCTTCCTGATAAACCCGCGTTTACTTTAACTCACTTAAACCAAACATTCCTTCTATCTCCTGGCGACTCATTTGCGGAAATTTATAAACCTGCTACTTGCTGGACTTGTGTAACATCTAAGTCTAAAGCTTGTGCTATCTGTTCTACAGTTAAACCCAGTGCTAACAGTTTAGGTACAGCTTCTAATTTTGCTTGTATACGTCCTTTTTGTTCACCTTTTTGTTCACCTTTTCGTTCACCTTCTTCTAAAGCTTCTTGATAAACCCGTGTTTGTTTTAACTCACTTAAACCAAACATTGCTTCTATCTCCTGACGACTCATTTGTGGAAATTTATAAACTAAGATTGTCTCTATTAATTCTAGTAACTGTTTTTGTGGTAGTTGCGAATTCTGTGCTTGCTGGGTGCGGTTAATTAATTCCTTAGCCGTGTTAATGGCTGTATCTTCCCCCTCAATTACTAATTTTATCGTAGCAATGCCTATGGGTAGTGATTCAGCTTCGCCTAGTTCATCTAAATAGATGATCTTGATACGCTGACTCTCAAAGAATTCTAAGAAATCTTCCTTCTCTGCTATATCTATATCTCTGCTAGGATAAATTACTACTCCCCGCCAAGGATTTTGGCGTTTGTTTTGGCGTAAGTATAAGGAAATTTCAGAAATCAGGCGCAGGTAAATATCTTCATCTGCTTGAAATTGCACTTCCACAAAATAAATCGGGCTTTTTTGCTCTTGGTTGGGGAGAAATACACCGTCAATTCTGAAAGCTGTTTGTTTGATTTCAACAGAAGCAAATCGATAGATGTTGGCGGTTTCGGGAGGGTTGCCAATTAGTTCAAAGAAAATGCTGGGGAATTGTTGGAATAGGCGATAAAATATGCTGTCGGTTTTCACGCAGAGGTTTTAGCTGCTTCTTGGCTAAGGTAATTTTATCATGATTGATATTACCTATGTTTGCCAGGTGCGTGACAGCAATTTGAATATATGGATGATGTTTTAAATCTTATCGTTGCCGTCACACACCCTACATTACTAACGTTCATTCTTTCACTGTTCCCTGTTCCCGCCCTATTGGAGTTTGTCAAAAACAGACAAGCTTTTAAATTTATTTAGGGGTATTGTTAATGTTGAATTTTGAATGCGGAGCAAAGCAACATGACAGGTTTAGCTGGGAAGGTTGCAATTGTGACAGGTGCATCACGGGGAATTGGACGAGCGATCGCACTGACTTTAGCTAGTCAAGGCGCATCCGTAGTAGTAAACTATGCAGGCAGAGCCGATAAAGCCCAAGAAGTCGTCACAGAAATAGACAAAATGGGAGTTAAGGCGATCGCAGTGCAAGCAGATGTTAGCAAAGTAGCTGATATTGAGAGATTATTTGCAGAAACTATGGCTCAATTTGGCAAAGTTGATATTTTAGTCAACAATGCCGGGACAATCGTTTATAAACCCATCACAGAAATTACCGAAGCAGACTTTGACAAGATTTATGCAGTCAACGTCAAAGGTACTTTCTTCGCCTGTCAGCAAGCTGCACGCCACATGACAGAAGGGGGAAGAATTATTAACTTTTCCTCCTCTACCACAGCTTTGATGCTACCTACTTATAGCGCGTATGTAGCAACTAAAGGTGCAGTCGAACAGATATCACGAGTATTAGCAAAAGAGTTAGGCGCGAAAAATATCGCCGTGAACGTAGTATCACCAGGCCCCACAGCTACAGAATTGTTTTTAGACGGCAAAACGGAAGAACAAATCAACCGTCTATCTCAAATGGCTGTCTTTGGTAGGTTGGGCGATGCTCAAGAAATAGCCGATGTCGTAGCCTTTTTAGCAAGTGATGCAGCTAGATGGATCACGGCTCAAAACATTCGCGTCAACGGCGGGATTATCTAAACTAAGCAAGAACTTTGATTTACGTCTATTCCAGTTAAGAACAAAAATATTTTCGTTTTAAACAAGATTATTGTTGTTCAAAACCAGAAAATTTGAGTTGAGAACACGAACATTCATGTTTGCAACGAGAAACTTCGAGTTCCAATGCCCAATTCCCAATTCCCCAAACCATGAACCTATTTACACCAGTTCAACTAGGGTCATACACTCTACCCAACCGGATTGTTATGGCTCCCATGACACGCTTACGAGCAATAGACAACATCCCAAATGCACTGATGGCAGAATATTATGCTCAACGAGCCAGTGCAGGATTGATTGTGACGGAATGTACAGCCATTTCACCCTTAAGTTTAGGCTATATCAACTGTCCAGGGATTTATACAGACGCACAAATTGACGGATGGCGGTTAGTCACAGATGCAGTTCATGAACAAGGGGGACGTATCTTTGTACAACTATGGCATTCTGGAAGAGTTGCTCATCCTGCCTTATTGGGTGGAGAATTACCAGTAGCACCAAGTGCGATCGCTGGAGTAGGTTCACTGCACACACCCATCGGTAAAGTTGCTTTAGAAACTCCCCACGCTTTAGAAATTACAGAAATCGGCGAAATTGTCGAACAATTCCGTCAGGGTGCAGTCAATGCTTTAGCTGCTGGCTTTGATGGTGTAGAATTACACGGTGCATTCGGCTATTTAATCGACCAATTTATCCAAGATGGTTCAAACCAGCGTACAGATGAATATGGCGGCTCAGTAGAAAATCGTAGCCGCTTTGTCTTAGAAGTAGTAGAAGCAGTTAGCGGTGTGCTAGGAGGCGGTAGAGTTGGGATTAAACTTTCCCCCAGTAACACTTTCTACGGGATGTCCGACTCCAACCCCAAAGAAACATTTACTTATGTAGTGAAAGCTCTGAATCCCTTCGATTTAGCCTATGTCCACATGATGGAACCTAACGAAGTGGATTTATCAACTCGTGAAGTGATGAATCCCGTCACACCCCATTTCCGCCAAATCTTCCAAGGGACATTAATTACCAACGGTGGTTATGATCACGAAACCGCAGACAACATTCTCAGCAAAAACGATGCAGATTTAGTATCGTTTGGCAAATTGTTTATTGCTAACCCCGACTTACCCCAAAGATTCAAACTTAACGCCGAATTAAACACCCCAGATCCCAGAACATTCTACGGAGCAGAAGCCACAGGATATACAGATTATCCCTTTTTAGTTGAGAGTAAGTGAATAGCACGACCAAGTAGAACAACTTGAAAAAACCAAACTATGCTACGTAACGTAAAAATACTAGGATTTAGTTCGTAGTAAGGACTAAAGTCCTTTTGTGTTAAATCAATTGTCAAAAACCTTTCTTCCTCAAGAGAGGTTTTTTCTTGAAAAGAGATTCTTATTGATACAACAAAAATTTAAGATTTATTACTTAAGAAAATTTGCTAATGGTAAAAACACTTATCATTAGTTTTTCTAAAGTATTTTACGCAAAAATCAGTAAATTCACTGAAATGTTTTCTTGATTATTCAGATAAACTCAGGTATCTCCTGAGTTATTACTTACTTGGTTTTACATAGTAGTATTAATTCCATAATTGCCTAATCATTGCACCTACTCGTTAGGTGCATTTGTTTTGGGAGTGATTTACCTAAGTGGAACAGGTTATACCAATTTGCAACGATGCTCCCGCCCCGCTTCTCTACGAGACACTTCGCGAACGCGATGACAGAACATAAATTGTGCATGACTTTTGACCTTTTAAAAAGCCACAAAGTCAACAGTCTACCCTCTGCCCTCTGCCTCTTATCGATGCTTTCCCATGCTGATACAGCAATTTTCCTGTCGCGGTTAATAAAACAGGTAAATAAAGATGGACTGAAAAATTTGGATAAAAAGTTGTAAATTATACAATTGTTACTTCATACACTCAAATTTTGAGTCCAGACTTTACCCATAGATATTACTTTTCAGGTATCTAAAAATTATGGATCTTTCAAACTTTACTACTCTGCAAAATCTAGAAGCTGCTTTTGGTGGCGAATCAATGGCAAACCGGAAATATCTATTTTTTGCTGAAGTAGCGCGTAAACTGGGTTTTAAAGATTTAGCCAAACTATTTCGTGAAACCGCAGAACAGGAAACTGAACACGCCTTTGCCCATTTTGAATTGTTACACCCAGAATTAGTGGTGGAAGATCCAGCAGCTTTGACTGATGAACAAAAGCGGGAAATTGTTTCTCGTTGCTTATCTTTAGCCATTGAGGGCGAAACTTACGAATACACTACCATGTATCCTGATTTTGCCGCAGCAGCCCAACGAGATCGCGACAATCCCGCCGCCGAAGAATTTCTCAAGCAAGCACAAGAATCTGGCGAACACGCCGACACTTTCCGCGCCGCCGCCCACCGTTTTGGCTTATTGAAATTCATCGAAAATTACCACGCCGATCGCTATACTGAAGCTTTAGAAGTGATTAACGGTGGACAACCTGTAACTAGAGTAGCCAGTGATGATCCCAACACCCGTAAATGGATTTGCAGACAATGCAGCATGATTTACGATCCTGTAATCGGTGATCCTGATTCTGGGATTGCCCCAGGTACACCCTTTGAAGCGATTCCCGATGATTGGCAATGTCCAATTTGTGGTGCTACCAAAAAGACATTTATTCCCCTTGAGGAAAAAACGGCCGCTTAGAGGGTGAGGGATTGGGGACTGGGGATTGGGGACAAGGTAGACAAGGTAGACAAGGTAGACAAGGTAGACAAGGTAGATAAGGTAGAATTTACTTCTCAACTTAGCACTCATCACTCATTACTCATTACTCATTACTCATCAAGGATTATTCCCTATTACATATTGCCTATTCGCTTGTAAGCTTTCATACTCGTTGTTAAGACAAAATTTTCACAGCAAATCAGGGAGAAATTCCAGTGATTGCACCATCACAACCCCAGGAAAATTCCTCAAATCAAGCAATCTGGCGTGTTTTGGGGAGTTTGAGAAATTATGGCTTGATTTCTCTGGGGGCTTTGCTAAGTTTATTACTGTTGACAGTTGTTTATGCGATAACTCCGCAACTATTTCGTTGGGGAATAGACGAGGGAATTGCCAAGAGAAATTTACAGATAGTTTTATATAGTGCAGCATGGATGGTAGTGGCAGCGATCGCGCGTGGTGTATTTAGTTTTGGTGAAAGTTATCTGGCAGAAGCAGTATCTCAAGGTGTCGCCTATGACTTACGCAATAAAATTTTCAGCAAAATTCAAAATCTGAGTTTTAGCTATCATGATCAGTCCCAGACATCACAACTGTTAACTCGCGTTACCAGTGATATTGAACTCGTCCGTACATTTATCGGGACTAGTTTGATTCAAGTCATAGCTGGAGTTGTAACATTGGTGGTGGTGGCGGTACTTTTGCTGGTGATGAATTGGGAATTAGCGTTAATTTCCCTGACAGTAGTACCGGTAGCTTCTTGGTTAATGGCGCGATTTGTCATCGGTAATGATAAATTGTTCGGACAGATCCAGGAACGGCTAGGTAGTCTCAATGCTGTATTACAAGAGAACCTGATTGGTATTAGAGTCGTTAAAGCCTTTGTGCGGGAATCGGCGGAAAAATCCCGTTATACCAGGCTCAATGATGAATTAGTCTCTGCCAACATGAAGACTATCCGCGCCATCCGCAATACATTTCCGTTTATCTTTCTTTTGAGTAATTTAGTGACGTTGGCGGTGTTTGGTTATGGTGGGGCGCAAGTTATTGGTAATAGATTTTCCATTGGCGAACTAGTGGCGTTTAACTCCTACTTAGTGTTGCTTTTTCAGCCCATTTTGCTGATTGGCTTTGCTGCACCTGCGATCGCTCAAGCTGCTGCTTCCGCTACAAGAGTTTACGAAGTAGTAGACGCTACAATCGAGATTCGCGATCGCCCAGATGCGATCGCCTTTGATACCTGTGGCGGTAGAATCACCTTTGAAAACGTCTCTTTTCGTTATCCTGGCGCAGCCATCGAAACTTTAAAGAATGTATCTTTTGAAACTAGACCTAAAGAACTAATTGCCGTCTTGGGAATGACAGGTTCCGGCAAAAGTACGATTATGAACCTGATTCCCCGCTTTTATGATGTCACCGAGGGCGCGATTCGTATTGATGGTAGAGATGTCAAAAATTTTACCCTCAAAAGTTTGAGAAACCACATTGGCATTGTATTTCAAGAAAGTACATTATTTGCCGGTACAATTCGCGAAAATATTGCCTATGCTAAACCTAATGCACCATTAGAAGCAGTCATTGAGGTAGCCAAAACTGCCCAAATTCATGATTTCATTACCAGTCTGCCAGATGGCTACGAGACAATTGTTGGTGAACGTGGCGTAGGGTTATCTGGTGGACAGAAACAACGGATTGCGATCGCGCGGACTTTACTTACCGACTACAGTATTTTAATTTTGGATGATAGTACCTCTGCGGTTGATGCCAAAACTGCCAGCGAAATCCAAGCCGCATTAGATGAGATGATGCGCCGCAAAGCCTGTGTAACTTTTGTTGTCGCCCAACGCATTAGCACCGTCAAAAACGCTGACCGAATTTTTCTCATAGACAAAGGAAAATTAGTAGCCCAAGGCACACATGAAGAATTAATGCAAACCAGCCCACTTTATGGAGCGATTTTAGAATCTCAAGTGAAGAAACAAGGCGTAAACGTGTAAAGGAGACGAAGTAATGAGTGCTGTTAGCGGAAGCGGGGCGTTGAGCAGCGTGCTGAGTAATAAGTAATAAGTAATAAGTAATGAGTAATGAGTAATGAGTGCTGTTAGCTTTCTTCGCGGCGTTTAGCCGGTGCTGAGTAATAACTAATGACTAATGACTAATGACTAATGACTAATGACTAATGACTAAGAGGTAAACCGGTGATTGCATCTGAACCAGAAAAAACGCAACAAATGTCAACTCTCCGGCGTTTTTTACGATACTTTTTACCCTTTCGCAAGGAAATTCCAGTCGCACTGACATTCGTGTTAATTGGTGCTTCCACTCAGGCTTTGGGGCCATTCTTACTCGGATGGTCAGTTGATAATCTAATTGTCAAGGGAAATTTGCCTGGTTTACTACTATTATTAGGAATACTAGGTTTAATCTACGGTTTTAGTATCTGGGCAATTCGGGGTCAAATTATTCGCGTCGGTTGGATTATGCAACGATTACTGGCGCAATTGAGACAAGATATTTTTCTGAAAATTCAAAGTCTACCACTCAGCTTTTTTGACCGTAGTGAAGCTGGGGATTTAATGAGTCGGTTACTCAATGATGTAAATACCGTCAATCAAGCTTTTGGACAAACTGTTGCTCAAATGTTGGGTAACGTTTTTAGTTTGGTTGGTATTGTCATTGCCATGCTCTCTATTAATCTACAACTTGGTCTATTGAGTAACTTAGTTGTTCCCCTGATGATTTTTACTACTAGCTTGTTTTCACGATGGGCAAGGAGTAAATTTCGAGTGACACGTCAAACTATTGGCGAACTCTCTGCCAAGTTGGAAGAAGATATTGGCAGTGTCAGAGAAGCACAAGCATTTAATCGTGTACACATTAACATAGCAGAATTTGATCAACTCAACGCCGCTAATCGTGATGCCAACGTCGAAGCAGTAGCGATTACCTCTGCTTTTTTACCATCAATTGATTTTCTCAACACCCTAGCTACCGCAGGTGTATTAGCTTATGGTGGCTATCTTGCCGTTACTGGAAGGGCAACAGTAGGCGTAGTCACATCTTTTTTATTGTATGTGCAGCAGTTTTTTCGCCCTATCCAAATCCTCAGTCAGTTTTACACCCAAGCCCAATCTGCATTCGCGGGACTGGATCGAATTTTTCTGTTGTTAGATGAACCATCACTATTGCAAGACGCTCCTGACGCGATGACAATGCCTACTATTCAGGGTGAGGTCATCTTTGAGAATGTCAAGTTTGGCTATAATCCAGAACAAATGGTACTAAAAGGTGTAAATTTACACGCTCATCCAGGAGAAATGGTGGCATTAGTAGGACACACTGGCTCAGGTAAAACCACCATTATTAATATGATATTGCGTTTTTATGATGTTTCGGATGGTGCTGTCAAAATAGATAGCATAGATGTCCGTAGTGTTACACAAGCGAGTCTGCGCCGTCAGATTGGCATTGTCTTACAAGATAATATTTTATTTAGTGGCACTGTAGCGGAAAATATTGCTTTTGGTGCGCCGTATGCTACCCAAGCTGAGATTGAAGCGGCAGCACAATTAGCCAATGTGCATGAGTTTATTACTTCTCTACCACAGGGTTACACAACTCAGTTAGGGGAACGAGGCGCACCTTTGAGCCAAGGACAAAGACAACTGATTAGTATTGCTCGTGCGGTGTTAATTAATCCCCGCATCTTGATTTTAGATGAAGCAACCAGTAGCATAGACACTCGTACAGAAGCCCTAGTACAAGATGCGATCGCTCGTTTATTAAAAGGTCGTACCAGCTTCGTCATTGCTCACCGTCTCAGTACCGTCACCCAGGCTGATCAGGTGTTAGTAATGCAGCAAGGTCAAATTGTTGAAAGAGGGACTCATGCTCAACTGATTGAGCAACAAGGTGTTTATGCTAATCTCTATGCTCTCCAGTTAGGTGCGACAACCACAATGGAAGTTCATTGAGTTTCTGAGTTTGAGATTTTGAGTGTTAATGGAGAATAGGAACTGTGGGCGACGGGAAATTTCAGCATAATTACAATAATAGAATACTTTTCCCAAGAATAGAAAAGACCTGAGCAAAACCCTCAAAGTAAAGTTTAAGACATGACAACATCTTGAAACTAAAAACATCAAGAATTAATTGGCATTACAAGTAATACAAATAATCTTGGGAATTTCCATGTCCGAACCTATAATTGTTGACAAAAAACCTACGCTTGTAAAACTACAACCAGGCAAATATTTTTGGTGTAGTTGCGGACAATCTACAAATCAACCTTTTTGTGATGGTTCTCATAAAGGCACAAATTTTCAACCGTTAGCTTTTGAAATTACAGAAGAAAAACAGGTGGCATTGTGTCTGTGTAAACACACTAACAATACTCCTTTTTGCGATGGTAGTCATAAATCACTCTAAAATTCAGGGGCTGTCAATAAGGGGTATAGGGGAGAATGAAAAAAGCAATAATAGACAAGAATAATGCTGGCGAAGAATTGTAACCTTTCGTAGAAGTAACTCCTATGAAAAACCAATGATCGCCCCGTCAGGGGGAAGTTGAAAATATTTAACCCCCTATCTATGAACGCAAAAAAATCTATTTTTTCCCCTATATCCCTGCTGACATTAGTTAAATCAATCTGGTGTTTGTGTTTAATATTGCCGAATAATGACGCGCTAGCACAATCAAGTCTAGACATTGATAGTTCTGAAACAGAAACGACTCTAGAACAAGTTACCTCTGTCAGCCAATTACAAGATGTACAACCCCAAGACTGGGCGTTTGCCGCTCTCCAGTCGTTAGTTGAGCGTTATGGTGTAATTGCAGGTTATCCCAATGGAACTTTTCGGGGTAGCCGCGCCATGAGTCGCTATGAATTTGCGGCTGGGATCAATGCGGTATTAGAGCAAGTAAATGAGTTAATTCGCAAAGGCAAATCAGATTTAGTTGCATCTGAAGATTTAGAGAAATTACGAAGACTGCAAACAATATTTGCTCCAGAATTAGCTACATTGCGAGGAAGGGTAGATAACCTCGAAGCTCAAAATGCAATGCTAGAACCCAATCAGTTTTCCACTACGACAAAACTACAGGGTCAGGCTATCTTTGCATTCAACATTGGGGGATTTGCTGGTGATAGAATTATTGCCCCCAGAGGTAGGGTAATTGCTGATAATGACCCCAATGCAACCTTGATTTATCGACTCAGTTTGGACTTAAACACCAGCTTTTATGGCACAGATTTATTAAAAGTTCGCTTAGTTACAGGTAGTGATGGTGCCAACGATAACGCGGGTGGATATCTTGAGCCTAATTTGGGGAGTACCTTAGATTTTTCTATTCCAGGACGGAATGATCAATTAAGTATAGGAAGGCTGTACTACACTTTTAAACCTATTGAAGATTTGCAAGTTACTATCGGCCCTGCAATTGTTGCTCCTGATTTTGTTGATCAAAATCGTTATGCCAACATCAGCTTTTTAGACTTTTCTACTCAGGCTTTAGTTAACAACTATATATTACTTCCCAGACCGGCAGGGGCGGGTGCTTTTATTAATTGGCAACCAAAAGCCAGTCCCTTTAAATTAAGAGCATTATACGTTGCAGGAGATGCCACTGATTCGTTACCAGAGAACCGAAGATTAATCGGTGGTGGTGCGGCTGAAGATATTCGTTTATTCCCCACAGCTGGCGGTGGTGCGGATGGTGGTTTGTTTGGTGATCCCTACCAAGGCTTTGTAGAACTGGAATATACGCCTAGTAAAACTTTGGCGGTACGTTTGCAATATAGTGGCGGTAGGCTATTTGGTAGTAGTTTTAATGGTGTTGGTGTCAATTTTGATCTAGCTTTGAATAATCGTGTGGGTGTTTTTGGTCGTTATGGTTATGCTAGTTATCCTGATACCAGCTTAGGTGATATCAATCCACATTATTGGATGGCTGGGTTAGGATTTCGAGATTTGTTTATGGAAAGAGCGATCGCGGGTATTGCAATTGGGCAACCTTTCATTGAAAATGCTGTGGGGGATAGTACACAGATGAATTTTGAAGCTTTCTATAACTTTCCTGTGACTGATCATATCCGAGTTACACCTTTAATTCAGGTAATAGCTCATCCGAGTAATCAAGATAGTAACGGCACAATTATTACCGGCACTTTGCGGACAGTATTTGCTTTGTAAGCTGGAGGATAGCGATCGCACCTGGGATGGTAAATAATAATGTCTGACAAAGCCTGAGTCGAAATCGCTGCACCGTTGGCTTAACTCCCGACAACACTTTTTTGTTTACCAGTCAACTACACTAAAATAGTTCCAATTTCCATCAATAACTCCAGTACAGCCAAATTATGAGATTTGCAGCAGTCTCACTCCAGTACGACTTTTTACCGCGATTTTACAAAATGGCAAGCATCAACGTGCTTTCTAACATGATGGTTCCTCTCGCGGGGATTGTTGATATCGCCTTTTTGGGTCATTTAGCAGATATCCGTCACCTGGCGGGAGTTATCCTCGCCACAATACTTTTTGACTATCTTTATCGCGTGTTAAAGTTCTTACGCTCTAGTGTCAATGCTCTCACCGCTCAAGCTGTGGGCATGGATGATCACAAAACCATATTATTAGTAGGAATGCGGAGTGCTTTAATTGCGCTAGGACTGGGGTTAGTGATCCTGTTGCTGCAATACCCTATCCAAAAGCTAGGCTTTTGGATTTTAAGCGGTTCACCAGAAATTGAAAGTTCTGGAACAGATTATTTTTATGCGAGAATTTGGGCAGCTCCGGCGGTGTTACTCAACTTTGTCTTAATTGGTTGGTTCACGGGACGAGAAAAGAATAGTTTGGTGTTGCTCATATCTCTCATTGGCAATGGTTCTAATGTGCTGTTGGACTATTTAATGATTGTCCAATGGGGTTGGGAAAGTATGGGTGCAGGACTAGCAACAGCAATCAGTCAATATTTAGCACTGTTGACTGGTTTAGTGGGTGTTTGCTTCACCATTGAATGGTCAAAAGTACAAGCTGCCTTGGAAGAGGTGTTTGATTGGCTGGCGTTGAAAGATACTGTTGTCCTCAAGACAAACATTTTGGTACGGTTTTTAGTCTTGATTTCCACCTATGCCATCTTTACTAATTTGAGTGCCACAATGGGGACAATTACCTTAGCAGAGAATGGGTTATTGTTGCAAATTGCTATATTGAGTCAGTTCACCATTCAAGGCGTAGGTCTGACTACACAAACTTTAACCGGAAATTTTCAGGGTAAAGGCACAACAGAGAAGATGTTACCACTGTTAACTATTTCTGTGATCACCAGTTTATTTATTTCCCTGGGTTTTGCGATCGCTGCTGTGATTTTCCCAGATACAATATTTGGTATTCTAACCAGTCATACAGAAGTTAACGAACACATTAGCAGTTATGCGATTTGGTTACTGCCACTTTTAGCTTTAACTGCGATCGCTTTTATGTTAGAAGGATACTTTATCGGTTTAAAAGAAGGCGCAACCATCCGCAACGCCGTACTTTTAGCCTTTGGATTCGGTTTTGCACCACTAGCAGCTACAGCTTGGTATCTGCAAAACAATCATCTTTTATGGGTGTCTTTAATTGCTTACATGAGCATGATGATTGTGGTTCTGGGTTTGAAATTACCTAAGACACTGGAAAACAAAATACCCAGTCCAGATTTATTAGGGACTTCCAACTAAAAAATATTCTATCTTTTTGGGGTGCAGAGGGAGCAAGAATCTGAATCGTTACTAAAAAAGTCCATTCGCTCATATTCCCTCTATAAGTGACTCTTTCTCTGCATATTGTCCCATTTTTCCTCCTTGCTCCTCCGCAATTGCTCTAATTGGGCAAAGCTCTAGACTGCATTGTTTTCCGCTCCCCTGCCTCTTTTGACCGACTTTTAACTAAGCTGTCTTGATTTATGTAGTAATGACTAAATGCACAGTAAAGGTAGTGTAAAGTTAGGAAAAAAATCCCAAAAGTAAATTGTCTTACTGTAAACTCTCATTTAGTAAAGTACATTGATGTATAAAAAGCTGTGTGACTATGAAAAAAATCAATCAAGACCCAAAATTAAAAAATAATTAATATTTGACGACATCTAAAGAAAATTTACTATGTATAATTACTAGTAAAGCCAAAGTAAAGACTTTAATAGGTATACTTATTGAGTTTGTGTGTTTTCCCTCGGTAATGACATTAGGTATTTCAGTAATGAAATCCACTTACCGATCAATATAAATGAATAAAATATATTACCAACCATCCAAAAATCACTATATACGTTCTTGTGTCTCACCTTTACATAGAAACGTGATATCAGACGGATGACACAAGTAACAATCACCTCATGCAAATATGATTTTTTGAGTCATTCATCCAGAAAAACTGACTTTAAAAAATTAACGGTAATGTAACTTAAAACTTTTGTTGATACCAAATGGTCGAGTTGACAGTGTGCAGAATGATCAAGCTAAAAGCTGAACTCATATTTAGTACACGTAGCTTAATAAGAATCTCAGGAAAATTCATGATCTAAATTGTCAGTACGTCTAGTCACAAAGTTTGATATATTTCGATAGCAATGAAATTAGACAACTAAAATTATGATTTAAGTGACTTAGGTAATGATCTTTGATCGCAGTCTCTCATATTTATCTTTCTGGCATCCTTATTAAGCCCATTTATTAAAAAATATTAAAAATTTTGGATAAGTGACTAATGCAGGAATCTTTAATTAATAATCACTTAGTTCGCCAGCCTTCATTGAAGCTAATGAAGCAATGGCAAGCAAAGTTTCTCAAATGGAAAACTTGTGTATTTACGCCTATATATGGCAGTTCTTTAATTGTGGTATTGCTGATATTTGGACAGCAAGCCTCTAGTTTGTGGATATCATTGCTAACTTACCAAACACATCAAAAGATTAACCAAGCTTTAACTATACAAAATGAAGAAGAAAATCTTCTCAAAGGTTTGGTAAGAGAGGAAAAAGCAATCCTCACTACAGTGAATCACCAGGCAAACACTCTTGTTGAGGATAATCTCAACAGATTGTACAACTATTTGCAAGACCAACCCCAACACCTCCAAAAACTCGATAAAATCAAATTTATCTATGAAAGTTTACGAGCTTCTTTGCCAAGTAGCTATGCCATAAAACACACCTATGCAGGTGAAATACGTGCTGAAATCAACAATTTGATCGAATTACAAGATCAACTGATTTTTGAATATAAAAATTGGTTACAACAACTTGACAAGATTAACACCAATATCAACCTTATCAGCACTATATTAATCTTATTAGGAGTAAGTTTACATATTTGGTTTCTGCACGAGCGAATTCAAATTCCCCTCCGCAAATTAACAACAATGGGAAAAATGTGGCGAGATGAAAATTTAGAGCCGCAGTTTTGTAGTGCTACTACTGAAATTAGTGATCTCGCACAACTTATTAAAGATATCACTAAAGAAGCTAGCGATCGCCAACAGCAAGCTCAAGTTAAAAACCAACAATTAGAAGAAATGATTTTGGCTCTCTCCCATGACTTGCGTACACCGTTAATTGCGACTCGCAGCACTATAGATGGGATGCTTAAGGGAGCATTTGGCCCTATTAATGATAACTGGCAAGAATTATTTGAAGATTATCGCCAAGCTAATGAAGACTTACTCAAACTCATAGAAAGACTATTAGATATATCTCGTTACGAAAATGGCCAGAAAAATCATCTCAGAAGTGATCAATTGTGTTGGCAAAAGATTTTTGATAAGGTCATCTCTTTAGTAAAAGTCAATGACCATCAAAAAACGTTGAATTATCAATATTATATTTCCCCTAATCTACCCACAGTTTACGGAGATGAATTAGAGATTCAAAGAGTTGTGCAGAACTTAGTAGATAACGCTGCTAGAGCTAGTGAGCCAAATCAAGAGATTGTTTTGGAGGTGATGAACTCTGGTAACGCCGAAGTAAAAGTTGCAGTACGGGATCAAGGTGTAGGAATTGCACCCAAAGACCAAGAAAAACTCTTTCATCGTTTTATTCAAGGACAAAGCCGACGTGGACGTTCCGGACTTGGCTTATACTTGTGCCGTCAAATCATCGAAGCTCACAGTGGGACTATCTGCGTAGAAAGTTCTTTGGGGAAAGGTAGTACATTTTGGTTTACTCTTCCTGTAACCACATCCAAAACTGTTGACCAATCAGAAAATAACCTATGGAACAAGAAATGACCACTGATGGTACAGAAAAAAAAACTGTGCGAATTTTACTGGTGGATGACCATGCTTTGGTACGCCGGGGAATGAAAGCACAATTTTCCCTAGAAGCTGGTTTTAGTGTAGTGGGAGAAGCAGGTGACGGTGTGCAAGCAATAGACCTGGCTGCTAAACTCAAGCCAGATGTAGTGTTAATGGATATTGAGTTACCAGTTATGGATGGCATCACCGCCACCCAGCAAATTAAAAGCGATCGCACCGCTAATTGCGTGTTGGCGTTGAGTGCGTTTGATAACGATACTCAAGTCATGGGAATGCTAGCAGCTGGCGCAGATGGTTACTGTACAAAAACTATTCAATGGGAACAGTTAATTGCTGTGATTAACATCCTCCTCCAAGGAGGCGCATATTTAGACCCACAAATAGCACAGAAATTAGCTCGAATGCTCAAACCCAACATTCCCCCAAAAAATGCACCTGTCCCTGAGACTCCCCTGAGGCCAATTTTGAGTGAACGAGAGCGTAATGTGTTGAAACTCATCGCGGAAGGCTATTCCAATCAAGAAATCGCTGAACAACTACATCTTTCACTGGGAACTGTTAAGTCCTATGTGCGGATGGTTCTCAACAAACTCAGTGTTGATGACCGTGTCCAAGCGGCAGCATTGGCCATAAGGGATGGATTGATCTAAGTTAGAAAAAATTTCATCCATACGTCCATAGAGTTCTGTAGGGCTAGTGACTAATGGTAACTGTTCGTGAGTAGGTTGTTCTGACCACAAGATACAGGGATACAACCTCAAGAGAAATTGAGAGTCCTCTAGCATAGGTAAACACAACACCAAAATGCTGGGAGCAAATAAAGCCATATCCTCATGAGTAGGAACCCCGTAATAGGGACACACTTCTACGTCTTGCTTGAGGCAGTAGCCACTGACACGCTGTACGGTAGTGACATGACTACCAATTACCATTATTCGATGCCTTTCCATGCAACTACAAAATAATTAGGGAAGCTAGGTTAATTCAATTGCCTTGCTGTAGGTAAATGTAGTTGGCGATATTAATATTACATAACTACGTAATACAAAGCCAATTATTTGAGTTTTAGACCAATTCTTGCTGAAGATATGCAAAAGATGTTCATAAATACCTGTGTGGTGATGTCAATATAATTATCAGCACGGCAGACATCCATGCTGGCTAGCTTTAGCTATGCTGTTAATTATTGAGTGAATAAAAATCAACTACAAAAAGAATTGGTTGCAAGTACCAGCAAAATATCAACAATCACAAATATAGGATTAATCATGTTTATCCACAACATCTAAGTGGATATCCATCTGGATATTTTTATTGGCTGTTCAGGATAGTGTGGTAGCGAGGATTAAATTAACCGCTAGATAGTGTTTTCGATCACTTACATAGAAGATACTGAACTGATATTTATAACAGCTAGAGTCTTAACTTTTATTTTCTCTATTACAGGCGATTATTAGGATTTTGAACAGGAAAGTCAGGGATTACGGCAGAAATTTAGGTCATATTCTTCTATGCAAAAGCAATTATTGCTGGATTTGAATCATAATCAAACAGCATATCCACGTAATAAATCTATACATCAACTATTTGAGGAACAAGTAGAAAAAACACCTGATGCGATCGCCCTTGTATTTCAGGCACAACAACTAACTTACCAAGAACTCAATCAACGCGCCAACCAACTAGCGCAATATCTCCAAACCTTGGGCGTAGGCAAAGAAGTATTAGTGGGAATTTGTCTAGAACGTTCCCTAGACATGATTGTCGGACTGCTAGCTATCCTCAAAGCTGGTGGGGCTTATGTGCCATTAGATACGGCATACCCCCAGGAACGCCTCGCTTTCATGCTGGCAGATACCAAAATTTCAGTATTATTAACTCAACAAGAATTAGTAAATAAATTACCACCCCACACAGCGCGGGTAATTTGTCTAGATACAGACTGGGAAATCATCAATCAGCACCCATCAGAAAACCCAAATACTAGCATTACCCCTGAAAACTTAGCTTATGTCATGTACACCTCCGGTTCTACCGGTCAACCCAAGGGTGTGAGTGTAGTTCACCGTGGTGTAGTGCGGTTAGTTAAAGCCACAAATTACGCTAACTTCAGCAACACAGAAGTATTTTTACAACTTGCGCCCATCTCCTTTGATGCCTCTACCTTTGAAATTTGGGGTTGCTTACTTAACGGCGGGAAACTTGTCATCTGTCCCAGTCAAACCCCATCCCTCAAGGAATTGGGAGAAATCATTGAAAAATACCAAATCACTACCCTGTGGCTAACAGCTGGCTTATTCCATTTAATGGTAGATGAAAATATCCAAGCCCTTAAACCATTAAGACAACTCTTAGCCGGTGGCGATGTTTTATCTGTTCCCCATGTGCAGAAATTCCTGCAAACCGTAGAAAATTGTCAACTAATTAATGGTTACGGGCCGACAGAAAACACAACATTTACCTGTTGTCATTACATCACCGCACCCATTAAACCAGATGTATCCATCCCCATTGGTCGTCCCATTGCTCATACCCAGATATACATATTAGACGACCAATTGCAACCAGTAGAGATGGGAGCTACCGGCGAATTGTACATTGGTGGTGATGGTTTAGCGCGAGGCTATCTCAACCGTCCAGAATTAACAGCCGAGAGGTTTATCCAACTGGATATGGGAGATGAAGAAAACCCCCAATCCCTCACTCTCTATAAAACTGGAGATTTAGTCCGTTATCTTCCTGATGGCAATATCGAATTCCTGGGACGTATTGACAACCAAGTAAAAATTCGTGGCTTTCGCATTGAATTAGGAGAAATTGAACGGGAAATTGCTCAATATCCTGATGTACGGGAAAATGTCGTTGTAGCTCGTCAGGACGCAACAGGCGAAAAAAAATTAGTCGCTTATATTGTGCCGCATCAAGGCAGTACATACAAACAAGAGCGATTACGTAGTTTCTTGCAACAGCGATTACCAGAATATATGTTGCCATCAGCATTCGTTGTGCTGGAATCCTTACCTTTAACTGCCAATGGCAAAGTAGACAGACATAAATTACCCGCACCCAGTCGAGAACGTCCCCAACTAGAACAGGTGTATATAGCACCACAAACAGACCTACAACGTCAGTTAGCGAGTATTTGGTCTGATGTACTCAACATTGAGCCAGTGGGGATTGATGATAACTTCTTCGATTTGGGGGCAACTTCCACTTTAATCATGCAAATTGCCGCGCGATTGCAACAGGAATTAGGAATTGAGCTATCCGTGGTGAAGCTATTCCAGTACCCCACAATTGCTGGGTTAGCAAAATATTTAAATGCCGAACAGCATAGTCAACCATCTTACGACAGGTTGCAAAGTCGCGCCCAACGCCAGCAAGCAGCCGTATCTGCCCGTCGCCGTCATAGTCCAAGGGGTGTTTAAGCCATGAATACACAAGCATTAGAAAATCAAGAGTCTCTGGATGGTGTGGCAATTGTCGGCATGGTAGGAAGATTTCCTGGTGCGACAACCGTCGATGAATTTTGGGAAAATCTTTGTGTCGGTAAAGAGTCCACCACATTCTTCTCAGCTGACGAACTAGATCCTAGTATTGATCCTCAGTTGATTCAAGATTCTAGTTATGTGAAAGCTAGGGGTATTATTCCTGGGGGAGAAAACTTTGATGCGGCCTTCTTTGGCATCAATCCCAGAGAAGCAGAAGTGATGGATCCCCAAAGCCGGGTATTCTTGGAACTAGCATATGCTGCCTTGGAAAATGCGGGTTACGAATCAGAATCATACAACGGCTTAATAGGTCTGTATGCTGGCTGCGGTCAGAATACCTACTTTGCCAATCATATCTGCGGTCGCCGGGAAATTATTGATCGCGTCGGTGATTTCCAGACTATGCTGGCTAACGAAAAGGACTTTCTCACTACTCGCGCCGCCTATAAACTCAACCTGAAAGGCCCTGCTGTTAGTATTAATACCGCCTGTTCTACATCTTTGGTGGCAGTAATTCAAGCCTGCCAAGGCCTAGTTAACTATCAATGCGATATGGCTTTGGCTGGTGGTGTATCGATGACTACACCCCAAAACAGTGGTTATATTGCCCAAGAAGGCACAATGCTATCTCCTGACGGCCATTGTCGTCCGTTTGATGCCAAATCACAAGGCACGATGTTCAATAACGGTGCGGGTTTGGTGGTGCTGAAACGATTAGAAGATGCACTGCATGATGGCGATCGCATCTACGCTGTCATTAAGGGCTTTGGTATCAATAATGACGGATCTGATAAAGTCAGTTTTACTGCACCTAGTGTAGATGGACAAGCCGAAGCGATCGCAATGGCGCAAGCCTATGCCAACTTTCACCCAGAAACTATATCTTATATAGAAGCTCACGGAACTGCGACAGCTTTGGGTGATCCCATTGAAATTGAAGCATTGACCCAAGCTTTTCGCATCCATACCGATGCTAAACAATTTTGTGCGATCGGTTCTCTCAAAAGCAATGTGGGACATTTAGTAGCGGCGGCTGGAGTAGCGGGATTAATCAAAACCGCCCTTTCCCTGTACTACAAACAAATTCCCCCCAGCTTAAATTTCGAGACTCCTAACCCCAAAATTGACTTTGCTAACAGTCCTTTTTACGTCAACACCAAACTCACTGCTTGGCCAGAAGGCGCAACCCCCCGCCGTGCAGGTGTCAGTTCCTTCGGTGTGGGTGGGACTAATGCTCACGTAGTTCTAGAAGAAGCACCAGCACTGCTACCTCCTAGCCTTCCCCGTCCCCAACAACTATTACTAATCTCTGCGAAAACTAATACAGCCCTAGAGACAGCCACCCAAAACCTACAACAACATCTGCAAAACAACGATGCAATTAACTTAGCAGATGTGGCTCATACCCTACAACGGGGACGCAAAACCTTTAACTATCGCCGCTACCTAGTTTGTCAAAACACCACAGAAGCCATCACTGCATTGCAATCCTTAGATTCGAAACGGGTGTTGACGCGCCATACAGAAATCCGCGATCCAGAAATTGCCTTCATGTTTCCTGGACAGGGATCGCAGTATGTCAATATGGGATTTAATCTCTACAGCCGCGAAAGCGTCTTTCGGCAAATAGTAGATGAATGTGCAGAGATACTTAAACCCCTGTTGGGTAAAGATTTGCGGGAAATAATTTATCCAGTACCAGCCGAGAAAGAAACAGCCGCAACCATTCTGCAACAAACTCGCTTTACCCAGCCTGCATTATTCGTAATCGAATATGCCCTAGCGCAACTATGGCAAAGTTGGGGAATCAAACCGCAAGCGATGATTGGTCATAGTATTGGGGAATTTGTCGCTGCTTGTCTAGCGGGTGTATTTAGCTTAGAAGATGCCCTGATATTGGTGGCTCATCGCAGCCGCTTAATGTGGGAGTTACCATCTGGGTCAATGCTTTCCGTGAGATTACCAGCAGCCGAAGTAGAAAAAAAATTGACCGGGGAATTAGCGATCGCCGCCATTAATAGCCCTGGGTTGTGTGTAGTGTCTGGGAATCATGAAGCGATCGCCCAATTGCAAACCGAACTAGAAGCAGCCGAAATAGTGTGTCGCCCCTTACACACATCCCACGCCTTCCATTCTCCCATGATGCAGGCGATCGTTGCCCCCTTTGCTGAGATAGTCGGGCAAGTCAAATTATCACCACCCCAAATTCCTTTTGTTTCCACAGTCACAGGTAGCTGGATTACCTCTAAGCAAGCCACAGATCCCATGTACTGGGCTAAACATCTGCGTCAAACAGTCAGATTTGCAGATGGGGTGAAAACTCTATGGCAGCATCCACAAAGAGTTTTACTAGAAGTTGGGCCACGCACCACCACAACAACACTAGCAAAGCAACAAGCTAAAGACGTTAAACAACAAATAGCCATTCCTTCCCTCAGCGACAACGCAGATAACGAAGCCGAATGGACTGCCATACTCCAAGCTTTAGGACAACTATGGCTCACAGGAGTCACTATTGACTGGCATCAATTCTACCAAGGAGAAAGACGACGGCGTATTCCTCTCCCCACCTATCCCTTTGAGAGCCAACGCTTTTGGATTGATCCTCCACCCCACCCCCAGCGTGTAACCAATTCCCAACCTGCCCATTCTCCATTAGAAACAACTCAAACTATGTCAGCCCAAACAAAGCTTATTTCCCTGCTGCAAGAAATTATTGAAGAAACCTCTGGACTGGAAATTGCTGGTGTTGAACCCTCCACCTCATTTCTCGAAATGGGATTAGATTCCTTGTCTCTCACTCAAGTCGGGTTGGCATTGAAGAAAAAATTCCAAGTGAAAGTCACACTCAGACAATTACTGGAGGTTTACCCCGATTTAGCAACCTTGGCTGACTTCATCAAGCAAAGCTTATCTCCCGCCGCTTTATCTGCATTAGTTCCCCCAGAAACCTCTCCAGTACAGGAAGTTTCTACCAACGGTAACGGCAACGGCTCTCATGCTAAAAATGGTTCCACCCCAATGGCAACAGTACCCCCAGCACCCACCAACGGACACAATGGTAACGGGTCAAAAAATGGCTCGACACCCCATATTGCCCTATCACCCGCCGCAACCAACGCCTTAGAAGGTGTGATTAACCAGCAGCTACAAATCATGGCTCAACAACTGGCACTGTTGAGTAATACAAATCAAAGTCAACCCCTCTCCTTACCAGTTGTTAATCTGCAACAGCCAGAAATCAAGCCACAAAATCACACCACCCCCACCAGTCAATCTCCAGAACCAAAAACAACAGCAGAAGATACAGCTCCCAAAAAGGCATTTGGCGCAGCCGCACGCATTGAAACTACCCAAACCAAAACCTTAACACCCGAACAACGCACCTATTTAGACAAATTTATTCAAAGATACACTCAAAAAACCTCAAAATCTAAAGAATATACTCAAGCCAACCGCCACCATTTGGCAGACCCCAGAAGTGTTTCTGGATTTAACCCCTTAATGAAAGAGGTGGTTTATCCCATCGTCACATCTCGGTCATCAGGTTCTAAACTATGGGATCTAGACAGTAATGAATATGTTGATTTAAGTAATGGTTTTGGCTTGAATTTGTTTGGTTGGTCGCCTGCGTTCGTCACTGAAGCTATTGAAGCCCAACTCAAACTCGGCATGGAAATTGGCCCCCAAACCCCATTGGTGGGAGAAGTCGCCAAGTTGATGTGTGAAATCACCAACTTTGACCGCGCTGCCTTTTGTAACACCGGCTCAGAAGCAGTGTTGGGTGCAATGCGTTTAGCACGTACCATTACAGGACGCAACTTAATTGCCATCTTCTCTGGTGCTTACCACGGCATCTTAGATGAAGTCATCGTCCGTGGTACGAAAAAACTCCGGTCAGTTCCCGCCGCCCCAGGTATTCCCCAAGAAAAAGTAGAGAATATCTTGGTAATTGACTACGATGACCCCAATGCTTTAGAAATCCTCAAAAGTCGCGCAGATGAATTAGCCGGTGTCATGGTGGAATCTGTACAAAGCCGCCGTCCTGAATACCAACCCAAGGAATTTCTGCAACAACTGCGCCAATTCACCGAACAAGAAGATATTGCCCTCATTTTTGATGAAATTGTCACCGGCTTCAGAATCCATCCTGGTGGCGCGCAAGCTCATTTCGGTATTAAAGCTGACATTGCAACCTACGGTAAAATCGTCGGTGGTGGCTTACCCATTGGGGTAATTGCAGGTAAATCAAAATACATGGATGCCTTAGACGGTGGTTTTTGGCAGTATGGTGATGATTCTGTGCCAGAGGTGGGTGTAACTTATTTTGCTGGGACTTTTGTCCGCCATCCTTTAGCATTAGCGGCGGCGAAAGCGGTATTGCAACACCTCAAACAAAGTGGCCCCAGCTTGCAACAAAACCTCAATGCGAGAACTGATAAGTTTGTCGCTGAATTAATGGGCTACTTCCAACAAATGCAAGCCCCATACACCGCCTATAATTTCGGCTCTCTGTTTATGGTCAAGTATGCACCAGAGTTTCCTTATGGTGACTTGTTATTTTACCTGATGCGGGAAAAAGGAGTGCATATTTGGGATCATCGTCCTTGCTTCTTGACCACAGCCCATTCTGAAGCAGATTTGGCTAAAGCCATGACAGCCTTTAAAGAAAGCATTACCGAAATGCAAGCTGCTGGTTTCTTTGCTGCACCAGTCACACACGTAGCCCAGGTTAACAACAACTCACGGAATCAACCACCCCAACCAGGCGCAAAGTTAGGTAGAGACCCCCAAGGTAATCCCGCTTGGTATATCCCCGACCCTGAAAGACCAGGTAAATACTTACAAGTAGCTGGTGTTTCCTAGATACTTTTTCCCCTGTGTAAGTTTGAGCCTCGTTTCTGCCTCAAAAGTGTTTAACTAAAGTCAATCAAAACCATCTGAAACTAAAAACCAAAACCTAACAATATGTTATTAAGCAATCAAAAACTAACATCTGATAAATTACAGTTAACACTTCCTGAGCAGATAATTGAGGCAAATACTTTGAGCTTTGCAGATAAGTTCAATGGTTCTCCTTTCATGTTCTCGCACAACTTAGGGAATAATCCCTTATCCGAGATACCCCACTTAGTTGAACTTGCACAGACTCTGATGAGTCAAGGTGGGAGAATCCACTGTCAAAGCAGTGAAGCACGTTTTAACCAAAAAGCTTTCTCAGGGGGAAATGTTACTAAAGATAAAATTTTAGAGTGCCTGACTCATATTGAAGAATCAGCATCTTGGTTGTTGCTTTATAGTGTCCAATCTGTGCCTGAATATAGAGTCTTACTGGAGAAAGTTGTTGCTGAACTAGAAGAACTGACTGGTCTACCTTTGCAACAAGATATTTCATGGGAAGATGTCTATATTTTTGTTGCATCTCCTCATGCAGTTACTCCCTATCATTTTGACCATGAATCAACTTTTCTGTTTCAAATTTATGGACAAAGGGAAGCTCATCTATTTCCCTTCGATCCCTCAACTGTAAGTACCGAAGAATTGGAGAAATATTACTTCGGTGATCCCAATGCAGGAAGACACACAAATGAGAAGCAAAACAAAGCTCATATTTATACTTTGTCGCCAGGTAAAGGGGTTCATATTCCCGTGCGAAGCCCACATTACTTCAAAAATGGCAACAGCTATTCAGTTGTTTTGGGTATTCACTTTGATTTACACTCCTATGATTGGCAAGTTCCAATTTATCAAGCCAACTTCATTTTGCGTAAACTAGGCTTAAAACCCAAACAACCAGGACAATCTGTACTATCGGATAAACTTAAAATATGGTTGATGGGACTGATATCAAAACGTAACCCTAAAAATAAGTATGAGTTTTATTATTCAGGTATAGACAGAATAAAAAATCCCATAAAATCAGTCGTAAATATTTTCAAGAGACTCAATTAGAAATCAGATATCCAAATCCATTTACAATAAGCGTTCATTCATTTATACGAAGACTTAACATCATATAAAGAATTAAATTACATTACTAAAATGATGAACGCTATACCAGAATTATGTTTTTACTAGCAATTTTCAACAGCAATTCTTTGTCTTCATAAGTTAACGGATCAACATCAATTCAATCTATTGATATGACAGTAGCAAAAGTCGAATTTAATAAAAAATCTCTAAATTTTAAGAATTTGATCAAACAAATTCCCATTATTTCAGATTTATTTCGCTATTACTGGAGTTTCTACCGTACTACTACTGCGTGTCGGGGTGTTTATGCTTCCTTTGATGACGCTTTAAAGACAACTCCAAAAGGTGCTAAATCGGGATATAACCAACCAGAAATTAGTAAAAATCTGACAAAAGCTGCGAAGATGACAACTGCTTGGGAGCCAGGTCAGTTTAATCCTCAAGATTATCCGATTCTTGTTTGGTTGGCATCTGCGTTTACTCAAAGTTCTACTGTTTTTGACCTTGGCGGTAATGTAGGACACGGCTACTACACATACAAAAAGTTTGTGCAATATCCTATGGGTTTAAACTGGTTAGTGTGTGAAATTCCAGAGGTCGTGAAGGTAGGAAGAGAATTAGCAAGCCAAGGTCATAATCCAGGTTTATCTTTTACTACAGAATTTGCTCACGCTGAGAATACAGAAATATTGATCACCTGCGGTACTCTGCAATATATAGAACCATCATTGGCGGATATGATTGGGGAATTACAGACTAAACCCCGACATATTTTAATTAATCAAGTGCCATTTTATGACGGAGAAAACTTTATCACATTGCAAAATATTGGTTACGCTTTTTGTCCTTATAAAATCCAAAATAGATCCGAATTTGTCGAATCACTTTCAGCACTTGGCTATGAATTAATCGATAATTGGAAATTAGAGCGTTCCTGTTCTATTCCCTTTCATCCTGAACGATTTGTGCGTAACTACGAAGGTTTTTATTTCAAGTTAAAGGGATAGTCAGCAAGATGTTGTTTATCATCACTATTTGAATTAGAACACATATTGTACATAAATTGAGAGATAGCCTAGATGACTACTGATGTAAAACACATTAAACCTCTAACTTCTATGCGAGGTATTGCCGCATTGTCAGTTGCTATTCTCCATTTCTCCTACTACGGTATCCCTAAAACTGGTGCTATAATATCAGCCCACACTGCATTTTTCTATAATAGTTATTTGTGGGTTGATTTCTTCTTTATCTTGAGTGGGTTTATTATGACTCACGTTTATTTTAGTAATTTTGGATCTGGAGTGAATTTACATAAATATAGCTCATATCTAATATCAAGATTCGCCAGAATTTATCCTCTGCACATATTTATGATTGTGCTGTTCATTGGGTTAGAAGTAGTCAAACACTTATTACAAAATGCTTCAGTTTTTACTGGTAAATTTAACTTAACTGCTCTATTAGCCAACATTTTTATGTTGCAGGCATTTGATTTTAGTTGTCCACCTTGGTTTAAATGTGACACTTATTGGAATGAACCAGCTTGGTCAATTAGTGTAGAGTTTCTAATTTATTCTATATTTCCATTTCTTTTGTCTTTGCTACTAAAAAAGAGACGTAAGTTTGATTTAAAAATTTATATTACTTCTCTGATTACTATGCTGCCAGTAATTATCATTGCAGCTGGCAATCTAGATAATATTATTGGTATTCCTTCTATTGCTAGATGTGGTTTAGAATGTATCATGGGTATTACTACCTATAAATTTTATCTTCAATGTACGTATAAAAAGTATTTTGAAATGAATTTAATAGGTGTAATTTCAATAATTTGGATACTATTAATTATGCACAATAACTGGGGTGATTCGAGAGTTGTTCGCAGTGTCCACGATTGGCTTGTTTTACCTAGTTTTTCCTTATTAATTTTGTATTTATCTCATAATAGGAATGGTTTGATCACAAAAATATTGAGTCTGCCATTAATGGCATATCTAGGAGCAATATCTTATTCAATTTATATGACTCATTGGTTTATTCAAGAATTGTTTCGTACTTTTTGGGACTATAAATTTCATGTGTATCTTGGTACAAATCTTAATGAATATGAATCTTGGATGTGTTTGTGTCTATTTATTTTAATTGTTTTAGCATCTGCATCACTAACATATAGCTTTGTAGAGATTCCCATGCGTAAATATTTAAAAGAAAAGTTATTAACCAAACGATATCTTCATCATCATTTGGTGGATAAATAAATATAATCTATCTATTCAAGTAAAAATTTAACAACCCTAATACAATTAACCAAATACTTATTCTATGACCTTATCATCTGTAGAGAATAAATCTGGACTAACTGCTGTTGATTTTGACCCCTTTGCAGAAGGGGAATTATTACTAACCGCCCCCGCAACTGAATCTCAAAAAGAAATTTGGGCTTCTGTGCAGATGGGAGACGCTGCTAATTGTGCATATAATGAGTCGCAGTCTCTGCGCTTAAAAGGAAATTTAAATTTAGAAGCGTTACAATTTGCTTTACAGCAGTTAGTCCAGCGTCATGAAGCTCTACGGACAACCTTCAGTACCGATGGTAGTACACTCTGCATAGTGGCTTCATTGGTGATTGATATTCCTGTCATTGATATTTCTGCACTAGAGTTGCAAAAAAAGGAAGCACAATTAAAAAGCTTAATCAAAGCAGAAGTAGAAACATCCTTCGATTTAGAACATGGCCCGCTATTTCGGGTAAAAATTATCAAATTGCAGCCAGAGGAGCATCTAGTCACTTTAACTGCTCATCATATTATTTGTGATGGTTGGTCTTGGGGAGTTTTAACACCGGAACTAGGTGAGATATATTCTGCCAAGGTAGAAGGTAGGACTCCAGATTTAGAAGCCCCAAATGTATTTAGTGAATACGCGATTTTACAGGAAGAAGAACAGCAAACTCCAGAAGCGATCGCCACAGAACAATATTGGTTAGATCAGTTTGCCAACTCCGTACCTGTAGTAGATTTTCCCACAGATCGTCAACGTCCACCCTTAAGAAGCTTTAACTCAGCCCGTGAAGATTGGCAACTCAACTCAGAACTAGTTAGCAACCTCAAACAACTTGGGACAAAATTCGGTTGTAGCTTTATGACCACAATCCTGGCAGGATTTGAGGTCTGGCTACATCGCCTCACCGGACAAAATGACCTAGTTGTTGGTATTCCTGCTGCGGGTCAAGCTGCTTCAGGACAGTATAATTTGGTAGGTCACTGTGTAAATTTACTACCTTTGCGGACTCAGATAGATAGCACCAAAGCTTTTAGTGACTACCTACAAAGCAGACGCTCAACCGTCTTAGATGGCTACGATCATCAACAATTTACCTTTGGCAGTCTCGTCAAAAAACTATCACTGCCCAGAGATTCTAGTCGTATACCTTTAGTACCAATCACCTTTAATATTGATCAAGGCTTAGACACTGATAAATTGCCCTTTGTGGGACTAGAAGTAGAATTTTTCTCTAACCCGCGCTCCTTCGAGAACTTTGAATTATTTATCAACGCAACGGAATTACGTGGTCAGTTGACCTTGGAGTGTCAGTACAACACCAACTTATTCGATGCTGATACTATCCGCCGTCGTATGGCAGAGTTTGAAACGTTGTTGTTGGGGATAGTTGCAAATCCCAATCAAATTATTGCTAAATTGCCCATTTTGCCAGCAGTTGAGCAACAGCTATTAACAACATGGAATCAGACACAAACAGCCTATCCTCAAGATAAATGTATTCATCAGTTATTTGAGGAACAGGTAGCACGCACACCTGATGCAGTAGCATTAGTATTCCAAGAACAGGAACTCACCTATCGGGAGTTAAACTCTAGAGCGAATCAGTTAGCCCAACATCTACAAAACTTAGGCATCGGTGCAGATGAGCTAGTAGGTATCTGCATAGAGCGGTCTTTAGAAATGGTAGTAGGTCTTTTAGGTATTCTAAAAGCAGGTGGGGCTTACGTACCTCTAGATCCGGCGTATCCGCAAGAACGCTTGGAGTTCATGCTTGCAGACACCCAGATTAAATTATTATTAACCCAAAAACAACTAGCTGAAAAACTACCAACACACACTGCAAATGTCATTTATTTAGATACTGATTGGGATAGTATTAGCCAAATAAAACCAGAGAATCTAACTAATATTGTTAAGCCTGACAACTTGGCTTACATAATGTACACATCTGGCTCTACAGGGCAACCCAAAGGTGTTAGTGTAATTCATCAAGGTGTCGTTAGATTAGTCAAAGATACTAACTATGTCAGCCTCACCAATCAAGAAGTATTTTTGCAAATCAGTCCTATCTCCTTCGATGCTTCAACTTTTGAAATTTGGGGTTGTTTACTCAATGGTGGAAAACTAGTAATTTTTCCGCCTCACACACCGTCTCTAGATGAATTAGGGCAAGTCATTCAGCAATACCAGGTGACAACCCTATGGTTAACTGCGGGATTATTCCATGTGATAGTTGATGAAAAAATTGATGCCTTAAAACCGTTGCGTCAATTATTGGCAGGTGGTGATGTTTTATCAGTTTCCCACGTCCAAAAATTCCTCAGTACAGTAGAAAACTGTAAATTAATTAATGGTTACGGGCCAACAGAAAACACAACCTTTACCTGCTGTTATGAGATCACAGCACCACTTAAGTCTGGGGCTTCTATCCCTATCGGTCGCCCGATCGCTAATACGCAAGTTTATATATTAGACTCCCAACTGCAAGTTGTTCCCATTGGCATCACAGGTGAATTGTATATTGGTGGCGATGGTTTAGCACGAGAATATTTCCATCGTCCTGATCTCACAGCCGAGCGATTCATCCCTAACCCCTTTAGCCCAGATCCTCAAGCACGTTTATATAAAAGTGGAGACTTAGGACGCTATTTACCGAATGGAGAGATTGAATATCTCGGACGCATTGATAATCAAGTAAAAGTGAGCGGTTTCCGTATAGAATTGGGTGAAATTGAAACTGCACTTTTGCAACATCCAGCAATCAAAGAAGCGGTCGTCATTGTTCGAGAAGATACTCCCGGTGAAAAACTTTTGGTCAATTACTTTGTGGCAGCATCTAGTGCAGATAATCTGTCAATTGTTTCAGAGTTACGCCAATTCTTAAAACAAAAACTTCCTGAGTATATGGTGCCAAAGATTTTTATGGCACTAGAAACCATGCCGTTAAATGCCAACGGCAAAGTTGATCGTCGAGTCCTACCAAAACCTGATTCTTATCGCCCAGAACTAGAGGCAAATTATGTAGCCCCACGCACTCCAACTGAGCAACAGATTGCCGATATCTGGTCACAGGTGATGAATATTAAGCAGGTGGGAATTTACGACAACTTTTTTGAACTGGGGGGATATTCCCTAATAGGAATTCAAGTAGTTTCTCGAATGCGCCAAGCCTTGCAAGTAGAAATCTTGATGTCTAATTTATTTGAATTACCAACTGTGGCCGATTTGGCGGAACGTGTAGAGACCCTGCGTTGGGCAGCCCAGAGTGTTCAATCCGCCGAGAGTGAAACAGCAGATGATTACGAGGAAGGTGAGCTATGAAAACTTTGGAGCAACTATTATCTGAGCTACGTCAACGGGATGTAAAACTGTGGTTAGAAGGAGATCGCTTACGCTACCGAGCAGCAAAAGACAGCCTCACACCAGAATTACTGGCGGAGTTAAAAGCTCAAAAATCTGAAATTATCAATTTTTTACGGCAGATTACCACAGTGGCCACCGCCAATATTCCCCCAATTGTCCCCTGTGAACGGAATGGCAACCTGCTGCTTTCTTTTGGTCAACAAAGGTTATGGTTTTTACATCAGTTTGAACCTGATAGTTCCTCGAATAATATGCCGGTGGTAGTGCGTTTTACAGGCAATCTCAACGTTACTATCCTAGAGGCAAGCCTAAAAGAAGTCGTTCGCCGCCATGAAGTTCTGCGGACAACTTTTCCCGCAGTTGATGGCAAGCCAGTCGCAGTTGTTACCAGTGAGGTTTCCTTGACGTTGCCCATAGTTGATCTACGGCAAGTGCCAGAGGAACAACGGGAGGCTGAAGCTTTCCGCTTGGCAACTGATGAAGCTCATCGACCATTTGATCTCGCCAACGGTCCAATTTTGCGGGTCTTACTGCTGCGGTTACGTGAGCAAGAGCATCTACTCGTCTGGAATATGCACGCCATAGTTTGTGATGGAGCCTCCTCTGATGTGTTCTATCAAGACTTTACTACCATCTACAAAGCCTTGGCTGAGGGAAAAACCTCTCCTTTACCACCTTTACCAGTGCAGTATGCTGACTTTGCCCATTGGCAACATCAATGGCTGCAAGGCGAAGTTTTGCAGTCTCAAGTCCACTATTGGCAGCAGAAATTAGCAGGTAGTTTACCGATTATTCAACTGCCTTATGATCACCCCCGTCCCTCGAATGTGCAAACTTATCGTGGCGATCGCGCGGCCCGGTTGCTACCAAAAACATTAAATTATGCCCTGACAGACTTGAGTCAAAAGTGGGGAGTAACCCTTTTCATGACTCTGCTGACAGTGTTTGAGCTATTACTCTACCGATATTCTGGACAGGAAGACCTACTCATTAGTTTTGCTAGTGTAGGTCGAGGACAAGTAGAAACCGAGAGGCTGATTGGATTTTTTTCTAATACTTTGGTTCTGCGGAGTAACTTGGCAGGAAACCCAACTTTTCGAGAATTGTTAGACAGGGTGCGTAAGGATTGCCTAGAGGCTTATGCTCATCAAGACTTACCGTTTGAGAGATTAATTGAAGAACTCAAACCAGAGCAGCGCAACCGTAATAGTTCATCTCTGTTTCAGGTGAAATTTTCTCTGAATCCACCTTGGTCGAATGGTCGTGGCATGGCATCGGTGCAACTGCCAGATTTAAACATGACTTCTCTGTTTGGATACATCTATCATGGCAAGACCAAATACGATCTGATCTTAGTTTTACGAGAACAGGATAATGGTCTGGGCATGGTATTTGATTACAATGCAGATATGTTTGAGGTGAGTACCATAGAGCGGATGTTAGGACACTTCCAAAGTTTGCTCGAAGGTATTGTAGCTAATCCAGACTGCCCCATTTTAGAATTGCCCCTGTTAACTAAAGCCGAACAACATCAACTTTTAGTCGATTGGAATCACACCAAAACGGCTGATATCAAGGATATTGCCATCCATCAATTATTTGAGGTTCAAGCCGAATGTACTCCCGATCGTATAGCGGCGATCGCACAACATGGGCAATTAACTTATCAACAACTCAATCAGCGAGCTAATCAACTAGCCCATTATTTGCAGACTCTAGGGGTAAGTACAGGAGTATCCGTTGGTTTATATGTAGAGCCATCCCTAGAAATGATTGTGGGATTATTGGGTATCTGTAAAGCAGGTGGAACATACGTACCCATCACACCCACATCACCAGACACAGCTTTCATCTGTCAAGATGCCCAAATCTCCCTATTACTCACTACCAGCTCATTAATTGAGCAACTGTCTGAGTGTGGAACTAAGATAATGTGCTTAGATACTGATTGGTCAGCAATTGCCGTACACAATCAGCAAAATCCAGTCACTCCAGTCACACCTGATCACTTAGCTTGTATCACCTATCCACCCACCGCTACCGCTAGACCCCACGGGATCAGCATCAGCCACCGTAACCTAGTCAATCATAGTTTAGCCATTAGTCAAACCTGGGAATTGAGTCAAGGCGATCGCGTTCTGGTATCCTCTGCCATAGATGAATCACTATTTTCCTGCTGGTTCAGTGGGACAGGTGCTGTGCTTCAGCCTCCATCTTTGCCAAACTCAATCACTCAGTTCTGCTCATTCATTAGCCAACAACAGATCACAGTCCTCAACCTATCCACTTATTTCTGGCATCAACTAGTTGATCATCTTGCCACATCTCCAGCAGTTTTACCTGATAGCTTACGCTTAGTCATGGTGGGTGGGGAAAAAGTCTCACCCACAGCTTATCAAACTTGGGTTGAACGTGTGGGGACAAAAATACGCTGGCTCCACGCCTATGGTGTCAAAGAAACAACCTTCACCGCCACAGTTTACAATCCACAAACATCTAATCACAAAGAAATTCCCATTGGTAAACCGATAGCCAACACCCAAATTTACATTCTCGATCAACTTTTGCAACCTGTACCGATTGGCTCTCCTGGGGAAATTTACATCAGTGGTGTCGGTGTCGTTCCAGGTTACTATCAACAATCTGACTTGACATCGCAAAAATTTATTCCCCACCCCTTTAGTGATGATCCCCAGGCACGTTTATATCAAACTGGGGACTTAGGCCGCTATTTGGCAGATGGCAACCTTGAGTATTTGGGACGCACAGATCGTCAAGTTAAAATACGTGGTGTTGGCATCGACTTGACACAGATAGAGTCTTTAATTGGTGAACATTCCGATGTAACTCAAGCGGTTGTCATCACTAATGAGCAGATTCCTGGGGAGCAACACTTAGTCGCTTACATCGTCTCTCATCAAGAACAGCAACCCCAAACTAGTGACTTACGCTCTTTCCTATCCCAAAAACTGGCAGATGAGTTTATTCCCTCTGATTTTGTTTGTCTAAAATCTCTGCCCCTCACTGCTAATGGTCAAATCAATTACCGCGCTTTACCAGAACCCAACTTTGTAAAACAACAGTTAGAAGGAAATTTTGTTGCTCCCCATAATGAAACAGAACTGCTCCTGACAACAATTTGGGCAAAGCTTTTAGGTATTCAAGGTTTTGGGATCAATGACAACTTCTTTGATTTGGGAGGTAACTCCATCCTAGCGGTACGTCTATTTACTGAAATTGAGCAGAATTTTGGGGTCAACTTTCCTCTATCAACGCTATTGCAAAGACCGACAATTGCAGAATTAGCGGCGATGATTCGCCAAGATGAATCTGCTCAAGAGTGGGAACACTTGGTGATCATTAAACCTGGCAGTTCTAGTAAGCCACCTTTCTTCTGTGTGAATGCTATTTGGGGCAACATCCTCTTCTACCGAGGGTTAGCAAGTTATCTCAGTCCCGACCAACCATTCTACGGGTTACAGTCTCAAGGACTAGATGGTAAGCAAACGCCCCTAAGTTCAATTCCAGAAATGGCAGCTAGTTACATTCAAGAAATGCAGAGGGTGCAACCACAAGGCCCATACTATCTAGGTGGTTTTTCTTGGGGTGGAACTCTGGCTTTGGAAATTGCCCAACAACTGCAAGCTCAAGGCCAAGAAGTGAGATTGCTAGCTATTTTTGATACGGGTGCGCCCGCAATCGCACAATCCCAGGCACAGATGACAAATGTTCAATCTACTCGGTACAGAACCAATTTACTTAATTTCCGACTTTGGGAACTGCAAGATTACTTAAGTAATCTGCGGGAAAAGATATCTTGGCATTTGAGAGCTGGGAAAGCGAGTATTTTATATCGTTTATATTTGCGCTATATTAAGCGATCTCTCCCAGAGTTTTACATTTTTAATGTAGCAGCCGCCAACTATAAAGCTTACAAAAGCTACTTCGCCACCGCATATTCTGGGAAAGTTACTCTTTTTAGAGCAATTCAAGACTTAGCGCAGTTAGAAAAAAATGCGGAATTGCGTTGGGATCAAATAGCTACTGATGGGGTAGATATTTATCAAGTTATGGGAGCTACCCACACAGGCCTGATGGAAGATTCTTACGTGAAGTTGCTGGCTGAACAATTACAATTGTGTTTGGAGCGATCGCAACAACAAAACAGAAACAAAATGCCTCCATTATCTCCTTTGCCAGAAGATGCTGTTTTAGCTTCTTGAACTTGATGGAAAATTTGGAATCCTGTTTTTTGGAATAAAATAGGATTCTCTATAAGTAAATTTTACTCAAACTTAAAACTTACTTAATATTTCCCCTCAACACCTTCCATCGTAGTGTTACGTCAGATAATTACATAATGATGGAACAGATTTTTTATTTAAACAACTATTGTCAATTCGATGTTTATCTTACTGGTAAACAATCCCAAGAATGATTCAAATCCAAATTTCTTAGGGTAAATAAAATTTCCCTGTATTTATTTGGTGAACTAAATATAAAAAATTCATAAATGTAATTTATATGTAAACTAATACCAATTCTCCAAAATTAGGCAACAGATGCAAAGCTTGAAACCCAGATGATATCTGACCTTCTGAATTGCGATCTTCGTAGCGGGACTTAGTTCATTGCGTTAGCGTACCACTTTGCTACGCAATGCTACCGCGAACGTGGAAGCAAGCTATGCGTAGCGTCTCGGAGAGAAGCGGGACGTACCCCTTCGGGGAAGCAGGCTACGCGGAGCGTCTCGGAGATAAGTCTATTGCGAATTACGAATTAGTATAAATACTTGAGAGTGAAATCATCAAGTCAATTTAAAGACTTACTTGCGGAATTTATAAAGTTTTATTAAAGTAGGTCAATTTCAGGCAAAGTAAAAGAAGATTTCTTTTGTGAAGGTGGTAAAATTTTAGGGAAAATACTGAATATCATATAAAATTATTATCAGTATAAACAAGTGAGGAATATCAGCCACTATCTCAATTATGAGATTTGATTTTTGTAATGTGCCATTAATAATAATGTATGTGATGATATATTCCTATTGTTAATTATTTATATAAGTGTGCAAAAATTCGGCTAGGCAGTAAATGAGTGTGAACCAATAATTAGCAATCTCTACAGTATTTATGCAACAG
Organism: Nostoc sp. CENA543; assembly: GCF_002896875.1. Taxonomy (GTDB): domain Bacteria; phylum Cyanobacteriota; class Cyanobacteriia; order Cyanobacteriales; family Nostocaceae; genus Trichormus. The sequence goes on from NZ_CP023278.1 coordinate 4,235,198, forward strand.
ACTAAGGTGCTGAACGTGACTATTGACAACCTCACTATGGTGGAGTTGTTACAGAAATTGAAACATGGTGGTGTTGTTTTTACTCCTAATGTTAACCACATTACACGCTTACAAAAACAACCAGATTTTTATTCTGTATATCAAGAAGCAGACTACATAGTATGTGATAGTAAAATATTAATGTATGCTTCTCAGTTTCTAAATACACCCATTAAAGAAAAAATCTCAGGTTCAGATTTATTGCCAGCCTTCTATAACTATTATAAGAATGATGAAACCATCAAAATATTTTTGTTGGGTTCTGAAACTGAGATAGTAAAAAAAGCACAAAGAAGAATCAACGCTAAAGTTGGAAGAGAGATAGTGGTAGGAGCATATTCACCATCTTTCGGATTTGAGAAAAATGAAGAAGAATGCCAAGAAATTGTCAAGATGATTAATTCATCAACAGCGACAGTTCTAGCAGTTGGCGTAGGTGCGCCTAAACAAGAAATGTGGATTAGCAAATATAAAGAACAACTCAAAAATATCACAGTTTTTTTAGCGATCGGTGCAACTATTAATTTTGAAGCAGGGACAGTCAAGCGATCGCCAAAATGGATGAGCGAAGTTGGATTGGAATGGCTTTATCGACTTGCCAGTGAACCCAAACGGCTGTGGAAAAGATATTTCTTCGATGTTATACCCTTTTTCTTGCTGATATTAAAACAAAAGCTGCATATTTATCAGAACCCTTGGGTATCTGAGCAACAAATGCACATAACTAACTGGGATGATTTAAAATTTTCACAAGCATTTGGGATGAGAGAAGCCTCTCTAGCTATGACTTCCGAAACAGAGTCGGCTGTCCAAGAGCAAACACAAGTCAGGAGTTAATACTTGCAATTGTAAGGACAATGTGATCATTATGCCTTGTTACTGATAAGACTGGTATTGCATAAGACTTACTACAGAGGTAGATGTTGTATTATGGTGATTAAATGTCCACATAAAATCACGTAAATACTATGGAGACACAAAACTCTGCTGAAGACATAGACATTCAAAAGTATCTACTAGTTCTGAAACGTCGCTGGTTGGTGATTGCAGGAGTATTTGTGCTTTTTGCTACATTGGGTGGAACACTTGCCCTTAAGCAACCCAAAAGCTATGAAGCGACTGGTAAGTTGCTGTTTCAAATGAACAGAACTTCATCCCTAACTGGAATTGGCGGAAAAATAGGGGATTTAGAATCCATAGGATCTAATCCTCTAGACACACAAGCTTTGTTAGTGAGGTCAAAGCCAATTCTAGAAGAGGTAGTGAATACTCTCAATCTCAAAGATAAAAAAGGCGAACGACTGAAGATAGAATCGGTTGACATCCAAGTTGAAGCAATTCCAGGTACAGATGGACTAAAAGTTGGGTATGTATCTGAAGATCCCTATCTAGCAAAAGCGATAGTCAATCAGGTAATGAAATCTTATATTGCCAATAACATTCTGACTAATAGATCAGAAGTGATGGCTGCAGGGGATTTTATCGCTAAACAATTACCAGGGGCAAAGACAGAATTAGAAGAAGCACAAAAAGCTCTATTGCAGTTTAAAACTCAAAATAAGATTGTTAATCTCGAAGAAGAAAGCAGTGGACTAGTAAAAAATGCAATTACCATTGACAGTGAGATCAACAATGCTCGCGCCCAACTAGCAGAGACTATTACTAGAGAAAAACAAATACTTAACCAAATAAATTTGCCAGCAGATCAAGCTGTGGATATTTCGTCTCTGAGTCAAGCTGCTGGTGTGCAAGATGCTTTCATCGAACTTCAGAAAATTCAAACTCAGTTAAAAATCCAACAAACCAGATACACGGATGCCAACCCCATTGTTATTAATCTAAAAAATCAAGAAAAAGCTTTAAATTCTCTGTTAAAACAAAGGATTACTGAGTATTTAGGATATCCGATTCAGATTGAAACTGCCAGATTACAAATAGGCGAAATTAAAAGAGATTTATCTTTAGAGTTAGGTAAGTTACAATCACAACGCTTAGGATTAGAGAAAAGAATAACATCTTTATCTAATCTAAAATCAGCTTACGAACAAAGATTAGGAGCAATTCCTGATCTAGAAAAAACTCATGGTGAATTAGAGCAAAAAATGTTAATTGCTCAGAAAAATTATGAAAATCTTTTGACGAAATATCAAGAAATAAAGATAGTCGAAAGTCAAACTATAGGTAATGCACGTATTTTAGAATATGCCGAAGTTGATAGTAGTCCCAAAGCTAGTAAAAAGAAGGGACTTACCCTCATGGTATCAGTATTTGGGGGATTATTAGTGGGAATTGCGGTGGCATTCCTATTAGATGTGATTGATAGAAGGCTGAAAACAGCCAAGGAAGCAGAAGAGCTTTTTGGCTACACCTTATTAGGTTTAATTCCTAAGTTTAGCAATAATTTCAATACAACTCAATTAGAAGATTCTGCCTTAGCTGAACCCGCAAGACGCGTAATTGTAGAAACAACTCCACGCTCTATGATTCACGAATCATTCGGTATGCTTCAGGCTAATTTGAAATTCATTAGTTTAGATAAAAAAATTCGGACGATCGCAGTTACAAGTTCCATTGCTGGCGAAGGAAAATCAGAAATCGCAGCCAATTTAGCAGCAGTGATCGCGCAGACAGGACGACGAGTGTTATTAATTGATGCAGATATGCGTCGCCCATCTCAACATCACCTGTGGAATTTAATTAACTCCGCTGGTTTAAGTAATGTTGTAGTCGAGCAGAATGATTTCTCAGCTACAGTACAAGCAGTTACACCCAGTTTATCTGTCCTCACCAGTGGAGTGACTCCCCCTAATCCTCTGGCTTTGATAGATTCCGAAGCCATGAAGAGCCTCATTGATAATTTGTCTAAAAAATATGATTACATAGTGTTTGATACTCCACCATTACTTGGTAATGCTGATGCAGCTGTATTGAGCAAACTGGCGGATGGAGTTCTCGTCGTATCAAGAATTGGTATTGTCGATGTAACAAGTGTTAATGCTGCCAAGTCCTTACTCTCACGTTCGGAAGTGAATGTTTTGGGTATTGTGGCTAATGCAGTTGATATCACACAAGAGCCTAACTACTTCTATTATCAAAATCCCTCTTCGGAAAAGAGCATGACTAAGCAAGATTCTACGGATACAAGTATAAAAGCGGAACTTTAAACATTTTCAATATTAACAAAAATCAAAAACCACATTTATGAGTACATCACTAGAGCTAGAAGGAGATATACAAAAAACACAACAGGGGCAGTTAAATCTTTGGCAGCAGATTCAAGAGGATTGGGTAGCCCACGGAAGAGACTGGACTAAACCTGGCTTTAGAGCAGTGGCAGTGCATCGGTTTGGAGTTTGGAGAATGGGTATTCCATCCAAGATACTACGCGCTCCTTTTAGTATTCTTTATGGAATGCTATATCGTAAAGTACGTAATACCTACGGTATTGAATTACCTTACACAGTCAAACTTGGTCGCCGTGTAGTGATTGAACATCAAAGTGCGATCGTCATTCATGGTTACTGTTCAATAGGTGATGACAGTATCATTCGTCAAGGAGTGACTTTAGGGAACCGTTACCTTGACCGGCTTTTTGATGCTCCACAGTTGGGTAAAAGGGTAAATGTTGGTGCAGGAGCGAAAATTTTTGGCAATGTAACGGTGGGAGATGGTGCAAATATTGGTGCTAATGCTGTAGTGTTGACAGATATTCCAGCCGGAGCTACAGCAGTGGGTATACCAGCAAAAATAGTTAAAAATGCCAAAGATGCCGAAATTATTCCCAACTAAATATGAATATTAACCAAGTCATAAATTTGTTTACCTACGCTGTCTTACTGATTGGTGCATTCGGGTTCTTCACCTTAAGTTTAATCTTGTTTTTAGAATGTTTTGCGGCTCTTCTCCCTTCTGATATCCCTAAACACGTGAATGATGGGCAGCCTAAAAAGGTGGCAGTTTTGATTCCCGCCCACAATGAAGAGCAAGTAATTAGTTCCACACTCTTAGAAATAAAATCACAGTTAACGAATCAACACCAACTAGTTGTAGTTGCAGATAATTGCAGTGATAAAACAGCCGCAATTGCCCGTGAAATTGGTGCTAAAGTTATTGAGCGTGAAGATCCCATCTGCAGAGGCAAAGGCTACGCTTTAGACTATGGTTTGAGATTGATAGAGTCAGAACCACCAGATATAGTAGTGTTTTGCGATGCTGACTGTAAAGTTGAACCAGGGGCAATAGATAAGTTGGTACAGTATGCGATCGCCACAAATAGACCTGTACAGGCGACTTACTTAATGGAGAAATCCTGCGACGCTAGCCCTAAAGAATCTGTCTCCGTCTTTGCCTTCAAGTTAAAAAATCTAGTACGTTTGCGCGGGTTAGCTAAATTGGGTATTCCCTGCTTATTAACTGGAACAGGTATGGCTTTTCCTTGGTCTGTGATTAAATCAGTTGATTTAGCCAGTGGTTACATTGTTGAAGATATGAAACTTGGTCTTGACTTAGCTATTGCTGGTTACGCACCAGTATTTTGCTCAGAAGCTAATGTAACTGCGTTGTTACCTAAGAAAACACAAGCAGTTAAAAGTCAAAGAACCCGTTGGGAACACGGTCATTTAAAGACTTTGCTCACTTATGTACCGAAACTGATTGGGGAATCAATCAAGCAGGCCAGGTTGGATTTATTACTTAGTGGTTTAGACTTATGTGTCCCTCCTTTGTCTTTATTGATGTTGATCTGGTTAATGCTAGTAACAGTAACTTTTGGTCTGGGGTTACTGACAAATATCTGGATGCCAGTGGCCATTTTAGCCCTAGCCAGTTTATTGTTGTTAAGTGGAATACTGATAGCTTGGATGAAATTTGGGCGGACTGATTTACCTCTGCTACAGCTTTTAGCCATACCGCTTTACATTCTTGGGAAGATTCCTCTCTATCTGAAGTTTTTAGTTAAACCCCAAAATTCATGGATTCGGACAGAAAGAGACTCAACTAACATTTCCCAGTCTTAATTTTTCTACCAAAACTAGCAAAAATAAAATTGATTTTTACATCAGTAATTTTATGAAAAAACAGGGAATTTTACTAGTGATGCCCGTTCCATTTCGGATGGTAGAGGGTCGTTTGGGCTTTGATGATCAAACATGCGAAGGACTCATACGATGGGCGGAAAATTTTGATCATGTGGTTATGGCTTGTCCAGTCATCCCTGAACAAGTCTTTGCTACTAGTGAAACATCTCTAACTTGGCAAGCGATCGCTGATTTACCCTGTGCTGATAAGTTGGAGTTAGTTCCACTACCTTATGCTTATAAGATTCCCGATTTCATTAAAACCTACAAAGCAACTAGTCAGCTATTAAGTGAGAAAATCCAAAAGTCCCAGTATCTTTGTTTTGCCCTAAGTGGTGTCATCGGAGATTGGGGGGCGATCGCCTGTTTAGAAGCAATTAAACTCCAACGTCCCTATGCAGTCTGGGCAGATCGGGTAGAATACGAAGTCATTAGCAGGACTTTGTGGAAAAAAGAGTCATTAAAAAAAGCTCCCCTCAAACGTCTAATCAAGGATTTTTTGACTCTCCCATTGCACAAGCCCTATCAAAGATATCTCATCCGTCGCAGCCAGCTAGGATTATTCCAAGGACAGGATTGTTATTCAGCTTATTCACCCTTCTGTAAAAATTCTCATTGCGTTTATGACATTCACACTAAAAAGTCAGATCAAATTGATGCTGCTAGTCTTGATCTGAAAATTAAGCCCCTATCCAACGGCGAACCATTACGTATATGCTATGTAGGACGAGCCGCAGAAATGAAGGGTCCATTGGACTGGCTACGAGTTGTACATCTTCTTTGTGAGGCCGGAGTAAACTTAAAAGCCACTTGGTTAGGAGATGGGCCTCTGCTGGCTGACATGAAGTCACTTGTCAATGAATTAGGGATTACCGAAAAAGTCCATTTAGCGGGATTTGTTAGCGATCGCCACCAAATTTTGACAACCATGAAAAGCAATCATATCTTCCTGTTTTGTCATAAAACACCAGAATCGCCCCGGTGCCTAGTTGAGTCTTTAGTCTCTGGTTGTCCTATTATTGGTTACAGTAGCCCCTATTCTGAAGGTTTAGTATCTCAATTTGGTGGTGGAGCATTTGTCACACTCAACAACTGGCAAAAATTAGCTGACTTAATCATCGATATCAATTCAGATCGAGAAAAATTAAGTAAATTAATTTTCCAAGCTGCCTTATCTGGTCAGCAGTTTGATGAAGAAACTGTATTTCAAAATCGCAGTGACTTAATTAAGCAATATTTACCATAACTTAGGAGTTAATTATTTTTATCAAACTTTCAAGATATAAGTCAGGAGGAAATTGCCCCCTGCTATGTATGTGTAGCTTTATTTGGGAGAATTGGTATTAAGTAATCTTTAGTGCTATATTTTATTTTTAAAAAATCTAATGGCAATATGAATATATCTTCTAAATCTAGTAGTCCGATATCATCTCAATAAGATTAATTAAATGTAATAATCTCTATTCATGAACTTAGGGGTGATGAGCATATGGTTTTCCTGTCACGCTTACACTCTTACTGTAGTTTATCAATTATCACTAATTCCTAATATCGCTTGATCAATTAAGTTTAGTATTTCGACATTTCTACTCATATCAAATTTCCGGGCAAAAAATTTTGGTGAACTCACAAGTTCTTCAAAATAACTTTTATCTAAAACTGCTGGAGGAGTAGGATTTGGATTTTCCCAATCAACATATCTTAAATCATCATTGAAAATGATAGCACCAAAAGGTGAATTAGAGATAATTGTTTGAAAAAACAATTCATCAGGAATAAATACATATCTGAAATAATTTATATAATCAGGGTTCTTCAGGAGAAAATTGTTAATATAATAAATACATTCTTTTGATAAACACCACCACTGAGAACCACCAAATGGTTCAAGTCCAGGAATGAATTTACGTTCAATAGGTAAATAGAAATGTTTGCTCCGAAAATGAAAGTGCCAGTGTTTAACTCTGTTTAATGACTGATAACATCCATCTTGATAAGTCCATTTATTATCTTGTTTTAAGGAAAATGATTCTATAAATTCATGACCTCGTCTTTCATGAAGAAAATTTTTTATCTGAGTGATAGGCTTAATTGGATAGTCTTGTCCTGATAGCAATATTGCATAGTCAAATTCGACATTATGGTTAATTAATTGTCGTATTCCTTCTATCGTAGCCTTAACAATATCTATTTTTCCCCAATAGCATTTATATCTTTTAAGTAGATAAACATTAGGCATATTCTGCACTTGGTTTACAATATCAGAGTAAACTTTATCGTTTACTTTTCCATCTATGTGTAGAAAGAAGGTAGCACTATCATCATTAAGCCGATAAATCAAACGTACTAATTGTTGCGGTAATTTATGCGCCAAAATGATGTAAGCAATTTTCATAAGTTTAGATCCCGATATTTACATAAGTTGTAAATCAGTATACACCTAAATATTCAATCATGAGAAAATTTTTAGCTACATCTGAGATATATTTCGTCATTTTAAGTTTAACTTTTTTCACGGGAGCTTTAGGTACCATCTTCTCATCTGCCGCTATAATAACTTTGATCAGATATTTAATATTGGGAATTAGTGGAATAGCAATTTATATTGAAAGAAGAAAAGTTGTATATGCAATACGTCGAAATATTGTACTTTCTGTATTGACAATTATAATTATCTGTTCTTTTCTCTGGTCACTGTACCCAGTATCTACGCTGAAAGACTTACGAGAAGTTTTTCAAATGACTATGTTTGCGCTATATTTTTCTATAAGATTTAGCGTGAAAGAACAGGTAAAATTCATTACTGTTACATTCAGCATAGGAATTGTCTTAAGTATTTTATATGCTGTTGCTTTTCCTAGCATTGGTATACATGGATCAGATCATCCAGGAGCATGGAAAGGCATCTACGACTATAAAAATACTTTTGGCAGCATGATGGTGTTAAGTTCTTTATTATTTTTCTCACTACCTGTAGAAAAACCAATTTATAAACTATACAAGTTAGCAGGTTATTGTGTTTCTATTGTAATGATGTTGCTATCTACTTCTAAGACTTCTCTTGTACTTTCTTTCTTACTAATATTTATTTTGCTGCTATATAAAAAATTTAGATGGCAAGGAAAAATCAGCGTTGTATATGTGGACATTGCTATTCTTATTTTTGGCTGTGTGGGCGCATTTGTCCTAACTCAATGGGTAGATCTGTTAGATGGTCTGGGCAAAGATCCTACACTAACTGGAAGAACAGTAATATGGAATTATGTACTATCACAATTATTAGAAAGACCATTACTGGGTTTTGGGAGAGGAGCATTTTGGGATCCACAGAGTCCCTATGCTTTTGCTGCTGGTAGAGAACTTTCTTCTTGGTTTCGTCCTCCCCATGCTCATAATGGTTTTATTGATTTAATGCTAGATGTAGGTTTTATAGGTTTTTTACTGTTTCTATTTAGTTTCGTCAAAACCTATATGCGCTCACTCAAAATGGCTTATGCCAGTAAAAACCAGGAAGATATTTGGCCTCTTGCTTTTCTGATGTTTCTAGCAATGAATAATATTACAGAAAGCTATTTGCTACGTTTAGCTAATATCTACTGGGTTTTGTTTTTGACAATAGCTATCTCATTATCTATTGCACCAAAAAATCGTAATTAATTTTAACTGCAACAGTAATTTAAAATGTTTTCTTTTGCAATAGCTAATAAAGGTTCTTGTAATTTATCTAATGTTCCGTCTTTTTGCCAATGTTGTAGCCATCTGTGCGCCGCCCCTTTTGATACTCATATTTCTCCGGTGGGAACATCACACCAACGCCAGCCTGTATCAATTGTCTAGATTAAAAATTAAAACCTCATTTCTGGAGATGTCTAAATATAGACAGTAATGTATTAAATACGTAGCGAAATGCCGAATGAGGCATTCCGCGAGCGCGCTTTTATACTTCCTTGGGTAATATATCTTCCAATAGACTCCATTGTAGTTTGCTCAATCTTTCAAATCGCCCAGGTATAACCTGATATAACTTACCATCATCAACAGCAGGTCATATTGCTGGTATTTAGTAAAATAGGTTCCAAGTAGATGCGGTCTAGTCAGTTCTCTCAAATTATTTCCAGGCTGCCTCCCCAGCTTCCCCATTCCTACTTTTCGGTGATTTTACTATAACTATTTTCCTCTAGTTGGAATTAGCTCAGGGCTTTTCTTAATGAATTTCCAAAGAAGAACCTTTTGTTGCCGTTGTGCTTTGGAACCATATTTATCGAAGACTGAATAAACAGAAATTAGATTTCCTTGTTCTTGCAAACTGTTTTTCATCTTCTCGGATGGATTATAAACAAATACATTTCTATATTGCTCTGAGATTTGCGGAATACGCCATTTATCAGGTTCTTTATCGGGTTCCACCATCAACTGTAATTTAACATCCTTCCTTAGTTCGTGGCTGAGAGAAAAAATTCTGATGAAAAAATCGTCACTAACTACTAGTGGCTCAGAGGAAGAGTTAATAATTTTAGCGATTTGATGATGATAATTATCTGTACCTTTTAACCACCATTGATGAGAATTTACTAAAGTTACACAAGAGGAAACTGAAATGGATATGAGAAGTACAGTTAAAAAATACCACTGCTTTTGGGATGGAAATTTAGCTGGTTGATGACCAGCTATTTTTTGGAAAAGCATGTAAATAACTGCAATCTGCATTCCCAAATAAGTGGGAATTAGATATCGGGCGCTTGATGAAAACTGAGACTTGAATAAAAAATCTGCAAAAATTGTTATGACTGCTGGAACTAACAACAGAGATAATACAAATAAATTATTCTGCTGTTGATAATTTCTGACTAGGAAATAAATGGAATAGGTAACCAAGACAATAACTATCAGCAGAACTAGAGTAAAAACAACAAGATAAATTTGGGGGCTACTGTCATTTAAGCTAAAATCTGCAAAAAACAAACTAATATTTCTAATCCATGCTTTAATGAGGGTCAAATATGCGGCGGGAACTAAAGCATAATTACGCGCTCTATCTCTATGAATGATTAAAACAACTATCCATGGAACAAAAGTTAAACAACCAAAGCTCAGAGAAATCAGATAGGCGATGATTTTTCGATTCCATCGGAAACGTTCTGAAACCAATATATAAAATGTATGGGCTGCATAAACCAGAATAGAAAGTAAAAATGACCACAAACCTATGGATACACTTAAACTGTAAATTATCCAACTTCTAGCTGTATTGCTTCTTTGTGCCTGTAGAAGAGCAGCACTACTAAATAATATTACTGTTATCCAAAAACTGAATGGTCTAGCTTCTTGTGAATACAAAATGTGGAATGGTGATACAGCCAAAAAAGCTACTGAAAAGTAGGCTATATAAATGTTTTGAAAAATCTCTAAGCATAACCAATACATCATTGGCAATGCTAATATACTTGCTAAAACAGATAGACTACGAATCGCAGTTACAGAATCTCCAAAGCACTGAACCCAATACCTAGCAATGATAAAATATAATGGTGTATGTTGTGGCTCAAATGATATGATTCCTTTAATAGTATCTGAAATATTTTTGTGTGAATTAAGTTCGGGATATTGATATTTTTTAATGTCATTAACATCAATCTCCCTGCCATCAAGTAGTTGTTCAGATACTTCTGATTGCAGATAACCAGACAGTTGTAAAGACGTAAATGTCTCATCTGTCCAATAAACTTTATCGGCTATATTAGAGCATCTAAAAAATATTCCTAAAACTAAGAGTATAGAAATTAAAAAGCATAGTATTCTAGAAAAAATAGATTGATTAAAGATGGAAAAACTAAATTTTGGTAAATTTAAATATGTCATTTTTTACCTGTAATCAATATCCTAATTTTTGCCGATTTAGGGAGTAGTTATCATCAGGTCAATATTAGAGAGATATTTTAATAAAAATTCTGATATAGCAAGTAACAATGGACAGCATTTAAAGACTTTGGCTATCTGTATTTATTTAAAATTGATGTACCAATCTATCGGGCAATCACTATATCATTCACTCTCATTTATTGCCTGAATGTATTATTTTTCAAGCAAATTATATGATGCTTGGCTTAATATACTGATAACATTCTCTATATTTTCACTTTCTTTGTAAGTAGGAATTACTAGAGATAATAAAACTGTTCCACTAGTAGGACTTACTTGTCAGTGTTAATTAAGGAATTTGCAAAGTACATATATGGTACTTTTACTAAATAATTACCTTGATTATCCTTCATTTCATTCATCATTCAAAATTATTTGAGTGTAATTTATTAACAGTATTTTGTTTAACCCCTTTTATAGTTATATAAAGCTAAATCTGTAAAATTAATCAGAATTCTTACTAGGTTTTATAAATTCTTTAATTTAGATAAGTTATCCTTTATGAATTCTTTAACCTATATCCTGTAAACACTAAATACTAGTATCAATAAATACTTTTAAGCAGATTATCTCTTGCTAATGGAGTATCAAATGTAAGGGCAATTCATATATTTCCCATAGAGTGAATCAAGACTTTCACATCCTTTTAGATCATTTTTGTTTGCCTAATTTCTGAAGATATCTGAAGATTTTCTAGGCCTATCTAACTGAAGTACCCTATAGATTGAATATTTTTTAATTTGTCAGTCACTCAATATGTGACTTTTGAGAAAAAAATTAGGTTAAGTTTTATCAGGCGGCTATGGAGGCGAGATTTGAAGGGTTAAGTGACTCAGAGTGGAAGCTGTTTGAATATATATTACCAAAGGAACCAGAAAAGAAAGTACGGGGAATAACTCATGCACCATTTCAATATATACTTAACACCTTATTGTATATATTGATAACAGAATGTTGTTGGTGTATGCTCCCACTGGAGAAATTTGGGCATCAAAAATTGCAACGCACAGATGGCAACAATCTTGGGAAACAGACGGAACTTTGGAAAATTTACAGATTGGTATCCATAAATTATATAAAATTATATTTACGTTTTGATAAAAATTACGTAAAGTTATTGGTAATTCTATTGAAACTCTATTGATATGTATTATCTTTCAAGCAGACAAAAAAATGTTATTAAGTAAATCTTTAGCCTTATGTAAATTCAGGCTTCAATAGTGTCTATGAGTCATGCTGTATTTCTGCACAGCACCTAAATTTCAGAGAAGTAGATTCTTCTTATGAATCAATATAGAAAATACTTATATTATAAATAATAAAAATATAGGTTGAATAATGATTCATTTAAAAATATCGATACTATAACTATATAGATATCCAACGATAGATTTAAATCAGTAGGAAAATAGAATCATTCGTGGGAAAATATGCCAATAAAGCAAGTGTAATAAGAGCAAGCCTTAACTATATAACCTACTAAGGTAAATAAGCTTAGGAAATTAATTTTTGCAAATATCATCTCAAAAAAGTAAATATGCAACCGTATATAAAGGCAAAAACTATGAATGAACAACCTCTAGTTAGTATTCTAATCAATAATTATAATTATGAACGGTTTTTACCTGAAGCTATTGAGAGTGTCTTGAATCAAAATTATTCCCCTGTAGAAATTGTTGTAGTTGATGATGGTTCTAAAGATAATTCTCAGGAAGTTATTAGATGTTATGGGGAAAAAGTTATCTCCGTATTTAAAAAAAATGGTGGACAAGCTTCGGCTTTTAATGCTGGTTTTAGTGCCAGTCATGGAGAAATAATTTGTTTTCTTGATGCCGATGATTACTATTATGTAGATAAGGTTGGTCACATAGTTGATATTTTTAGACAATATCCTGCTGCGGGTTGGATTTTTCACGAACTAGATGATTTAGATCAAAATGGAAATTCTGTAGAAAGAGCAGAAAACCAATGTTTGTCTGAGTTTAAGTTGACTAATTTTCGTGATGACCTTTTAAAGGGTAATAGTCTATGTTGGATGCCAGCAACTAGCGGATTATGCTTTAGACGCAATATATTAGACAAAATTTTGCCTATGCCAGAAAATATGAGAATATCAGCTGATAACTTTTTACGACTGGCAGCTACTTATCTAGGTTCTGGAATATTATTACCAGAAAAACTAGCAGTACACCGTATTCATGGTTCTAATTTATTTGAATTTAGACCAGACTTAGAGTATATCAATGCAGAGACAAATATTAAAACTTCCTATTACTTAAAACAAAAGTTTCCTGAAACAAAACCGTTTGCAGATAGACTCTTTGCTCATTCATTGGGCAGAATGGTTGCCAAAGATGGTTTTGCTAAAGCTTATAAAATAACAGAATCACGAGAGTATATAAATCAATCCTCGTGGGAGTTTTGGTTATCTTGCGCTCCTAGAATTGTTTATAACTATGCTAAGGCAGTTCTAACTTAAGTAATCAAGAATTGAAATAATTTTAATACTAGAGTAGTTTCAAATAAATTGAACACTGAGTCGCTAACTTTGCGAAAAGTGATACCCTAAGTATAAATTCCAGTGCCAGGATAAATTATCAAATGTCTCAAACCTACTCCTTACAGAAGTCTGCAAAAACAGACAATGAGAAAAAAAAGTCCATAAAATCAATTGCCATTGTTGGTTGTGGATTTGTAGCTGACTACTATCTGAAAACCTTGCCCCTGCATTCAGGAATACAATTAGTGGGAGTGATGGATCGGAATTGCGATCGCGCTTCTAACTTTGCCACCTATCATGGAATTTCTCACATTTATAATTCCTTAGAAGAACTGCTGGATGATGATCGAGTCGATATAGTTTTGAACTTAACCAATCCTAGCAGTCATTACTCAGTTTCTCTAGCTTGTTTAAAAGCAGGTAAGCACGTTTACTCGGAAAAGCCACTAGCAATGGAGATGTGGCAAGCAGAAGAATTGGCTACATTAGCGCAGCAAAAAGGACTGTATCTTTCTTCCGCACCATGTAGTCTTCTGGGCGAAACAGCGCAGACAATCTGGAAGGCTTTACGGGAAAATCAATTAGGAACAGTCCGACTAGTCTATGCAGAAATGGATGATGGACTCATTCATCAGATGCCTTATCAAAAATGGGTCAGCGAATCAGGTATTCCTTGGCCTTACAAGGACGAATTTGAAGTAGGCTGTACCTTAGAACACGCTGGTTATTATGTTACATGGCTGACTGCATTTTTCGGCCCGGCAGAAACAGTCACAGCCTTTTCATCTTGCTTGATTCCAGATAAACAAACTGATGTTCCTCTAGATATTAATGCACCAGACTTTTCTGTCGCCTGTATTAAATTTGCCTCTGGCGTAGTTGCTAGATTAACTTGTAGTATCGTTGCTCCCCATGACCACTCATTAAGAATTATTGGCGATCGCGGTATACTTGGCATTCATGACTCTTGGTTTTATGGAACACCAGTATACATCAGACGCAGCATCAATATTGGCAGAAAAAGACTAGAGGGGGTTTGGAAACAACGCTATCCACTAGTGAAAAAAGCTCCCAAATTAGGATACAGAGGCGCGCAGCAAATGGATTTTTGTCGTGGTGTGGCAGAAATGGCAGAAGCGATAGTTAATGACAGACCTTGTCGGCTTTCCACAGCGTTTTCTCTGCATAACAATGAGCTGGTTTTAGCAATACATAACTCCCTAGAGACAGGCTGCACTTATAAAATGACAACTTCCTTTGAGACAATTGAACCTATGCCTTGGGCTAAGTAATGTATGTATATTTTTGAACAAATTTATTATTTACGAAGTTATCATTGATGGTCATTTCCATTGGAAAATACTAATACAAAATAAAAATTGCTTTTTTATGAATTCCACAGAATCTTCCTCAATAGTTTCTTTGTTCAAGACAAAAGCCCGATTAAGTTGGGTCGATTATGCTAAAGGCATTGGCATATTTCTAGTAGTAGTGGGACACATCCTGCGGGGATTAATCAATAGTTCAATTCTCGAACCATCAGGACTACTGAGCTTTGTTGATAATTGGATATATGCTTTCCATATGCCTTTGTTCTTTTTTATATCAGGTTTGTTTATCCAACGTTCATTAAATAAACCTTTTGGAGATTTTTTTATAGGAAAACTCTGTACAATTGCCTACCCATACTTTCTCTGGTCATTGATTCAAGGTATATTTCAAGCAATCGGTTCTAGATATGCCAATAACAATTTTTCTATCCTCAATATTTGGAAGATTATTTATGAACCACTTTTACAATTTTGGTTTCTATATACCTTATTTGCCATAGTAATTATTTATGCTATATTTTATCATTTAAAACTAAAGCCATTTTTCTTCTTTATATTTGCAGTTATTCTTTACATATGCCAAGTTTTCAATATTGATTTTGGTTCTTGGGGAATATTGTATTTGTTTCGTAACCACGCAATTTACTTTGCATTAGGTGCAGTCATAAGTGTGATAGATTTAACATCATTTCTTATGAAAATAAGGCCTCTCATTTCTATATATTTTTCGTTATTCGGATATACAATAGTAGGTTGGGTGGCATACTTCCAGGTTACTCAAAATATAGTTGCTATTCCCCTAATTGCAGTAATTGGTATTTGTGCATCAGTGCTTTTAGCATCTGTGTTAGATAAGCTAAATGTGCTGAAATTTTTACATACTTGGGGGAAATTGTCTTTAGGGATTTTTGTTGCTCACACTCTAGCAGCATCTGTTTTCCGTATTATCTTACAACACTTTTTTAATTTTGTAGAACCAATCACCCATCTGGTATTAGGAACTATTATAGGTATATACATTCCTATCTTAATAGATTTAACATGCTCAAAACTAAGTTTTGAATCTGTTTTTACACTAAAACTTGTTAATGGAAAAACTAATTGACTTAGCAAAATTATCAATCTAAAATAGACTTAAACAATATTTACTGCTTATTTTGCAATTTTAGATGTTGGGTTGTTCAAATTAAAATCTAAAATCTTGTTAACTTTAGTTATTTATGCTGAAAGGGCTAGACTCTAGCCCTAATCAGACACATAAATAACATCATTAATGTTGAATTGCTATTAAGCAATTCAACATTAATCTGACAGAGCATTTTTCATCACACTGTACAAACGCGTAGCCTCAAGGTGGATGTTAAACTCCTGTTCTACTTTTGCTCTCCCAGCTTTACCAAAAGCTATTCGCAATTGAACATCTTGAAATAATTGGTCTATACGATATGCTAAAGTAACGGGATCGCCTGGTGGAACAAGATACCCACTTACCCCATTCTCAACTAACTCACTCACACCAGCAATCTGTGTGGCTACCACAGGTACACCCGCAGCCATTGCTTCCATCAAGACTACAGGTACACCTTCAGCGAAGCTAGACATAATGAAGATATCTGCTTGTTGCATATATTGGCGTACTTCAGTCTGGGATTGATAGCCCACAAATTTGACATTGTTGCTCAACCCCAGTTTTTCCGTCATTTGTTCTAAATTAGAGCGATCTGGGCCATCACCGACCACTGTTAGTAACACATCAGGGTGCGATCGCCGCGAAATTGCTAGACTTTCTAACAGAATTGGTAATCCCTTGACTACAGCCAACCGTCCTACATACAGTAAGCTTTTCCTTGACTGATTATGGTTCACTATGTTGAACAAGGCAGGATCTACACCACAGTGAATGATGTGCATTTTTTGCCATTTGTCAGCCGAGGCAAAGATCATCCCTTGACTACGACAGTAATGGCTGATGCAAGCCACAAACAACGCCCTATTGATTTTTTCGTCAAGCCGCCATTTATGTGGTTCAAAAAATATGTAAGGGCCGTGCATCGTAAAACTAAAACTAAACCCACCCAATTCCGCAGCCAGCATAGCCACACTACAACTTGAATCACCAAAGTGGTTATGTAGGTGGATAATTTGCTGTTGATGAATTTCTCTGGCGAGAATACCAGCTTCTATAAAGTAAAACAGTTGATAGAGTGTGCCACGCAAACCATGTTGACGGGTTTTCCATGCTAATTTCAATGCCCCTAGATATCTCACGGGGGAACTAATCAACAGATTGCTATGGGCTAGCAATAAACGGATAGGATTTACAGGCAAAATGTAAAATGTGCGATCGCGCTCTCTCTGTTGTTCTGCTCCAACTATATGTTCATCCCCAGTCCGACGCACAGAAAATGTGTGTACGTCCATACCCAATTCTCTGAGGGCTGCTACTTCCCTTTGAATGAATGTATCTGTTGCCCTGGGATATTCTCCTGTAAGGTAGGCAATACGCATAGAGAAATAATTATTAATTGCTATTTTAACGATTGAGTGGGCAGGCTAGAAGATTCTAGAGTCAAATTACACTGCAAATTCGGTAATTCGACGTTACTACAACTGCGTTTAAGGGCAGTGTCGAGTGCATATTTCGGCTGCCAGTTGAGTAGTTGCCGGGCGCGGGCGTTAGTGTATGTTAATGGCTTAAATCGCGCATGCAATCTTTCAGGTATCAGAATACCTGGTAGTCTGATTTTACCTGACAACAATGATTGATTACACAACCAAATCAGTTGAGTTAATAGTCGCATTGCTGTCCAGTTTATGGGGATAGTGTATGGCGACTGTGGCATAAGCCGACTTATTTTATCAGCATAAACCTTTTGAGTTGGTAAATCGTCATCAACAATATTGATTGTTTCACCAATTGTTTGATTGCACTCCACAGCTAAAACAATTGCCTCCGCACAGTTTTCCACGTAAGTCAAAGGAATTTGAGCATTACCGCCAATTCGCAACCACAGGTGATCGCTCACCTTCAACCCCAAAAGCGCATTCCATAAATGATCTCGCCCATAAATCATTCCCGGACGGATAATTGTGACTTGTCCCTTATTTTCCTCTTCAAACCTACGAAACAGATTTTCTTGAAGTAGCTTGACTTGTGTATAGACATCGCGATGTTTTGATTCCTTGACAATCAAGGAAGTTTCATCAACAGTTGCACCAGATGGTATATTGATGTAGTCATACACTGAGAAAGTGCTGATTGCTACTAATCTCAATACTTGATAATCTGCTATCTCTTCTAGTAAAGTCTGTGTTGCAGCAACGGTGTTAGCATACTGGGTGTCAAAATCTCCAGTTTTCGATGCTACTAAGTGGATCACCGCATCAATCCCTTTTAAGACATCTGACAAAACATTTTGTTGAGTCAAATCTAGACAAGTCACTTCTACTGCCGGATGACCATACCAAAGTAAACGTCTCTCGTTAGTGCTTGGTCTGATCACCGCACACACTTGATGCCCACGTTGTAATGCTGCTAGGACAACATATTGCCCTAAAAAACCAGATGCACCCGTAATCAATAATTTCATAGCTGAACTACCTCTCTAATGTTGAACGGTTTCATATGCCATATGTTATGAATAACTAAATAATTTGAACCAGGATTTTGACTGAAAATCTAGTGGTTGTCTTGACATTTTTGCACTCATTAGTTACTTGTCTTTCTTTTAATATTTGTCACGAGCATACGCTACTCCAAGATCAAACGAAGCTAGCCAAGGTTTATACGTCTTCTAAAGTAGCCAGAGATTGTTGACTCTTGAGGTGACTTAGTTGCTTCCTGCTGTCCACAGTTTCGGGGGTACATGAAGTAGAGCCAGAGCCATGTGCGTCTATGGGACTTGTTCCGAATTCCAGTAGTTGCTTGAAATCAAAGCAAGGGAACTTCTGAATAATGCGATTTTCAGCTTTTGAGTGTATTTAAAGTTACAACGAATATGCACTCTCTAATTTAAGCTTTTCTTCTCTTAATGCCTAAACTTATTACCAACCCATGCCAACTCAAAATTCACTCATGAAAATTTTAATTTAACGTATCAGCTTCGATTTTCATAATATTCAAGGCTGTAGTATGGCGTAATCATACATTGATTTACTATTGACGAGTTAATAACAGTAATTATTAATTATTCTCCATAGCGTACCTCAATAGTTTGTGAGAGGCAAAATACCTAGAAAGATTGTATGGCATAAGTTATGACTGTCCAATGTGACACAATATTTCAACACTTATAATGTACATTCTCGCCGCAGACATCATAAAGATAATAAATAATCTTTATGATAATTTTAATAAAATATTTAAGTATATGTATAAAACATGTGTATTCTTAATGACACATAATGATTTACTTTACTTTGCAATAACAGCGTGATATTTTCGTAGGTTAGCAGAGTTAAAGATTTAAAAAAATATCAAACTGGTATAGACACCTGAGTTCTTACATTGAATTGGTGTAACCTAACCGTTATTTAGAAGACTGCAATATAGAAAAATCAATATAGATATGACATCTTTAAAGAAGCTTGTTATTCGTGGAACAATTTGGACAATAGCAGGATATGGA
The DNA here is from genome assembly GCF_002896875.1 of Nostoc sp. CENA543. Taxonomy (GTDB): domain Bacteria; phylum Cyanobacteriota; class Cyanobacteriia; order Cyanobacteriales; family Nostocaceae; genus Trichormus. The sequence continues at coordinate 4,254,690 of NZ_CP023278.1, forward strand.
AGCAGCCAAATCTTGCGCTTCGGTAGCAACTTAATTTTAACCCGCCTGCTCATACCAGAGTTATTTGGTTTGATGGCTGTAGTGAATACCTTAAGAGTTGGTATAGAACTCTTTTCAGACATCGGCATTTCTCAAGTTATTGTTAATAGTAAGCGTGGCGATGAGCAAGTGTTCCTAAACACAGCTTGGACATTAGCAATAATCCGTGGTTTTGCTATTTGGTTATTTTGCTTGCTGTTGACCTGGCCAATGGCTAGGTTTTATAATGATGAGCGTCTACTGTGGTTAATTCCTGTAGTCGGATTATCTTCAGTTATTGACGGATTTGCTTCTACTAATACACATACTCTTCAGCGACGCATAGATTTAGCTAAATATACCTTGTTTAATCTCATATTACAAATACTGGGACTATTGACCTTGATTATTTTGGCTTATTGGCAACGCAATATCACAGCTTTAGCTATGGGCGTAGTTTTGGGTTCAGTATATTACATGAGTGGCAGCTATTTTTTGATACCAGGGAAAGTCAATCGTTTTGCCTGGGACCAAAATGCAGCTGATGAAATCTTATCTTTTGGTAAATGGATGTTTTTAGCATCAGGTATGGCATTTTTAAATGAGCAAGCCGATCGCTTAATTCTGGGCAAATTACTTTCATTTGGAATGTTAGGTGTTTACACAGTAGCCTATTCTCTAGCAAGTATTCCTCGTGAAATCATTAAGACTCTCAGCCATAGAGTGATTTTTCCAGCCATTTCCAGTCAAGTTGACTTACCACGCCCAGTCTTACGAAGTAAAGTTCTTCAACAACGTCAGTTTATATTACTGGGGTTTGCTATTGTTTTGGCTATTTTAGTGACTACTGGGGATCAAGTAATTGCATCACTTTATGACAAAAGGTATAAAGAAGCTACTTGGATGATGCCTATCTTATGCTCTGGTATTTGGATTTCGGTGTTATTTCATAGTATGAACCCTGCACTATTAGCAGTTGGCAAAGCTGTTTATTCAGCCCAAAGTAATCTAGCGGGATTTTTGATGATTCTTGTGGGATTACCCTTAGCATTTTTCCATTTTGGTACAGTTGGTGCAATTATTTTGATTGCACTGAGTGATTCACCACTATATATAGTCAGTATTTTTGGACTACACAAAGAAGAACTACTTGGTATATCTCAAGATATACTCATGACTGGCTTTTTTATAGTTATTTTGAGTCTATTTATTATCATCAGATATTCTTTAGGATTTGGAACACCCATTCAAGGGTTAATCTAGAATATATTTTGGCTCAAATTAGTCAATATAGAAGTAGACTACCAAACTTTTATACTCAGTAGTCTACCTCTATAGAGAAGCTATTCAAAAATCGAACTGGCAATTCCAAAGGTACTGTTTTTCTCTTGTCCAAATCCACTACTTGCAAGCAGGTATTGGACTTGGTTGATTATTCTTAAGGTACAGTTGTCTCTCCCATCATCAAACCACGACCTGTCAGTGCTACATAGACTAGATTAGGCGATCGCATATCCCCTTCCATATGAGTAATTCCAGGGAATTGCAACACATTCGGATCGCTAATCTGAATCCAGCTTTGTCCCATATTTTCAGACTTGTACATAGTGTCTTTAGTCGCACCACCAACACGACCGAAAATATAGATGTTAGGGTTGGTGTCAGAAGAGCCTTTGCCAAAAGTTATGTACTCACAACTATCTACTGATGGGATCGTCGCAAAAGTTTTGCCACCATCTGTAGAACGATATAATTTATTTCCGGTGCCTTCTTGCGGATTGCGAGCAAAACTCATCCATACATCGCCTGTTTTTGTAGGATTGGGAACTATTGTGGGACGAATCTTCCATGTAGGAAGAGTTCCAGATGCTCCCTTTCTCCAATTAGCACCACCATCTACACTGTAATAAAATGTCCAACCGTCATAGTAATAGAATGTCTTTCCTTGTGGGTCTTGACGGTCTGCTGCTAATATATAGCTGCTTAACCAGGGAGAGATAGTATTAGGCCAAGACTTGGGTAATGCGGTGTAATGTGTGTGATCATTGTTGTAAGGATCATAAGGCACAGGTGCTGGCGGATGATCTATGTTATAGGTCAGCTTCCAAGTTCTACCCCCGTCAGTAGTATAGTGTGGCCAAGTTCCCCAACTAGGAGCCCAAACCATATTTTGTGGGTTGGTTGGGGACATAGCTATTTGACCTCCCACTGGTGTCACTAGTTCTTGTCCAGATTTGTCCCACTTCCACATCGTCTCCGAAGGAACAGAATCAAAAGCTCGCCAAGTTCGACCATTATCTTGAGTTATGCCATGTATAGGCCAAAAACCCTGCCATTGGTGGAAACCTACGAATGCTGCATAGTCGGGATTCTTATAAGAGTAGTCCAAACCTGTAGCACCAGAAACGTGGGGAAACGGTGATGGATAAACGCGCCAATCAGGATTTGCCCACGTATATGCTGGGTTGACAGGTATATTGGTAGGATTAAAATGAGCAGTTGGTACTTGATTGCGGTCTTCATGACGGAAGCCAATCATATCCTGTACCGCACTCAATAGATCAGCTCCTCCCAATGCTTTGGGCTTGGGCGGAACGCGCACCATGTTAGAATCCAGTTCTTCCAAATTGTTCATCAACCATTTGTAAGTCGGGTTAGTAACAGTTACATCGTCAGTGCGTGCGACTCCAAAGCCATTTGTCCACCAAACTTGTTTGGCATTACTGGGATCAATGGTTATTGAAGATCCCATCGTGCCAGCATGCGACTGATAGTACGGAGGAGCAGAGGCATTGACTGGATCTTGGGGATAGTTAGGATCATAAGCACCCATATACATAGTTTGCTTAGTCCAGTTACTACCACCATTGGTTGAGCGATATACATATCGATCAGAAATTGCCATAACTGTGTTTGGCTGATCTCTTTGCACCATCACAGCCGCATAAGTTCTACTAGTACCATCAGGGGTGATATTAGACCATGTACCATTTTTGTATTTTTGAACAGAACCAGTATTAGTATCCCAATTAGTAGAACTAACATACAAAGTTCCATCAGACGCGACTACAGCACGTCCTGGGCTTCTACCTCCACCAATATTAGTCCAAGATACACCACCGTTAGTGCTGCACCAAACACCACTGCCATGAACTCCTACATATATTTTTTGGCTGGGTTGAGTTGATGTACCACTAGTTTTGTCAAAGGCTACAAAAGTAAAACCTGGAATGTTAGGGTTGTCAGAACCATCAACATTTTTATATTTTGGCAGGCTACTAGGAGCGGGTAATCCACCTGATACTTGAGTCCATGTTGTTGAAGAGGTTTTTTTCCAAAGGCCATTTCTGCGAGAAGCAAAATAAATTACGCCTGAATTGTTGGGGTCAACTGCTAACCTCTCACCTGTATCTGTACGGTAATCTTGGTTAGGTCCAACGAATACATTTTTGCTCCCTAGACCGGTTGTTTGCCAAGTGACTCCTCTATCATTGGAAACCATCACCTCCGCAGAAAAGTTATACTTCGTCATGCCATATTCTTGGTATGTCGAATTGCTCCGATTAACCACTGCATAGACCCTTTTTGAGTTTTTAGGATCAATGGCGATACTTTCTACTCCAATTCCGCCTCCAGAAAAGTTGGAATCAAACTTATCCATTAGAGGGAGCCATCTATTGTTGGCAAAGTCAAATCGATAGAGACCACCAACATCTGTGCGAATGTAGACATCATAGGGTGATAACGGCGAGATGACCAAACCAGTTACATAGCCCATGCCCTGAATATTCACATTCTTCCAACTAAATAAGGACGATGCGACTGATTGCGCGCATACTACAGGGCTAAATGTAGAACTTGATAAAATTGATACTGTTAATCCTGTTAATCCATACAAAAGTAGGCGTTGAAACTTTCTTCTGGAAAGTGCTAAACCTAGCTGGTGACGAATATTCATGTTTTCTAGCACGAGTTGTAAGGGACTGGAAAATAGGGAAATCTTTTCAACAAACAGCACAGAACCCAGCCAAATAGCTTATAAATTTAAGCTTTCATTTGGCTTAGATTCAGCAATCTTTACTAAGTTTTGACTTGTAAAGTTTTAATCCAACTCTAACTTCCATATAAAAGGAATATCAAGTTGGAAAAGATGATGTCTGTGTATGGTTTTGTCCTTAGATAAAGACCAGATAAAGAAGTATCTACTACTGAGTAATTCGTTAATCAAATTGTTGTCTTTAATCTACTAATACACTTACAAAAATATATGTCAACTGACATTATTACGTATGAGAAAGAAGACTAATTTACTAATTTATCAGCGTATTAATACTTATAAAAGCTTAATAACGACGAGATAAATTTAAGATTTGACACTTTTTGATTAAGCAGGTACTCATTAGTTTTGGCACAATTCCAAACAAAAATGATTTTGCTTTTTTCAGCAACTGAGGTTTTGGCAATTGGCAGCTTGATGATTGGACTCTAGGATGCCATAAATCGTTTTGTCGAAATCATTCACAATGCTCCTCAACACATTTCAGCTGTTTTGGCATAACAATAATAGCTCATTTGTGAATAAAATATAAAGACAATCTAAAGAAAATTAGAATTAATGATGTATTCTTTCCTGAAATCCTCTGGAAGTAAGTACGGGAAGTACATTTGCTCTTGACAGATAGCTATGCGAACTCTTATCTATTTCATCAACTAGACATCTGTGACAGCTAATACGCAAAAAGATTGTATTATTTTATACTCCATGCTCACGACTCTGGTTTTATAGCAGTCAGAGTTATTTTCTATAGAAGTGAGGTTTTTTGAGTTTATTTTTAAAAATCTTCCGCACTATATTCCGTAAAGTAGCGTCTCCTCGTAAGACGACATCTCTGAGTTGTTGTTCTGGACGACCCCGAAAAGAAGTGACGTGATAATATTTTTCAGGTGTGGCTGGTGTTGGCGAGAAGTAATAGTTGGATACACAACAACGCCGGCCGTGATGATTAATCGGACTAACAGAGTGTAAAGAAGTTCGATTTGTCACCATAATCACTAGGCGATTAAATTTACTGTGGATAGTTCTAGCAGGTTGTTTTAACCCTCGATCCCAAAGTTCTAAGTTACCACCATAACTTTCTTGCCAATCAGGAGTTACGTAATACAGTAAGTTCAGAACTCGATAGTTTTTAATATCTTTATCATGGGAATTATCCAAATGGGGATTGAGAAAGCAACCGTATTCCATTAGGCTAAAACCGGCAGCATACAGATATTCATCCGCCATGAGTTTTTCAAAGTCTGTGATGTCTGCGATTAAATCTACAATTCTGTTGTCCTGGAAGGCATAAATTATCTCTTCCAGAATTGGATTATATTTATTCAATTGGATGCCTACATATTTATGTTCTCTGATATCTTTTAGCTGTAATAATTCCTCTTTATTAGGAAAGGCTTTATAGATTTCAATAACCTCGTCTTCATTTAATAAATTGTCTATATAGCAACTATTGATCCTGTCAGGAATGGCAAATTCTTCTTTTAAAACTGATTTATATGTTGTGAGCTGATTTAAAATTTGCTCTGCATAATAATTGCGTAAATCTTGTTTTTGTAGCATTTGCGTTCTATTTTAGGTTTTTTAAAGATAATTCAATTAACTATTTTGTTTTTGATTTCGACAAAACTGTGAAGTATGAGTAATGCAATAATTCAATCTATCAATGGAGGTATTTACTTTATGAAATTATTAATCTCATTTATGTTTTTTTTGTAAACACATAGTCGGGTGCAAATGTCAACTACGATTATACATAAAATTCTTGTTTATTTTCAATAAAGCATGGGTAATTGCAAAAACAATTTGATATATTCGTGTTGGCAACAGATAAATTAAGTAAACATACCGTTAGGTAATCAGAGACTTTATGTTGACCCAAACAATTAAAAACTATTTTCAGTATTTTGCCCATCCAGAAGAAATCGAAAGATGTGATGAAGATGTTATTGTTTGCAAAATTTTCAACCCAACTCCTGCAATTCAGGCTAACAGCTACTATTTTGGGCATCCAGAATGGGGGTTAAATTACTTTGAAGCGTGTCACAGAGATGAAAAGTTTATTGAACTTTGGAGAGAAGTGATTGGTAGTTGGCAGGGCAAAATAGTTGTAGATATTGGTTGTGGCCCTGGAAATGTCTATGCGTCTTTAAAAGAGTTTTGTGGTGAACCAGAGTTATTACTTGGTGTAGATGTTTCTTTGGGGGCGTTGAAAACAGCTTCTCAACTGGGATATACAGCCATTTTGGCAGATGCTCATAATTTACCATTAAAGTCTGGGTTTGCTGATATTGTTATGTTGAATGCGTGTTTACACCATTGCGATAATATGGCTCAGGTGTTAAAGCAAGCAGCTAAGTTAGTAAAGCCTGGTGGAATTTTAATTACAGATCATGATCCGCAAAAAAGTGCTTATCAGTTTAAAGGTTTAGGTTCACTATTATGGCAATTGCGCTTGCCAATATATCGATGTATGAAACGAGGTGGACATTCTACTGCTGAGGAACAATCTTGGGGTTTAGCAACAGAAGTACACCACAAAGCTTGTGATGGTGTGACATCAAAAATGTTTTACGAAATGCTAGAACCTATGGGTTTTGCGGTTAAGGTTTACCCTCATAATCATCAGGTGGGTGCGGCTGCATTACAGGGCGATTATGGTAAGCCTTTTTGGAAGTATCGCGTAGCTCAAAGATTATCAGGTATAAACCCTAATTCCCCAGAGGCTGCATTATCGTTGATGTGTGTTGCAACTCGCATTAATTGATTGTTATCAAAACTAAGGGTAGAAGAATTTTTTTAATGATTTTTTAAGTTTTCGGCTTCGATCAACCGTATGGCGAGGATAGTCTCTGCTAAAACGCGTTGAAAAACGTAATACCAACCACGCCAACCGTCAAAAATCCAGCCTTCAACAAATAAGCAATAGATAAATACCATCCAGGGGGCTAAAACTTTTTTTCTGCGGATACGGTCTACCCAGTCTAATTCGTTGACGGGAGTTGCTAAGATTTTTTTAGATTCTAGGACTGTGTAGCGTTCTTGCGCCCATAGCCATCTACTGAAGGGTTTGCGATCGTCATGATAGATATAAGCAGATAGTAAGGTAGATTGACCAGTTAATTGTAAAACTTGTGTGTGTCCATCATCAATATAGATGGCTTTGCTTTTTTTAAACAGGACTTGACGGGGAGGCAGAATTCTAGTGTTGCGAACGGGTTGACCAAATACACAATATTTGAATTGAGCAAAGTAGCCATCGATTTGCCCATCAACTGGTAAGGTGGCAATTTCAGAGACTAAATCATCTGTGACTAGATAATCTGCATCTAGGGAGAGTACCCAAGGAGTATGGACTTGCTCTAGACCGTAGTTCCATTGTTTGCCGTGGGTATCAAATTCACGCTGAAAGACCTGGACTTGGGGATAGGATTTGAGAATTTCTAGGGTTGTATCAGTGCTGTAGCTATCAATAACTATAATCTTTTTTGCCCAAGTTAGGCAATCAAGGGTGCGACCAATATTGGGAGTTTCATTATAAGTCAGAATGAGAGGAGTGATTTGCTCTAGCATAGATACATTGGTACCATCGGGATTAGACCAATTCTCTGTCGTTGGTGTTTGCATAGGGAATTAGATAACTGATGCAGTTGGTGGTTTTGTGAGCGATTTACAAAAAATAGCATTACTCCTGTACAGTCAGCCATAATCTGACTTTTCACGGGATCTAAAAAACCCCTCTCCAAACCTCTCCCCTGCAAGGAGAGAGGCTTTGATTCTTGCTCCCCTTCCCTAGTAGGGAAGGGGTTGGGGGTTAGGTTTTGCGTTAACTTTTCAACATAACGTGAAAAGTCAGCAGCCATAATTAGTATAATTTCCATCTCAAGTGAGTTTGAACTAACTGGGGATTTTAGATGGGGAATTTTGGCTTGAAACCGTAGCGCAAGAGAAAATACGTCCTTATTTCAATCCTCCCGCTTTGCTATAGGGTTGCACTCAACACTCACTACTCAGCACTAATGAAAGTTTTGATTGCCAAATGAATTATGCAACCTATGGATGTCATAGTTTCAAGGGTGCAATAGTTTTGATTGGGAGTGCTGCACTGACTTTGATTTGCGGTGTGAAGTGATGAAAGCACGGGGTCTTAGTTAGTGAAGCTATGCTTTAGTCTGGGATAATTCTTAGTTTTAGGTATATTTTACTAGTTTTGGGAGAAAGACTATATTTGTAGCGATCGCAATTTTTTAGTCTTTCTCAGGAACTCTTAATTTTTTTGTTTTAAAAATCTATTGGTGCTGACTAGAACAGCAATCAGGAGAAAAAGTTGTATTTGCCAAGGTGCTAAAATCAAGCTCAAAATCAGACTCAGAATTGTAAACAGACTGATAATATAGCCGGTTTCATCGCGGCATTTTTGGGATATGTATCCTGTTGCTATACCTGTAGCCAGAGGAATCAAAAAAAACAAGGGCATTTCTACTTACCTCTACAGCGAAGATGTGAAGTTTTGATAAAACTTATGACAGTTATTTTTCTCTTTGTGGTTAATATTACAACTTAGCAGATCAGCTTACAATACATTACTTAAAATAACTATGTATTTTGTGAAGTTTACAAAATACTTATAGTAAATTAGCTTAACATTCAGTGCTGTTACTGGCACAACGATTTAGCATATTACCTCTAGGACTTTATTTTTCCCTCAAATACGTAATGCTCAACATTCCTCATCTACTGGCCACTGAACTAGAACTAAGACCACAACAGGTAGAAAACGCGCTAGAACTTTTGGCTGAGGGTGCGACAGTTCCCTTCATTGCACGTTACCGCAAAGAACGTACTGGAGAAATGAATGAAATCCAACTGCGGGAACTGGCTGATAGGTATACTTACTTATCAGAATTAGAGGAAAGAAAGTCAGTAATTTTAAAAGCGATCGCTGAACAAGGTAAACTAACCGACGAGTTAGAAAACAAAATTTCATCTTGCTTACAAAAAACAGAACTTGAGGATTTATACCTACCATATCGACCAAAACGCCGCACCCGTGCAACTATCGCTAGAGAGAAAGGTTTACAGCCATTGGCGGATTTTATCAAAGCTTTAAATGTCAAAAATCCTATTTCCGCCTCATGGGAAGAAGAAGCCGCAAAATATATTTCGGAAACTAACGGAATTAAAACCGCCGATGAAGCTTTAAAAGGTGCGGCTGATATCCTAGCGGAAGAAGTAGCAGAAAAAGCGGATTTACGTGCTTATATTCGCGAATATTTCCTAGAAGATGGGGTTTTCGTCTCCCGTATTAAAGATGATTATCCCGAAGGTACGACTAAATTTGAAATGTACCGGAATTATCAAATTAAAGTCAAAAATATCGCGCCTCATAATATGTTGGCTTTATGCAGAGGCGAAGCTGAGGGAATATTAAGCTTTGATATTAGCTTTGAGGAAGATTTTGTTCTCTCCTATCTAGAATCCCAGGAAATTAAAACTAAAGTGCGTGGAATTCGCGATTTTTATCAAGCAATGTTAAAAGATGCGTTTAATCGCTTGATGAAAAATTCCCTTATCGGGGAAGTGATGACGGAAAAGAAAACCTATGCAGATATAGAATCTATTAAAACCTTTGAAGCTAATTTACGCGAACTATTACTATCTGCACCTGCGGGAATGAAACCCACTTTAGCCATAGATCCTGGATTTAGAACTGGTTGTAAAGTCGCAATTTTGGAACAAACTGGTAAATTTTTAGAATATCAGGCGATATTTCCCCATCAAGCGGTTGAACAACGCCACAAAGCCGCACAAACTCTCAAAAATTTGATTGAAAAATACAAAGTTGAATTGATAGCCATTGGTAATGGGACTGCTTCTCGTGAAACAGATGAATTTGTCACGGAAGTCTTACAAAGACTAGACCGAAAACCGATTAAGGTCATAGTTAATGAGTCTGGTGCATCTATATATTCTGCTAGTAAAGTGGCAATTGAAGAGTTTCCTGATTTAGATATTACAGTCAGGGGTGCTATTAGTATTGGTCGGCGGTTACAAGACCCTCTAGCCGAATTAGTCAAAATCGACCCCAAATCAATTGGTGTGGGACAATATCAGCATGATGTAGATCAAAAGTTATTGAAAAAGAAATTAGATGAGACTGTAGAAAGTTGTGTGAACTATGTTGGTGTAGATTTAAACACAGCCTCTAAAGAATTATTAACTTTTGTTTCTGGCATTACTCCCACAATTGCTAATAATGTTGTGGCTTATCGCAATCAACACGGAGCGTTTAAAAATCGCCAACAGTTATTGAAGGTAGCGAAATTAGGGCCGAAAGCCTTTGAACAAGCGGCTGGATTTTTGCGTATTCGTGGGGGAGAGAACCCCTTAGATAATACAGCCGTGCATCCAGAAAGTTATCCTCTAGTGAAAGCGATCGCTTCTGACTTAAATGTACCATTAAATCAAGTCACACAAATTGCTGAAAAACTGCAAAAGACCAACTTAAAGAAATACGTCAATGAGCAAGTTGGTGAACCTACACTGCGGGACATTCTCAAAGAATTAGAAAAACCAGGTAGAGACCCCCGTGCAGAATTTAAGTACGCCACCTTTAAAGAAGGAATTAAAGAAATCAGTGATTTACAAGAGGGAATGGAACTAGAGGGAATAGTTACTAATGTCGCCAACTTTGGCGCATTTGTTGATATTGGTGTTCACCAAGATGGTTTAGTACATATCTCTCAACTCGCTGACAGATTTATTGATGACCCGAAAAAAGTAGTCAAAGTGGGACAAGTGGTAAAAGTGCGGGTATTAGAAGTGAATGAGAAATTAAGGCGTATTAGTCTTTCCATGAAAGCAGTCAATCAAGTTTAGATTTTAGATTTTAGATTTTAGATTTTAGATTGACTGTGCCATCATACTCACCTCAAGCCTAGTAACGAACACAGCTTGAGGTGTGAAACAATATTTAGCAGAGTTCACAACTCATCTCAAAAATTTAAGCATACTCAACATCAATCATATAAATCATCCCATTGGCAGAAACTCAATCTGCCTAGTAATAGATGGCATATATTTAACCAATTAAAGATACTAGAAGGAGTCGTAAATCATTTTTAAATCTATAAGGTAACGAAATGCTGGGAACTTTTTTAATAACCTTAGCTACAGCACTGAGTCTACTAATTGTAGATTTAGTTGTACCAGGTGTAAATATTGCTAATTTTCCGGCTGCATTAATTGCCGCTTTAGTTATTGGTCTAATTAATGGGTCAGTGAAACCTGTTCTCTCAACCTTATCTTTACCCCTCAATTTCTTAACTCTGGGAGCATTTTCCCTAGTAGTTAACGGTATTTGTTTTTCATTAGCAGCCGCGCTAGTTCCTGGTTTCAGTGTTCACGGACTGATTGCTTTTATTTTGGGGCCTGTTGTTTTATCTTTTGCTAATACATTTATTAGCAAGTATTTTGCTGAAAGAAATCTCGCTTTGAATCCTAATGTGGATACTAAAGGCGAATTACCATCTAGCTAATCCTCCACTTCAACTTAGTCAACCAAATAAGAAGATAATTCCTCAGATGCGGTAACTAATTTGGTTGGTTAGAGACAATGTAAAACCACTTGAAACTTAACAACAAACTTATGAAATTATTACGTTTTATTCTGGGTTTAGTGCTACCACCATTAGGTGTTTTCCTAACTGTTGGAGTAGGGCCGACCTTAGTGATTAATATTTTACTGACACTTTTAGGTTGGCTTCCTGGTAGTATTCATGCAATTTGGGTAATTGCTAAACGTGAAGAACAATTAAACGCAGAGAGAGGAGTTTACTAAGATTTTGAGTCATTGTAGGGTATGAATTGAAATCCCCGACTTATTTAAAGTCGGGGATTTTAACATAGGAAATTACTCAGTAGATTGTCAACAACCTATTTATGAACTATTTCCTTATCTTGTTTGTTCGGCTCTTTATCTTTGAATAAATCTGCTGTGGCTAGTAATAATTCGCGCAATGTTTGTTTGATTTGACGTTCTTTTCTGGCTATAGCTGTACCAGCTTCACCTAGTTTAAGTTCTAACTGCGATCGCTTCTGCTCTACCTGTGTAGCTAAAACCTCAGCTTGGGGGCGAGCTTGATTATACCAGTTGTTAGCTTCCTCTAAATAATGCTTGACTTCGTCAGCGCGTCCACCGTAGCGTGCAGCTAAATTAGCACGCACAATTGCTAGTTGTGCTTGTAATTGTGCGTAGCGTTTCTTTAATAGTGCCGCTTCTTCACTATCTTTGATGGCATCAATGGCAGAATCAATGGCACTTTTCGTATTAGCAGTTCTTTCTTTCCCTGTTTCAGCAATTTCTGCGAGAATGCCATCAACATCCTGTTGAATCTTTTCCTCTTCGCTATCTATTTGAGCTTGGAGTCTTTGCAATTCTGACTGAGTTTTCACTATAGCCTCATGTCTTTTAGTGTTGACTCCCTCAATAGCACCTTCTATTGATGCTGTCACTTCTTCTTTTAATTCAGTACCTTTGTCTTGCAGATTTTCAATTACGGCGGAAACTGCATCTTTGACAAGTGTGCGAATTTCGTGAGAACCTTCTTTGAACTCAGAAGCTACTTGAGCAACTGCTGATTTGACAATCTCACGAATACGTTCAGTTCTTAACTGACCAGTTGCTTTTGCTTGCTGCAAATCAGATTGAATTTGATCTTTGATATTATTAGCCATTTTTAATTCTTGCTATTTAGATAATTTGGATAAACTTCTTTAAACACGATCTGCTAAGAATATTATGATGCGGGAATTTGATGGTAGCTACTTCCTTTAGATAGAAGTTAAAATACTCAGAACCTCAACTTCATTCTAGATTTGCTAGTAGTCTTAAGAATAACAGTGCAGGCGATCGCCAATTTATGAGAAAATAATCCCTGGCTAATAGTTATGATCATGAACAGGAATAATAACTGTGAAAAAAATATTTACATTAGTATTTATCATGTTATTGATTGCCTTTAATTTTCCGTTACCCGTCAATGCAGTAGATACAGCAAATGGTGCGGAAATATTCAGTGTTCATTGCGCTGGTTGTCATATTAATGGGGGTAACATTGTCAGGCGCGGTAAGAACTTACAAAAAAAGGCACTCAAAAAATATGGTATGGACTCCATAGAAGCTGTTACAGATATTGTAACTAATGGTAAAAATAATATGTCAGCTTACAAAGACCGCCTGACTGAGCAAGAAATTCAAAATGTTACTGCTTATGTTTTAGAGCAAGCAGAAAAAGGATGGCGGTAATTAGGGACTTCCAACTAAAAAATATACCATCGCTGTGGTAAGCAGGGGGCAGGGAGCATGGGGAAAAATTAAAATATTCGCTCTAGGAAATTGGATAATTTATTTTCTGGAAATCTCTTAGTCAAGAATTAACAGTTAACAAGCAAAATTTAAATATGAAATTACCCGGAGAAAGTCGGTTACAGTTTACTGCTGACTTAAATATTTGTCGGATACTCAATGGGATGTGGCAGGTATCTGGCGCACATGGCAGAATTAATCCTCAAGCTGCCATCGAAAGTATGTTTCAATATGTGGATGCAGGTTTTACAACTTGGGATTTAGCAGACCACTACGGCCCAGCAGAAGATTTTGTTGGAGAATTTCGTCGTCAGTTCGCTGCTAAACGTGGACAAGCAGCTTTATCTCAAATTCAAGCTTTTACCAAATGGGTTCCTCGTCCTGGGAAAATGACGAAGAAATTCGTGACTGAAAATATTGAAATTTCCCTAAGAAGAATGGCTGTAGAATCTCTAGATTTGATGCAGTTTCATTGGTGGGAATATCGAGACAGCAATTACTTAGATGCTCTCAAATATATGGCAGAACTGCAAACTGAGGGCAAAATTAAACATTTAGCATTAACTAACTTTGACACTGAACACCTGCAAATTATTACAGAAACTGGGATCAAAATTGTCTCTAATCAAGTGCAATTTTCTTTAGTTGATCGCCGTCCTGAAGTAAATATGGTGAAATTTTGTCAACAACATGACATCAAACTATTTACTTATGGTTCACTCTGCGGCGGATTTTTATCAGAAAAGTATTTGGGTAAACCAGAAGCACGGAGTTTTGATTTAACTACAGTCAGCTTACGCAAATACAAAAATATGATAGATGCTTGGGGTGGTTGGCAATTATTTCAAGAGTTGCTCAATACTCTCAAACAAATTGCTGATAAACATAAAGTTAGTATTGCTAACGTGGCTGTTAGATATATTTTAGATCAACCAGCCGTTGGTGGAGTGATAGTTGGTGCCAGACTAGGAATAGCTGAACATCTAGAAGATAATGCCAAAGTCTTTAGTTTTCAATTAGATGCTGAAGATAGCGATCGCATTAATACCATATCCCAAAAATCACGCAATTTGTATGAGCTAATTGGTGATTGTGGTGATGAATATAGGCGGTAGTTGGTAATTTGTAATTATGTAGGTGCTTTATGAACAGTGTTTTGGTCACTGGAAATTTGCGGAAGGTGCATCACATTGCGCTGAATGTGAAAGATATGCAAGCATCCCAATATTTTTACGGGACTATTTTAGGTTTGCATGAATTGACTGGTGAAGAAGTTCCAGCTACTTTAGTGGAACTAGTGGCTGAGGGGAAAGTGGCAAATTTTATTACCCCTGACGGTACAATTCTCGACCTATTTTGGACACCTGACTTAACACCACCCAATCCAGACCCAGAACAAAGTTTTACTAGAGCATATCACCTCGCCTTCGATATTGACCCGCAATTATTTGAACAAGCGGTGGCCGTTTTGCGAGAAAATCAAATTCACATTGCTCATGGCCCAGTTAGTCGTCCGACTGGTAGGGGTGTGTATTTTTATGACCCCGATGGTTTTATGATCGAAATTCGTTGCGACCCACAATAATTAGATATGTCAACACGGTTATTTCAAGTAATTGAAGACGTAATTAAACAACCACCAATTCCCCACGAACCGCACAAACAATCATTGAAAGCTTGGGCGATGTATTGTTTAAGAGATAGAGGTTTTATTGTTGTTTATGCCCAAAATGCCGACTTTGCCATTGAACCCAAAGGCGGAAACAAACTTTACTTTAAGGTGACAACTAATCAAGCCGATGTTGACGATGCTTACAACTGGATAATCTGGGATAGCGTCACTCAAACCGCCAGCCTCATTCCCGCACAGGGTTAAGGGGGACTTCCAAGCTAAAAAATATACTATCACTGTGTAGGCAGAGGGGCAGGGGGCAGGGTGCAGGGGGAAAAAGAACGATGTCTTATCCAGAAATTGGATAATTTATTTTCTGGAAGTCCTTAAAATAATTCGCAATTCGCGTTAGCGTAGCGGGGCGGGAGCATCGTTGCAAATTGCAAATTGGTTTCATCTTTTCAAAAAGCGTTGACGCATCCGCACAGTAAAACTATTGACTTCTGGGATTTTCATGAGGTAGGCAATTACTCCAAATACTATTAACCCCACTGCACCAGATACACACAACTGTAAAATTTGAATCATTAAACCCTGTGTACCCAATAGTTTCTGTGTTCCCACCAACACCCCAAAGCTAGTAACTCCCGCCACTACACTACCAGCAATCAACCCTAAAATCGGCAAACTCCACTCCCGTAGAGGCAAACCATGTAAGCGGCGGTGTAGTATCCATAACAGCATTAACATGGAGCTACAATTGACACCAACGGTTGCTAACACCAAACCAGGCGCACCGAAGGGTTTCACGAAAATCCCATCTAGGACAATATTGAGAAAGATGTTAAATGTACTGATACGGAAAGGTGTCTGTCCATCGCCCAATGCGTAAAATACCCGCACCAAAACATCCCTTCCCAGATAGACGAACATCCCAATACCATAGGAGATGAGTAGTGAGGAAACTAACTGTGTAGCCCCTTGTTTAAATGCACCACGTTCATAAACTATCTGCACAATCGGCACAGACAACGCCACCATTAACGCCCCTAACGGTAACATCGTCACAGCAGTGAGTAATAATCCCTGACGAATGCGTAATTTCAAGTCTGGCCAGTTTTCTGGTTCGGCAAGCTTCGCGAAAATCGGTAATAGGGGCAATAAAATAATGTTAGAAATAATACCTAAAGGTGTTTGTACTAGCAAATTGGCATAGTTAAAACCAGCCGCCGCCCCTTGAATGGGGCTAGCAAAATACAAGTCAGTCGCCACATTAATCGGCATCATCCCCGAAGAAATCGTAGCAGGGGTCATGATTTTGATTACTTCCTGCACTCCAGGGGATTTAAAATCAAACCTCAGCCTTAATTTACCGAGTCCTAAACGCCACTGCACAACTAACTGGACTAACCACTGAAGAATTGCCCCGGCTAGAGTTCCCCAAGCCAAAACCATTCCACCAATCACAGCGTATTCTGGCTTGATAATGTCTTTGCCATATTGCAAAGCCAGTACCGCAATCCCAATTACTACCGTTACACTCGATAACAGGGGACTAATAGAGAGTAGCCAGTATTGATTAGCAGCGTTGAGAGTCCCAAAACCGATACCAATTAACCCAGAAAATAAAGCCATCGGGGCCATAATTTGCAACTGTTGAATGGCGATCGCTCTCGTTTTCGCATCCAAACCATAACCAACAATATCAATCACAGTATCCGCCAAGAAAATCTGCGCTACTGTCACCAGTAACAACAAACCCCCCACCAAAGTAGTCACTGTCTCTACTAAAGGGGCGGCTTCTTCTTGCTTACGCTTGGCTAAAACGCTGATAATCGCGCTATGTAACGGCCCGTTCACCCCTCCTAGTAAGACTAATAAAAACCCCGGAATCACATAGGCGTAACTATAAGCAGTAGCGGCCGCACCCACACCAAAAGCAGCTGCGATCGCCTGCTGTCTGATTAAACCGAATACTTTACTAATTAACGTGGCTGCGGCCACAATGCCAGCAATCCCAGCGAAAGAACGAGAAGGTTTTTGGTCTTGATTAGTCACAAATAATACCCGACAACTTTTGCAGACTGCATACCTGAGTAAATTTAACCGGAAAGTTGGCAGTCTGTCAGGCTAATTTTAAGTGATCATGGCAAACATTGCATATCAACATAGAATTAATGGACAAAAATGGGAAATATAAAGTAGCCCCTGTTCAGGGGGAAATAATTCATTGCATCTCCATCAATCATTAAATCAGTATTTTTGCTTGATTTCACAAAAATTTGGTATAAAAAATATCAACTATCAAATCAACAAAACTTGCGACTATGGGACTGCCTGCGAATCAAATTTTATTATCCAGCACTCAACTACAAGAACAACTAGAACAACAAAAAACCCTAGCCAGGGTGATTGGCAGAATTCGGGAATCTCTGGATTTAGAAACAATTCTCAAAATTACTGTTCAAGAAGTGCGTCAATTGTTGAATACTGATCGGGTTGCTGTTTTTCAATTTGATCCTGCACGAGACTGGGAGGGGGAATTTATTGCTGAAGATGTTGCCCCTGATTGGCTATCCGCTATGTCAGCCAAAGTCTACGATCACTGTTTTGGTGAAAAATTTGCGGCTTATTATCAACAGGGAAGAGTGCAAGCAGTTGCAGATATTTACGCTGCCGGATTAAGTAATTGTCATGTAGAAATACTCAGTAAATTTCAAGTACGCGCTAACCTCATTGTTCCTTTATTAAGAGATCAAGAACTATGGGGATTAATTTGTATTCATCATTGTCAGGAAGCTCGTCAATGGCAAGATTCAGAGATTGAATTTATCCGCCAAATCGCTGACCACCTCACCATTGCCATTCAACAAGCCAAACATCTCCAAGAAGTCCAATTGCAAGCCGTAAAATTAGCACAAGCAGCCCAACGAGACCAAGTAATTTCTCAAATTGTTGATCAAATTCGCACACCTCTAGACATTGAAACTATTTTTCAAAGCACAACTCACGAAATTCGGCAGTTACTCCAAGCTGACCGAGTTGCCATATTTCGCTTTAATTCTGATTGGAGTGGTAACTTTGTCGCTGAATCTTTCGCTGAAGGTTGGACACCTCTAGTAGATGTGCAACCTGTAATTAATGATACCTACTTACAACAAAACCACGGCGGACGTTACGCTCAAAATCAGACATTTACCGCTAACGACATTTATCAAGCGGGATTAAGTGAATGTCATATTCTCTTATTAGAACAATTTCAGGCAAAAGCTTTTGCTACTGCTCCCATTCTTCAAGGCGATCAACTCTGGGGTGTCATCGCCGTTTACCAAAATTCTGCACCCAGACAGTGGCAAGCCTATGAAGTAGAGTCCTTAAGTAAAATCGGCACGCAAATTGGTCTAGCTTTGCGTCACCACGAGTTACTAGCACAAGCTCACAACCAAGCAGAACAACAAAAGACCTTAACCAGCGTCATTACGCGCATTCGCCAATCTTTAGATTTAGAGACAATCTTTCAGACTACAGTTACCGAAGTCCGACAAATGCTACAAGCCGACAGAGTAGCAATTTTTCATTTCGATCCCCAACAAGACTGGACGGGAGAATTTATTTCTGAAGATGTCGCTATTGGTTGGGATTCGGTTATAGCTGCCAAAATCCATGACCACTGTTTTGGAGAGCAATTTGCAGCCTTTTATCAACAAGGTCGAGTACAGGCTGTTGCTGACATTCATGACGCAGGTCTAAGTAAGTGTCATGCTCAGATTCTAGGTCAATTTCAAGTCAGAGCTAATTTAGTAGTACCACTGCTCAAACAGGGTAATTTATGGGGCCTATTATGTGTACATCAATGTCATCACCCCAGAATTTGGCAGTCTTCGGAAATTGAATTTGTCAGTCAAATAGCAGAAAACTTAGGAGTAGCCCTACAACATAACCAACTTTTATTAGCAGCTCAATACCAAGCAGAACAACAAAAGACCTTAACCAGCGTCATTACACGCATTCGAGAATCTCTGGATTTAGAAACGATTCTGCAAACTTCCGTTACTGAGGTGCGGCAACTACTACAAGCTGACCGTGTGGGAGTCTTCCGTTTTGAACCCCAAACAGATTGGGAAGGGGAATTTATCTATGAAGATGTAGCTGATGGTTGGAATTCAGCGATCGCCGAAAAAGTTTATGACTACTGCTTTGGTAAAAATTTTGCATTACTTTACGCTCAAGGTCGAGTCAATGCGATCGCGGACATCCACCAAGGCAATTTTCCAGCCTGCTACATCCAAATTCTCGAACGATTTCAAATACGTGCCAATCTAGTTGCACCACTTTTAAAAGCAGGTGAACTTTGGGGATTACTCTGTATTCACCAATGTAAACTTCCTCGCCACTGGCAACCCTCAGAAATTGAATTTGTTAGCCAAATAGCTGAACAACTAGGAGTCGCCTTAAAACAAGATTCTTATTTAAAACAAGTACAAATCCAAGCCG
This sequence comes from Nostoc sp. CENA543, assembly GCF_002896875.1. Lineage (GTDB taxonomy): Bacteria > Cyanobacteriota > Cyanobacteriia > Cyanobacteriales > Nostocaceae > Trichormus. Next base: position 4,274,235 of record NZ_CP023278.1, read on the forward strand.
TTCAACTAGCAGAAGCTAACGAGCGGGAAAAATCAATGGAGCGGCAAAAATTATTAGCTGCAACCATTGATAAAATTCGTCAATCTCTTGATATCAAAACCATCTTTAAAACCACTACTCAAGCTGTCCGTGAGTTGTTAGAAGTCGAACGAGTCGCTATATACCGTTTTAACTCTGATTGGAGTGGTAAATTTGTGGCTGATTCCTTCAAAGATGGCTGGAAACCTGCAACAAAAGTACAACCAATTGTTCTAGAAATCTTTGAAGATACAGATGAAGATGATAAATTACCCCGCAATGAAACTTTTGTTCCCATTCGCCAAGGAGAAAAATTATGGGGATTATTAGTAGCTTATCAACACTCTCAAGCCCGCTACTGGAAAGATGAAGAAATTAACTTATTAGCTCAAGTAGGTGTACAGTTAGGCATTGCCATTCAACAAGCAGAATTACTTGAACAAACCAAACGTCAAACCCTAGAACTGACTCAAGCTTTATATGAATTAAAACAGACCCAAGCTCGATTAATTCAGGGAGAGAAAATGGCAGGTCTGGGACAATTATTAGCGGGAGTTGCTCACGAAATCAACAATCCTGTCAATTTCATTTCTGGCAATCTGACTCACCTGAATGAATATATTGAAAATATTTTCCATGTTTTGCAGATGTATCGTCAATATGAATCACAGTTTCCCGACATCCAAGCAGCAACAAAAAACATGGATTTAGAATTTATCATTGATGATTTACCTAAAACACTCGATTCTATGAAAATGGGTGCAGATCGGATTCTGCAAATTGTCCTGTCCTTAAGAACTTTCTCTCGTACCGATGAAGCCGAATTAAAATCAGTGGATATTCATGAAGGTTTGGATAGTACCTTGCTCATTTTAGGACATCGCCTCAAAGATAATAACCAACGTCCTGCCATAGAGGTGATCAAAGACTATGTTAATTTGCCTTTAGTTGAATGCTATCCAGCACAACTAAATCAGGTGTTTATGAACTTGATTTGCAATAGCATCGACGCATTAGAAGAAAAATTTACCAATATTTGGCAAAGAAGTTTAAAAGCATCAAAGCCCTGTCCTACAGTCCCTTTAACTATTTGGATCAGCACAAAAATTGTAGAACAAAAAATTATTATTAAAATCGCTGACAACGCTTTTGGAATAGCACAAGAACTAGTTGATAAAATCTTCGACCCTTTCTTTACTACCAAAGAACCGGGTAAGGGAACAGGTTTAGGTTTGTCTATTAGTTATCAAATAATTGTAGAGAAACACTCTGGTAATATCAGATGTTTTTCTACCCCAGGAGAAGGAACAGAATTTATTATTGAACTTCCCCACACCAATAGCAAGTAAACATATAAAAATAGTTTGTAGTAAGGACTTTAGTCCTGAGATGAGGACTGAAGTCCTCACTACAAACCTCTTATTTATCGACATCCTAAACTTTCTCTTGTGGAAATACCCGTAACAGAATTGACTCCATCGGCTCTTTCGCACAGTAAAGATACTTGATAACGGTCGATAATTGCGTCTGTAAAATCAGCCCCAGTAATATCAGCGTCATAAAAACGGCTGCGAGTTAAAGTCGATTCGGTAAAAATGGCATTTTTCAAATTTGCACCGTCTAAAGTCACCCGATCTACCAAAGCACCTGTTAAATTTGCATTTTCTAAATTAGCTTTTAATAAAACGCCCTTAGTCAAAATAGCATTAGTTAAATTTGCGCCTTGAAAATTTGTACCCCGCATTTCTGCTGCGACAAAAGTTACACCTGCTAAATCAGTGTTAGTAAAATCACGATTTTCTAGATTAGTGTTGTTGTAGTTAATTGTACTAAGTTGAGCAAAAGCTGGCTTGGGATTGATGATGAGCCAAAACCAAGCCAGCAGCAAGATTACAATCAAACTTAATAATCTCAGCAAGAACTTTTTCATAACTTTACAAATCTCATGAATAGTCAAAAGTCAAAAGCAACAACCAGTCACCCTGACAGCTACTTTTCTATCATTCCTTCATAAAAAATAGTCAGTCATAGTGAATAACATCAAAAAGATACCTGCTAGCTCACTATTGACTATTGACTATTGACTATTGACTATTGACTACTTCCAATCCTTGCCGATGCGGATTGTGATATCTGATTCTAAATCCCCTGTGGATTTAACTTCAACTAAACCCAATCCTAAGATTTTCTGTAGGTTAACTCCTGCCGAGCGATCGCCCTTCTGTACAATAATTTGTGTTTGACGTTGGGTGTCAGGCCAAGCTGGAATAGTGTAAATATTTGTAAAACCTTTTTGTTTCAAGTAAGCAATAGCTTTTTCAGTTAACTGGGGTTGATTGGAAGCATTTTGAATAGCAATTTTGAGCTTAGATACTGGTCGTGAATCTGGCTTTAGACCAGGTATATCTACCCCTACATAATTATTCAATAAATTTTGCTGTCCGTTCAAATTCAGCCAATAGCTATGGGGATCTTTACTAAATTTGCTGAATGTACCAGGTAACATAGTCATTTGGAAATTATCCCGTTCTAAATTGACGGAAAAATTCACCAACGCCATCATTTCTTCGATCTTCAAATTGGTATCGAAATATTTCCGCATCAGGCGGGTTAATTGGGGCAATCTCGGTAAAACCGTGGGACTGTTAAGCCTTTGCAACACTGCTGTTACTAGTGCTTGTTGTCTTTGCACTCTGGGTAAATCCCCTAATCCTGCTTCTCGGTAACGAGCAAATAATTCTGCTTGTTCGCCATTGAGAGTTTGCCAACCACTAACTAAACTGACAGTTGATCCACTTACTGGATCTTGATAAGTCATAGCTTTGGGGACAAAAACTTCTACCCCACCTAATTGATCGACTAATTGCCGTAATCCACTCGTAGAAAGGCGAATATAGCGGTCAATTCGGGCATTATTCAGAGTCCGGCTGACAGTCCGTGCGGCTAACACTGGCCCGCCTTTGGCATTTGCCTCTGCCACTCTGGTTAATCCCTGTTCTGGGATAGCAATCATTGTGTCGCTGGGAATCGACAGTACCCGCATAGTTTTACTGTTGGGGTTGATTCTAGTCAGCAGCATGGTATCGCTATTGCCAGAAAAACTTTCCGGTGAGCCATCCACAGCACCTTTGACTGGTTCAATTCCCATAATCAGAATATTCATTGGTTTGGATATCTGATACTGGGAAATTTTGCTCCATAGTTCCCCAGGTAAGGGCATCTTCTGTTCATTTTGACCGGAAAATCCCAATTCTTCATCGGTACGGTCTAAGTTACTCCATAAAGGAGTCCATAAAGCCAAGGTGGATACTAACAGCCCAGACATGATGATCCCTAATACGGCTGTCAAAATCCACAGTAACCAGCGCGGCATGGATAAGCCCAATCGCTCATACAGCTCATTGGGAATCGCTCCTACAGACTCTACAACATTACGAGAACTGCTAGCTGCTTGTTCTTGTGTTGTTATTTCTTGGTCTGTTGCTGATTGCGCTAGAACTTGATTATCGATACGTTGTAGTTGCCCAGGTTTTACCCCAAGCTCTAAATCTGGTATCTGTTGAGGTGTAACCTGATCTTCTGACCATTGAACCTGTTTAATCACAATTATCTCCCCACTCAACCACTCCCTAAAATTTATGTTAATCCAAGCCACCAAACTTGCCAGTGTCAGACTGCACTGTAAACTTGAAATGTTCTAGCGTAGGTCGTATGACAACATGAGTAGTTCTTTGTTCCCAGTCATCCTGGCAGGTGGTAAAGGTGAACGTTTTTGGCCTTTGAGTCGGCAAGACCGACCCAAACAATTTTTAAGTCTTGATGGTAGCTCTAGAAGTCTATTACAGGCAACTGCCGAACGACTAATTGATGTTGCAGGCAGTTGGCAGGATTTATGGGTAATTACTTCTAGCCAGCTAGCTACAGGTATACTACAGCAATTACCAGAATTGCCACCTCCAAACCTGTTGGTAGAACCGCAAGGTAGAGACACTGCTGCTGCTGTTGCTTGGACAAGTTTAGAAATTCAAAAACGTTACGGAGACGACGCTATTATCGGCTTTTTCCCCTCTGACCACTGGATAGCTGACCAACAGGCATTTAAACGCACATTAGATGCGGCTACTCAACTAGCGGCAAGCACTCCAGCTATTGTCACATTAGGGATTAAGCCTACCTTTCCATCAACTGGTTACGGCTACATTGAACAAGGCGAAAAAATTGGTAGCTTTAATGAGTTGCCAGCTTATCACGTCAACCGCTTTACTGAAAAGCCAGACCGTGAAACAGCCCAGACATTTCTGTCTACAGGACGATTTAGCTGGAATAGCGGTATGTTCGTCTTTCGGGCTGGTGTTGTTCTCAAGGAACTGTATACCCATGCACCAGAAATTATTGAACAAATAGCACAAAAAGGCGTTGATGTCTATCCCCAATTGCCGAAAAAAAGTATAGACTATGCACTCATGGAAAAAACTAATTTAGCATATGTTTTACCGGCAGAATTTGGGTGGGATGACTTGGGTGATTGGAACGCTATCGAAAGACTACTGAAAAAACCAGACAATCCTAACGTTGAACTGGCTACCCATGTAGGTCTAGATACACAAGGCGCAATTATTTATGCTACTAACCCAGAGGATGTAGTTGTTACTATTGGGTTAGAGGATGTGGTGATTGTACGCGATCGCAATGTCACCCTCATTGTTAACAAAGAACGCACCCAGGAAATTAAACAAGTCCTCAAAACCCTACAAAGCGATCCCCGATTTACTGACTTACTTTGAAGAGGCAGAGAGCAAGAAGCAAGGGGGCAGGGAGCAAGGGGGCAGGGAGCAGAGAGCAATTTAAATTAATGCCCACTCCCCAGTCCCCAATCCCCAATCCCCAATCATTCTTAAATTTTGAATTTTGAATTTTGAATTGATAAGTCCCCAATCCCCAAAACAAAATGTTTTTAACATACACTGTTCCGCGCCAAAGAGAAATTATTGAAGTTGTTCTCCGCAATGGCTGGGATTATATGCGGAGGTTGCTAACTGGTGGTAAAGCTGATGAACCCCAATTACCTACACCTGCGGTGTTAAAAAATATTCTGGTGGATTTGGGGCCTGTTTATGTCAAACTCGGTCAGCTACTGTCTACCCGTCCAGATTTACTGAGTGCTGCTTATATTGATGAACTTTCCACTTTACAAAACGAAGTACCGCCCGTACCTTGGGCAGAAGTGGAAATCGTCATTCGTCAGCAACTCAAACGCCCTTTAGAAGAAACTTTCAAATACATCAATCCTGTGGCAGTAGCGGCGGGATCAATTGCCCAAACCCATCGCGCTACGTTAATTGATGGTCGGGAAGTGGCATTAAAAGTCCAGCGACCAGGAATAGATATTACGATTGTCCAAGATATTGCCCTGATTCAAGGGATTGCTGATTTGGTGGCGCGTACTGATTTTGGGCAGAATTATGAAATCAAATCAATCGCCGAAGAATTCACTAAAGCCCTAGAGGCTGAATTAGATTTTACCAGGGAAGCTGGTTTCACAGACCAACTGCGACGTAATTTATCGCACAGTCGTTGGTATGAACCGCAAAAAATTGTCGTTGCGGAAATTTATTGGCATCTGACTACAGAAAAATTAATGGTGATGGAGTGGCTAGACGGAGTACCAATACTCTCAGCCCAATTAAGCAGCATTAACGGTAAAGACCCAGTGGCAGAACGTAATGCCGTTACTACACTATTATTTCGTGCCTTTTTTCAGCAGTTATATGTTGATGGCTTTTTTCATGCTGATCCCCATCCTGGGAATATTTTTTATCTGACTGATGGGCGCGTAGCGTTGTTAGATTGTGGGATGGTGGGTAGGCTTGATCCCCGCACTCAGCAAATTTTGACGGAAATGCTATTGGCTATTGTCGATTTAGATGCGGGAAGATGCGCTCAACTGACTTTACAACTGGCCGATTCCGCACAACCAGTAATTTTATCGCGCCTAGAAAGCGATTATGACCGGATGCTGCGGAAGTATTACAACGTCAGTTTGACGGAGATGAATTTTAGTCAAATCTTTTATGAAATTTTGCAAGTTGCTCGTAATAATAAAATTCGCTTACCCGGTAACATGGGCTTGTATGCCAAAACTTTGGCAAATTTAGAAGGGGTAGCCCGTACCTTTAATCCAGAAGTAAATTTATTTGAAGAAATTCAGCCTTTAATTACAGACTTGTTTCGACGGCAATTATTAGGCGATAATCCAGTGCGATCGCTCCTCAGAACCGCCTTAGATATTAAAAGCCTGTCGCTACAATCTCCCCGACAAATCGAACTGTTATTAGATCGAGTCACATCGGAAACTTTGCGATGGAATCTTTCTCTACATGGTTTAGATGGTGTCCGCCGCACAATGGACGATGCTGCTAACCGCTTATCCTTTAGCATCCTCGTAGGTTCACTGATTATGGGGGCAGCAATTATTTCCACTAAAGCCCAAACCACACAGCTATCTTTTATTAGTAGTGTGTTATTTGCCGTCGCCAGCTTATTAGGATTGTGGCTAATTATTAGTATCTTGCGATCGGGGCGTTTGAGATAAGGGGCATTGGGCATTGGGCATTGGGCATAAACATAATCTGTTCCCGATTCGCGATTCCCGATTCCCGATTCCCCATTCCCAATGCCCGATTCGCGATTCCCGATTCCCCATTCCCCATTCCCAATGCCCGATTCGCGATTCCCGATTCCCCATTCCCCATTCCCAATGCCCGATTCGCGATTCCCGATTCCCGATTCCCCATTCCCAATGCCCGATTCGCGATTCCCGATTCCCTTATGTTGTGTACTCAGCGTTAATTTTCACGTAGTCGTAACTTAAATCACAGCCCCACGCTTTACCTGCACCGTGACCGTTACCAACGTTGACAGCGATAATTACTGGATTATCTACTCTTTGACCTGGAATATTCTTGCGATCAACGGATAAATCATTACTATTGTTAGTCGCAACAAAGTCTTGGGGAAGCACAGAATTCGCTGCCGCTTGCTTTAAATATGCACTAGCGGCGGCGCGGTCAAATGGTAAAGGTTGACCGTTTTCAAACAGGAGAAAATCCCCCAGTTTAATATTCAAATTTTCTTGCTCAAAAGGTACACCTGCGCGTCCGGCGGCGGCGGCGATGCGTCCCCAATTGGGGTCACGACCGAAGATAGCGGATTTCACTAGGGATGAACCTGCGATGGTTTTGGCGATTTGTCTGGCTGCAAGTTCGTCATGCGCCCCTGTAACTTGCACTTCCATCAGACAAGTTGCACCTTCACCATCACGAGCGATCGCTTTGGCTAAATGCTGACATACTGCTGTTAACATGGCCTCTAATTTTTCGGCTTCTGCACCCATTTCTGTAATTGCTGGGGTGCGCGATTCACCATTAGCTAGAGCAATCAGGCTATCGTTGGTACTGGTATCACCATCTACAGTAATAGAATTAAAGCTTCTGTCTGCTGCTCTGCTTAACATTTCTTGCCATAGATGCGGTGAGACAGCTGCATCACAAGTAACAAAAGCTAACATCGTCGCCATATTTGGATGAATCATCCCCGAACCTTTAGCAATGCCACCAATGCGGACTGGACGATCTGCGATAGTAGTTTCCAGGGCAATGGATTTAGTGACTAAATCTGTAGTGATAATTGCACCTGCGGCCGTATCTGACCCAGTAGGAGATAGTGCTGCGACTAATTTGGGAATTCCACCCCGCAGCGCATCCATTTTAATACGCTGACCGATTACCCCTGTAGAAGCTAAAAGAATCGATTCTGGGGAAATATTTAACTCTTTTGCCAACAATTCTGCACTTTCTTCTGCATCCCGCACACCTTGACTACCTGTAGCGGCGTTAGCTTGTCCAGCGTTGCAGAGAATCGCCCGCGCAAATGGTTTAGCTTGCAAGCGTTGACGACAATAATCTACACAAGCAGCTTTGACTTGGCTGGTAGTAAATACACCAGCTGCGATCGCTTCCACATCTGATACTATCAAAGCCAAATCCGGCAATCCCGAAGGCTTCAACCCAGCAGTAATCCCAGCCGCCTTATAACCTTTAGGTGCTGTCACTCCACCAGTAATTTCCTGCCACTCTGCCATATTTCTCACCCTTACAACTAATTAGCAGCTTGACTGGCGATTATAGCTTGAAAGTGCTGAGTGCTGAGTTTTGAGTAATGAGTAATGAGTAATGAGTGCTAAAAAAAATTGCTCCTTATCTACTTTCCAATCCCCAATCCCCAGTCCCCAGTCCCCAGTCCCCAATCCCCAACCCCCTTCCATGAAAAAAGGAGAGCCACTTGGGCAGCTCTCCAGATCATCAGGGTGCATCTACTTAGCACAGTATAGCATTTTTGCCATGAGGAGTAACACCCATTATTTCTTTATTTGTATAAAGATCATTAAGAATTTTTACTGATCCGGTTGAACTCAGCAGTTTTTCTGAGAAGAAGTCTTCATAAATTACTATATTTTTAGGTGTTGTTTCATGTTTATTACTATTAATAGTCAATATTATTTATGTACTAAAAAGCTTGCTACTTCAGTAAATGTCGGTTTATTTTCATACTAAATTAAAACCAGTGTACTGATATCTTCAGCATCATTTCATTTATAGAGAGTATTTTCACAGATAAACCAAGAAAGTTTTTCAAAGGTTCATCCGGGCTTAAAAATATATGAGCAAAAATTTAGTATATTTATCTTAATTAGCAAACTACTAACTCTAACAGTCATGATGTCCAAGTTAGCACTTAAGTATACTAAAGAAGTTAACTTTTGACATTGCTACCGTATTGTGTAACACAATAAATCGTAGCTCAGTTGTTAATATATTCAACTGAGATAAAACTCCTAATCTTTTCTTAGCTGTTCCCTATTCTTTCTTACTTTCTTACGCAAATTATCTCAGTGATCCACCTCGGCTACCGCATCCAATTGATAATAATTTAAGTAATTAAGTAAATATGTAGAAAATTTATAACTATTTTATTGCTTTATTGTGAACTGAGTGGGACTAATCTTTTATAAATTGTTCCAGCAGCTTATCGATAATAAGAATTTATAGTGTTTTCTCTTTCGTAGCATAGTCATATTTAAGAACAAATACTTATCACTTGTATTACCAACAAAGCCAAAGTTATGCTAGTTTTTATCATTCCTCTCAAAAGTGCAGAAGTATCCGAATCATGGAATACAGTCTCCAAGCTTTTTGAAAGATCCTTACGCTCAATTTGTAGTCAAACTGACTCAGATTTTCGAGTAGTTGTAGTGTGTCATGAACGTCCAAAAATTGACTTTAGTCATCCTCATGTTCACTATCTAGAAGTTAACTTCCCTATCCCTAATTGCAACCGTAAAGACAAGAACATAGATAAGTGCAAGAAAATTATTAAGGGCTTAATGTATGCGAAAGCTGTATTTGCACCTAATCATATTATGATTGTTGATGCTGATGATTGTATCAGTCGTCATCTAGCTAGTTTTGTTAACCAATATCCAAAATCTAACGGGTGGGTTGTTAATAAAGGCTATGTATATAAAGAGAGTAGTTCTGTAATCTACTATAGAAAATCGCACTTTTATGCGTGGTGTGGAACTTGTAATATACTCAATATGAATTTATGTCCTTTACCTGAACAAGATAACGATTATCCTGATGATTTAGTAGAATTTTATAGATCACATGGACGTTTGAAAGAAACCCTCAGAAATAAAGGACACATTCTGGAAAATTTACCTCTGATTGGATCTGTTTATATTATTGGTAACGGCGAAAACATATATCAAAAAGGGTTTTCTACTATTCACAACGCTAATCAAGGCAAAATTTTCTTCTTTTTCAAAGAATTACTAAAATTCCGTCCTTTAACTTCATCAATCAGAAAGGAATTTAATCTTTATCAACTAAAACAAAATTGAATAAATTTAGGCAATATCTCTGACAAAAATAGCCGCGAATTGCTTACTAGTAAAGAGTTTTAAAGTTATTCAACAGACCCTAAGTAGGGTGCGTAAGTCTGAGTAACCCAGGAAATACCAAGAAATTACTGATACTTACGCACCCTAAAAATTTAAGTATTTGCTAACTCATTAGCCATTGAGTTTCTTTTCTACTAATTCATTGGTGAGTTTAGGATCAGCACGTTTATTGGTCTTTTTCAAAACTTGACCAACAAAGAAGCCTTTGAGGTTGATGTTACCGCTACGATATTTTTCTAGTTCTTTGGGGTTGGCTGCAATTACTTCCTCAACGATGGGTTCTAATACACTGGGGTCTGTAATTAGCTCTTGACCGGCAAAAGCTTTTTCAGGAGACAAGCCAGTTAGTAAGTCTGGTAACTTTTGTTTAGCTTGGGCGTTACTGATTTTGCCACTTTCAATCAGCTTAATTACCTCAGCTAAATTGGCGGGTGTTAAACCAATCTCAGTAATACTGAGTTTTTGCTTGTTGAGGTAGGCGGCGATATCTTGAGTAATCCAGTTAGCGGCGGTTTTAGGATTAGCACCACTGGCAATTACAGCTTCAAAATAGGCAGATGCGCTACTTTCTTCTGTTAAAACTCTTGTATCGTAGGCCGAAAGCCCTAGTTCACTTTCATAGCGGTGGCGTTTTTGGGCTGGGAGTTCTGGAAGTTCACTGCGCCATTGATTTAACTGTGATTCTGACACTTCAATGGGTGCTAAGTCTGGTTCGGGAAAATAGCGATAATCACTAGAACCTTCCTTACTCCGCATACTGATGGTACGTTGTGAACCTTCTTCCCAGAGGCGGGTTTCTTGAATGATGCGTTCTCCTGCTTCTACAGCAGCAATTTGACGTTCAATTTCGTACTCAATGGCGCGTTGAATGGCGTTGAAGGAGTTCATATTTTTAATTTCTACCTTCGTACCAAATTCTTTTTGTCCTACGGGACGAATGGAAATATTCACATCACAGCGTAGAGAACCTTCTTGCATATTGCCATCGCTGACACCGAGATAGCGCAAAATCCGCCGTAATTCTTGGGCATACTCAGCTGCTTCTTGTCCTGAACGGATATCCGGTTCAGAGACGATTTCCACTAATGGCACACCTGCACGATTGTAATCTACCAGCGAATAGGTAGAACCAGACAAGCGATCGCTACCAGCATGGACTAATTTCCCTGCGTCTTCTTCCATATGTAGGCGCGTAATCCCAATACGTTTACGCGTGGGATTCCCGTCTGCATCTACTAATTCAATCTCTAACCAACCATGTTCTGCAATGGGGAGGTCATATTGAGAAATTTGATAATTTTTCGGTAAATCTGGGTAAAAATATTGTTTACGGTCAAATTTGCTATATCTAGCGATTTGACAATTTAATGCCAATCCTGCTTTCACAGCGTATTCTAGAACTTTTTGGTTAAGTACAGGCAAAACCCCTGGTAAACCCATACACACTGGGTCAATATTAGTATTGGGATCAGCACCAAAGGCTGTAGAGCTATTAGAGAAAATCTTGGTATTTGTACTTAGCTGACAGTGGGTTTCCAAGCCAATAATCGCTTCATACTCAGTTTTTACGCTCGTAGCAGCAGTCATAATATTAAATTCAACAAGTTCACGTAGATTCCTATTTTAGCTTTCACGGGGACTAGGCATCGGGAATTGGGCAGGGGGCAGAGGGCAGGGGGAATGGGTAATGGGGACTGGGGACTGGGGACTGGGGATTGGGAACTGGGGATTGGGGACTGGAAGGTAGACAAGATAGAAGAGGAGAAAAACTAATGACTAATGACTAATGACTAATGACTATTTACTAAAATTAAAACTCTTCTAATAAATTCATCAATGCGTTCAATTCTGGCTCATCTTGTGAATCTGATAGCTGATTTTTTAAATCTAATAGCTGACTTTCGATTGCTGCTGCAACATAATTCATATTAGATGCCCTGGCAATTTTTAGCTGTTTTTCTTTGATTCTGATTTTTCTGAGCAGTTCATCCACAAAATCAACGGCATTGCAATCTTGAGAAATCATACCCTGATACCTTTTTAAAATCTCCAAAAATTCAGTTAAATTCGCAATTTTAGTGAAAAACACTGCAAAGACGTATTTGCAGTAGTTGAAGCATCGGTCTGGTATTAATTTTGTAACTGGAGAAAATTTTTTACTAAAAGCCTACGGTAAAATATTAGACCATCATTCATGGGTACGCTCTACTGCTTCATTTGTTGTTACATTACTTGCGCCCGAAAAAATTGTAAATTTGATATGGACTAAAATCAGCCTTGCAGATGGGACAAAATGTCATCAATGCCGACACTTTCTTGGTGTGTGGTTTGGGCAATTTGGGGCAATATTGCGTATTATCTCTCAAGGAGTTTGGGGTAACAGTTAACGCGATTGAGGCGGTTAATCGTCAAAGCTGGGAAATCCCTGGCTTACCGGATGCAATTGACAACTTAGTCATCGGTGATTGTTGTCAAACTAAAATACTGGAACAGGCGCAAATTCGCCAATGTCGAGCCATTCTGATGGTAACAAGTGATGAGCGCGTTAACATTGCTGGGGCTTTTGCAGCGCGATCGCTCAATCCCGATATCCGGCTTGTCATTCGTTCCTCCCAAGAAAACCTCAATGATTTACTCAGTGCAAGTTTGGGTAATTTTGTCGCCTTTGAAGCTACGCAGTTACCCTCTAAAAGTTTTGCTTTAGCCGCTTTGGGGAGTGAAACCACGGGCTTTTTTACTTTAGAAAATTATTTTCTCAAAGTAATGCAAGTTTCTATTGATGTGGGACATCGTTGGCGCAATTGTTGGCAAATTTACGAACTCAACACCAGTCATCGCCGCATCCTCACCCACAACCGAGCCGGGGAATCCCCAACGCAGACATTCTATCAATGGGATGCAGATGCTGTCATCCACCCAGGAGATATAATCACTTACATTGAAGCTACGGAAAATCTAGTTTATCGCTCGCAAAAACCAGCTAATCATATCAAGCATCTTTGGCTGACTGTATTGTCAACTATCACCAAGACAAATCTGCGTGAGCAGCTGATTCAATTTTGGGTAGAGAGTAGCCAAACTCGTCGTGTAGCTTTGATGAGTTGTTTAGTGATGGTGAGTTTATTTTTTGGCGGCGCATTCCTTTATAAACTGCAATATCCCCAACTAAGTTGGCAATCTGCCCTAAATATCTCATTAATTCTTAGTTTAGGGGGTTATGGTGATATATTTGGCGGCATAGAACAGTCATTTCCGATTGCTTGGTGGCTACATTTATTCAGCATTGCTCAGACTGTAGCTGGTACGGTATTTGTCGGGATTCTCTATGCAGTAATGACTGAGCGTATCTTAGCTGCTAGATTTCAGTTTTCTATCCGTCATTTACCCATACCTAAATCAGATCATGTGGTGTTGATTGGTTTGGGAAGAGTAGGAAAACTAGTGGCACACCTCCTGCAAGAATTAAAACAACCCTTGGTAGGAGTCCACCCCCATGATATAGACCCCAGTTTACTGCCACCCATACCCTTAATTGTGGGTAACATCAAAAATGCTTTACATAGAGTCAATCTGGCCACTGCTAAAAGTGTAGTTGTGGTGACAGATGATGAGGTGACAAACTTAGAAATTGCCTTGATGACCTATGCAGTCAATCCCAAAGCCTGCATCGTCATTCGCACCGTTGACCCGCGTTTTAGTCAGAATATTGCCAGATTACTACCTCATGCGAGGGTTTTGGGAGTATACGAACTAGCGGCTGAAGCTTTTGTGGGTGCGGCTTTTGGAGAAAATATTCTCAATCTCTTTCGTCTACACAACCAAACTACTTTAGTTACCGAATATCGAATTGAAACTAACGATACTCTCAATGGGCGATTATTAGCAGAAATTGCCTATGGTTATGGAGTAGTACCGATTCTTCACGCGAGAAATAGCCAGCGCACACCGAAGTTTATGCCCTCTGATGATCTTAGGTTAGTTGTAGGCGATCGCTTAGTAGTTCTAGCTACTATTGAAGGACTACAGCGAGTAGAACGGGGGACTATGTTACCCCGTCAATGCTTAGTGCAAGTAGAAAAAGCCGTGTCGCAAGAAGCAGTTTTTGAAGGTGCAGCCTTAATTTCCCGCATATCTGGCTGTGATATGTATCTTGCTCGCACCTTGATGAATCAATTACCCGCCACTCTACAGTATCCTCTCTACAAACACCAAGCCCACCGCCTAGTTAATGAGTTAACGAAATGCCAAGTATCGGCTCATATTCTTGAAAAGGGTGTAGGGGTATAAAAATAATAAGTAAAACTAATCAAAAGTATTGCGTTTATAAAATTCTGAGGACTTGATAAAGTTTTGTAAAGCAGTGTAAATTATACTCACAGGCAAAAACAAAACCGCCTGATACATACATCAACCAAACCGCAATCATAAAAAAATGACAGCAACCTTACAACAGCGCAAAAGCGCAAACGTATGGGAGCAGTTCTGCAACTGGATCACCAGCACCAACAACCGCCTATACATCGGCTGGTTCGGCGTATTAATGATCCCCACCCTGCTAGCTGCAACCACCTGCTTCATCATCGCCTTCATCGCTGCACCTCCAGTAGACATCGATGGTATTCGCGAACCCGTTGCAGGTTCCTTAATCTACGGAAACAACATCATCTCCGGTGCAGTTGTTCCTTCTTCTAACGCGATTGGTTTACACTTCTACCCCATCTGGGAAGCAGCATCCTTAGACGAGTGGTTGTACAACGGTGGCCCATACCAATTGGTAATCTTCCACTTCCTGATCGGCGTATTCTGCTACCTCGGTCGTGAATGGGAACTATCCTACCGCTTAGGAATGCGTCCTTGGATCTGCCTAGCATTCTCCGCACCAGTAGCAGCAGCAACCGCAGTATTCCTCATCTACCCCATCGGACAAGGTTCCTTCTCTGATGGTATGCCCTTGGGAATCAGTGGAACATTCAACTTCATGATCGTGTTCCAAGCAGAACACAACATCCTAATGCACCCCTTCCACATGTTAGGTGTGGCTGGTGTATTCGGTGGTAGCTTGTTCTCCGCAATGCACGGTTCCTTGGTAACTTCTTCCTTAGTTCGTGAAACCACCGAAAACGAATCCCAAAACTACGGATACAAATTCGGACAAGAAGAAGAAACCTACAACATCGTAGCTGCACACGGTTACTTCGGTCGCTTAATCTTCCAATACGCGTCCTTCAACAACAGCCGTTCCTTGCACTTCTTCCTAGCTGCATGGCCTGTAATCGGCATCTGGTTCACAGCATTGGGCGTAAGCACAATGGCGTTCAACCTCAACGGCTTCAACTTCAACCAATCAGTGATTGACTCCCAAGGTCGCGTCATCAACACCTGGGCTGACATCATCAACCGCGCTAACTTGGGTATGGAAGTAATGCACGAGCGTAACGCTCACAACTTCCCCTTAGACTTGGCTGCTGGTGAAGTTGCTCCTGTTGCTATCAGCGCGCCTGCTATCAACGGTTAATTCTTCAACTGAGTTTAATAAACTTAGTTAAATAAAAAATACCCTCCAGAAATGGGGGGTATTTTTGTTTGGTTCAAGAGAATAGTTGAGATGGAAGATGGTATAGAATTAACGAAATCAACCCTAATGGAGATGTTACTTGACGGAAAAGAGGACTCGACTACAGGCTAGTGAGATTAAACCCAGGTTGCAAGTTCTAAAAAAGAAAGCTTTATTTATAGAACCTAAGTTGGCATCTAGGATTAAAGAAATTGGAATTACACTATCTAAATATAAAAATGAGCTTCTTGATAAAAAACGATTTTTAATAGAATTTCTGAATGAATTTTATTACGATATTCAAGCTTATATATATGAAGTAAAACCGATTGTTAATTTATCTGAAGCAGAAATAGAAAAATTTTGTCAGCAAAAGAATCTATCTGTAACTGAGTATTACTGGTACAGTGTCATATTCCCTAATTGGTTGAGTCAAGAAGACCCAAAATTTTCTTACTGGATGGAAAAGCTTATACAAGAAGAGTATACTGGCAGCGATGAAGATTTAATTTTAGCTCTAATTCAAACCATTAATGCTAGAACTGACGGCAGTGCTTCAGAACGTTACATTCTAGACTTATCTATGGCTACGGATTTACTGGTTAGTCATTTTCCTACTAAACTTGAGCCTGTATTTGTTCAGCTTACAGGTATTTCTAACTTACAGGATGGACAGCTTAACCCTGATTTTCTGAACAAGCAGCAACGATGGAGTAATACTTTATCATGCTGGAGTATTAAACGGGCTTTACTGGTGGCTCATGATGCACAAGTGAACACTCCAGACAATCTACTCAAGTTAGCAGATGTTATGCTTAAAGAAAGTAGCGATCGCCCTGCCAATTTTGTTGATATGATAACCTTCACTGGATAGTATTATGACTAAAGATGTAAAGATTTATAATCAGTCCAGTTCTGAGGTAGATGCTGATTATCTGGCAGCATCCCAGCAATTGCAGCTAGATAAACAAAATTATGGTGCTGATTATATTCATCTTTATGTTGATGATATAGACGGTGATTGGCTGGAAAATTGGGATTGGGAAGAAGATTTAGTAGATTATATTGAAGCTTTTTATCATCATTGTGAACAGGAAAATTATCAATTTGCTTTTGATACTTTGAATAGTTGTGATGATATTTTAAATCAGCCAGAAAATCATGAAAAATGTTTAGAACTCTATAGTTATTTGATTCAAAAATTAGAATCATTAGAAATTGCAAAACAGGCTGAGATAAATAATCAAGATATTTTGGCACAAGCTAAACAGAGTGTTTTAAACTTGAAAAATAATAGATCAAGAGAAAATATGTCAGAAGAAATTACTTTTCCTATAAACGAGCGAAAAATCACTCGTATAGAATATATACGAAAACTTTTAGAAAAAATTCACAATGGAGTGATTAGAAAGACTTGGAAATTTCAAAATGAATTTATAAGGCAAGATAGTGAACATTATTATAATCTAAAAGCAACGGCTTATATTGCTGATTTTTTGGTAAAAGTAGAAGTATGGGAAACTTTCGATGCAGCATCTTATTACTTAATTATAAAAAATGGTGTGAATCCAGAAGAAAAAATAGTTCATGAAAGATATGATAATTGTGAATTTGATCGTGGGTGGAGTAATCCAAATTTTAACTATGAAGAACTTAAATTAATAAAAGAGTATTTAGAAAAGATTGAGCAAGCAAATTGGCAGTCTAAGTTCTCTGATTTAGATGCTTTACCTGAATAAAATATTGTAAATAACTATTGCCTCGACTGCATCCGACAGGCAATCAACAAAATAAGTCTTATTCTGATTAATCTTGATTTAAAGTAATAAAAAGCATTTTCTGAAAAAAAGATGCTTTTTTATTTTATGAGAAGCCGTAGTTGGTTAGATACCGTGTGTCGTAAAGAAATCTTCCCATGACAATACTACCTGATCTGCCCAGCTTAAAATGTTATATTGATTTCCTTCTAATGTAGAAATTACAAGTATAAACCCTGTCACAGGAATACTACTAGAACAAGTAATGCTTGTCATACTTACCTTTAGTGGAGAATCCCCAATACCGGTTGCCGTTGATCTTGCAGATGTTAAAATTCGATGTTTACTACCATTACATAGGTCAGCACAGATACTTAGAAACTCATGACTACTAACATAGTGTTCAACATCTTGAGGAGTAAAAGTTGTTGCTTCCTGCTTTAACCAATCTTTTAGATGATATGCGGTTACTACAAAATTGAATATGGCATCAGCTATTCTCTTATGATCTTGGCTGTTAACAGATTCATACAATTTATCTTTGTCTCGGTATACTTTACCAAATAAATCTCGTGCTGAATTATACCAGTAATTTAGACCAGGGATAGGGCTAGGCATAATTATTTTAATAAAGTTACATAAACTATTATAATCAGTATTTTTACATTTTACAAAATGGTCACTGTATGTATACGAGATATTCGTTCTTTTAGACTATTGGCAATTAATTTTGACTGAAACTCTAGGTACAATACATAAGCTTCATCCTTTTTCCTGAATACTATGGGCAATACTTTTGGACATCTATTTCGGATCACTACTTTTGGCGAGTCTCACGGCGGAGGCGTGGGGGTTGTGATTGATGGTTGTCCTCCGCGACTGGAAATTTCGGCTGAAGAAATTCAAGTAGAGTTAGATAGAAGACGACCAGGACAAAGTAAAATTACTACTCCCCGTAAGGAAGCAGACACTTGTGAGATTTTGTCTGGGGTGTTTGAAGGTAAAACCCTGGGGACACCAATCTCGATTTTGGTGCGAAACAAAGATACTCGTCCCCAAGACTATGACGAGATGGCGCAAAAGTATCGTCCTTCCCACGCGGATGCTACCTATGATGCAAAGTATGGGATTCGCAATTGGCAAGGTGGGGGCAGGTCGTCAGCCCGTGAGACAATAGGGAGAGTAGCAGCAGGTGCGATCGCTAAAAAAATTCTCCGTCAAGTTGCGAATGTCGAGGTTATCGGTTACGTCAAGCGCATCAAGGATTTAGAGGGTGTAGTTGACCCCAACACCGTCACGTTAGATGAAGTAGAAAGCAATATTGTGCGCTGTCCTGATGGGGATTGCGCGACCAAAATGATTGAATTAATTGAGCAAACTGGTAGACAAGGTGATTCTATCGGTGGTGTGGTGGAATGTGTGGCGCGCAATGTTCCCAAAGGTTTGGGTGAGCCTGTATTTGATAAATTGGAAGCTGATATTGCTAAAGCTGTGATGTCTCTCCCTGCAAGTAAAGGTTTTGAAATTGGTTCAGGTTTTGCTGGGACGCTATTAACAGGAATTGAACATAACGACGAATTTTATATAGATGAAAATGGGGAAATTCGCACCGTAACTAATCGTTCTGGTGGAATTCAAGGCGGTATTTCTAATGGGGAAAATATCATTTTGCGAGTTGCATTTAAGCCTACGGCTACCATTAGAAAGGAGCAAAAAACAGTGACGCGAGAGGGTGAAGAAACATTATTAGCAGCGAAGGGAAGACATGATCCCTGTGTTTTACCCCGTGCAGTTCCAATGGTAGAGGCAATGGTGGCGTTAGTTTTGTGCGACCATTTGTTACGCCATCATGGTCAGTGTAAGATGCTGTAATTTTGATAGCGATCGCCTGATTTCAAGTATGAATGATTTTGGCGATCGCTGATTAATTAAAGTTAGGGAATATGACCAGATTTATTCATGACCAGTTTGCAAAAGACTATCTAGAACAAATACTCACTCCCTACGGTGAAGTCCAAGCAGCGCGAAGAGTAGCAGGTGAAGTTAGAGAAATTGATGTTTATTTCATCCCCAAATCCCAATCAAGCACTATTCCTGAAAACTTTGGATTATTATCACAATTAACTACTACACCTGCATTATTTGAACCGTTTCGCAATGCTGCATCTATTACAGAAATTTGCGATTGTCTTTTAAAATTACTAGAGGTGCGGGGAGATTTGCAACGACAAGCAAATCGGAATGACACACGCCTGCTTGACTCTGACTTACCAAAATTATGGATTCTCACCCCCACAGCATCAGCACCACTTTTATCAGGATTTGGTGCTACTCTCCACGCTGACGAATTACCTGGAGTTTATTTTCTTCCAGAACACCTTCGTACAGCTATCATCGCAATTCATCAATTACCCGTCATTACTGAAACGTTGTGGTTGCGAATCATTGGTAGAGGGAATGTCCAAAAACGAGCGATAGATGAACTAGAATCACTGAATCCTGATAATCCTTTTCGCCAAGCAGCGTTAGAATTACTATACAACTTGCGACAGAATTTACAATTAACTCACAGTCAAGATGAAGATGATCAGGAGTTAGTTATGCGGTTAGCACCACTTTATCAACAAGACCGAGAACAGGCTATACAAGAGGGTGAAGAAAGAGGGATTCAACAAGGAGAAAGATTAGTAGTAGAAAACTTACTCAAAGTTCGCTTTGGAGAATTGGATAATGAACTGCAATCAATTATTCAACCTTTATTAGAGTTAAATCCAGAGGAGTTTACCCCCCTGCTTTTACAATTATCTCGTGAAGAATTAATTACTAGATTTTGCCAATAATGCTGATTAAAGTAGCATAATGGAGAGTTAAAATTATTATCATAATTTCAGCGATCGCCTGTCTCAACCATTCTCTAAAAACCTATCATTTTGTCTGAAAATGAAAATACTGGAAGAAGGTACTATTGAGTATCTTCTTTATTGTTTGTGTATAATATATCGCTAATATTTATATGAATTTCATTACAATTTTAGGGTTAGCAGCCGCTACATTAACCACCATTGCTTTCTTACCACAAGTCTTGCAAACATGGCGGACAAAATCAGCAAAAGATGTATCATACACTATGCTGATTACCTTTATGAGTGGTCTATTTTTGTGGTTAATGTATGGAATTTATCTCCAAGCTTGGCCAATTATTTTCGCTAACGGCACAACTTTAGCTCTCAACTTTGTAATTCTGTGGCTTAAAATTAAATATAGATAAGTCTTTATCAACTAACCGTTATCAAAATATCTGCCAACTGTTCCCTTTCACCTAATTTAATTAAACACCTGTGACATCTTCTTTATTTACTGCTGAACGCCTGTTATTTACCCCTGCTACGCCGGAAAACAACGCCATACCACTGATATTCGCTTTCCCTAATGAGTATACAGTAGGTATCACTAGCTTGGGCTATCAGGTAGTTTGGGCAACTTTGGCGATGCGTAATGATGTGCAGGTGAGTCGTTTATTTACTGACACGTCCGAATCACTTCCTAGACGGCCGGAAATTTTGGGATTTTCGATTTCTTGGGAATTAGATTATGTAAATATTTTAAATCTATTGGAATCTCTAGAAATTCCTATTAGAGCAAATAACCGTGATGATTCTCATCCTATAGTTTTCGGTGGTGGCCCAGTTCTCACGGCTAACCCTGAACCTTTTGCGGATTTTTTTGATGTCGTTTTATTAGGAGATGGGGAAAATTTATTAGGGAATTTTATAGAAGCTTATAAAGAAGTGAGAAACGCTTCTAGACAAACTCAACTGCAAGCACTGGCACAAGTACCAGGAATTTATATACCGAGTTTGTATACAGTAGAGTATCAAGATTTAGATGGGGAAATTAGTTCTATTCAACCAATTTCTTCAGAAATTCCTGCCGTGGTGCAGAAGCAAACTTATCGTGGAAATACTCTCTCAGCCTCAACTGTGGTGACTGAAAAAGCGGCTTGGGAAAATATTTTCATGGTGGAAGTGGTGCGGAGTTGTCCAGAAATGTGCCGCTTTTGTTTAGCTAGTTATTTGACTTTACCTTTTAGAACAGCGAGTTTAGAAAGTTCTTTAATTCCGGCAATTGAAAAAGGGTTACAAGTAACAAATCGCTTGGGTTTATTGGGTGCTTCTGTTACACAACATCCAGAATTTGAAACTTTATTAGATTATATTAGTCAGCCAAAATATGATGATGTGCGCCTGAGTATTGCTTCAGTTAGAACTAATACGGTGACAGAACAGTTAGCGAAAACTTTGGCAAAACGAGACACGCGATCGCTTACCATAGCTGTAGAAAGTGGTTCGGAAAAATTACGCCAGATCATCAATAAAAAGCTACACAACGACGAAATCATCCAAGCAGCCATTAATGCGAAAGCTGGGGGCTTGACAGGCTTAAAACTCTACGGCATGGTAGGTATTCCAGGGGAAGAACCAGAAGATTTAGAAGCCACAGTTACCATGATGCGGAGTGTGAAAAAAGCCGCGCCAGGACTACGCCTCACCTTTGGTTGCAGTACGTTTGTACCGAAATCCCACACACCCTTTCAATGGTTTGGGGTAAATCGTCAAGCAGAGAAGCGGTTGCAGAGGTTACAGAAACAACTCAAACCCCAAGGTATAGATTTTCGCCCAGAAAGCTATAATTGGTCGATTATACAGGCTTTGATATCGAGGGGCGATCGCCGCATTTCTCAACTGCTGGAACTTACCCGCAACTTTGGCGACTCCTTGGGAAGCTACAAGCGCGCTTTTAAGGAACTCAAAGGTAAAATTCCCGATTTAGATTACTACGTCCATAATAATTGGTCACATCAGCAGATATTACCCTGGAGTCACTTGCAAGGGCCATTGCCACAGTCTACACTACTAAAGCATTTGGCAGAAGCGACTAGTCATAACAATTTTGGATTTTAGATTTTGGATTTTGGATTAAATTGATACTCAAAAAGTAAATGCAAAACACAGCTGAATTTTATTGCGCCTATTGTGGTGAACCCAACTTAACTTTTATTGACTTGAGTGCTGGGGGACAACAATCTTATGTGGAAGATTGTCAAGTTTGCTGTCGTCCTAATATTTTATATATCCGAGTGGATGAAGATACCCTAGAAATTGAAATTGATACTGAGTACGAAGGCTAGTACGAAAAGGTAAAAGTAAAAAGGCAAAAGTAAAAAGAAAAAATGCTTATTTTGTCAGCTTTCTCATTGTTTTAAACAGGGTTGTTTATTTATGCTGTGTTGTACTAGATTTTAGGTTTCTCTTTCCATGCTGTACTTTCAACATTCTTCAGTTATTGACGCGCCAGTAGAAGTAGTTTGGCAATTCCACGAAAGACCAGATATCTTACAGCTACTAACCCCACCTTGGCAACCTGTGCAAGTAGTTCGTCGTGAGGGAGGACTTGCAGTAGGCGCAGTTACAGAGTTTCGCTTGTTTCTCGGACTTTTACCATTAACTTGGTTAGCACGCCATACTGAATGCGAGAAAAATCACTACTTTACTGATGTCCAGATATCCGGCCCTTTCGAGTCTTGGATACATCGCCATCTATTTGTAGCAGAAGGTAATAAAACCAAGCTGACTGATGATATTTCCTACATTATGCCTGGAGGCGAGACTGTAGAATTTTTTAGCGGTTGGTTAGTACAAACGCAGTTAGAAGCGATGTTTCGCTATCGTCATTTTGTGACTAAGCGAGAGTGTGAATCTAAGTAAGAAAACTGAGGCAAAATCAAGTCAAATTTCGGATGTGAGAGTTCTCAATTGTTGATTGGGAACAATATTCTTATGAAAATTGAGCAGGGATTGCATTATGCCTCAAATTCAACTTCTCACTCCCGAACAAGAAGCTTTTATCCCTGAATATCAGGAAAAATGGAGACCCATTTATCTATCGACTCAACCTATTGACCAAATTAGAGCTGAAGCATCTGTTAAAGCCGTCTATACGGTTATGGGTCAAAGAGAACCAAAGGTAATGTTCTCTACTAGTCCATATGCTGCACTACAACAACTTCGGGAAATCGCACAAAGCAATACAAATCACTCCTCACAACCTAGTCAAACAGACCCTTTTTTATTTATTAAAGCTGTTTGGGAAACCTTCAAGTTGATTAATCAAAAACGTCAAGCAGCCTCCCAGCCAATACAGAAATTACATGAGCAGCTTTCTAGCGCAGCACATCAACATTTAATACAAGAAATAGAGCGTCAAATCCCTAATGATTTAACAACGCAAGATATTGTCGAAAATTCTTTTGTTAATTCATCACCACTAATTGATTCCCTTGGTAAACGGCTAGACAGTCAAGGAAATTCAGATGTTTCCGCAGCTATGCGAGAGAAACAACCAGAAGAATGGCAAGAGTCATTTCAAATGACTGCTAATAATGTTGATGCTCAATTATCTTGGCTACCAGCAAAAAAAATGCTCTTTCGCGGATGGTTGAAGCAGATGTTACAAGGTACGTTAACCGCTAAAGTACACGGCGTTGATCATCCCCAATTTCAAGGTGCTATCTTTAACACCTTAGCACCATCAGAACAAAAAATCATGTTTGAGCATTCACCAATAATTGTTACAGACTTAATAATTAACTGTATTTGGTTAGATTTTGCTTTTTCTGTGTTGAATTATCCTCATGATGTGAGGAAATGGACAGCATTGCAAAATCTGGTGCAAAATTGCGGTTGGATTTTGATAGTAAATGACACTTGTATTGTTTGCGATCGCCCCATGCAAATTCTACTAGATGAAAATCATCAATTGCACGCCGAAAATCAACCTGCGGTGAAATTTCGAGATGGTTTTAGCATTTATGCACAACACGGCACAATACAAACACATTAATTGTTTACCCTCTACCAACGCTAGCAGCATGAGATAACCAAATTTGACGGAAATCTGCTGGCAGAGGTATTTCTGTGAGAAACTTCTGCACAGATTCTAGTTCCCATGCTAGGGGTGAACTAGGTAATATTTTGGGTGCGACTATGGCATAACGTAAGATAGCTTCTATTAATGCTGCTGCCTCAATTACAGGTTGTGAATCTATCCATGCAGGAAAAATCCGTACTTCAAAAGTATGTTTTTCTGTAATCTGATGAATGAAATTTTTCAGGTTAAAATCGCAGTATTTGGTTAACTGTAATTTCAGCAAATATTCTCTAGCCTCAGACCAAGATAATTCACAAAAATCAGGCTCATTAACTAACATCAATAAATCTTCATCCCATTTTCCCAAACGTCTACATTTGGGGTTAGTACCAACAAGACGTTTAATGTTTTCCCCATGAGTCCATAAAAGATTAACTAAGTTAGCAAAAACCCTGGTAGAACATAAAGGCGTAGCATCAAAGTGGAGATGAGTTGCACCCTCAAGCGGAATGGTAAACCCTAGAGAACGTGCTGATGCTAAAAGACTTTCTAGACGTTGGTAATGGTTAGTATCAATAGGTGGGGTAATGAGTTCACAAGGACGTTCTCTTTCTCCTGGTAAGGGTGCTGCGATCGCGATCGGATTACCGATATAATCAGCAACACGTATCATTCCCCCTTCTCCTATTTCTAAATTGGTAGCAAATAAACTTGCAATTGGCTGGAGAACTTCATCGAGGGAAGCAGCCGCATCAGCATTACACATAATTAAATGTAGTAATCTCATATCATCGCTGACAATGCGATACCATCCCGCCTGGGGTGCTTGAGTTCTATCTAAGTCGTCTTGTAGGGTTAAATCATCTACACATCGTGCTATCAAATTTCCTTGCTGATCAATTACTTCAAACCCCAAAGTGAGATTATGAAATAAAGGAGTTCCTGGTACATGACTCGGTTCTGACTGGGGATGAAAGATGCGGCGTACTGAACCTTGATGTTGTTGGGATATTATTTTTGCTAAATCCTGTCGGCTAAATCCCTTCGGTGCAATTAACTCAATTTCAAAGCCAATTTTCCAATTTAATTCAGACATAATTTTCCATAAAATCAGGGTGCATTCAGCACCCCATAGTGATTTAAAAATATCAAGTAGAATAATTTATCTATTGCGAGAACGCGCGTATTTTAAAGCTTCGTCAATTACTTCGTCATTGCCTAAAATTAAATTGCGTTCAATGCGAACTTTCGCATCTATCGCTGATTTTTCACCCCAAAATCTCGCCAGTGCCTCTGCATCATTATAGTTATATGTGGAATCTTGGTAAAATTTGTAGGGGCTAGAATCACCAGGACGGGGTGGTTTGACGGCTCGTAGTGCTTGCACCCTAGCATCTACAATAAACTGTTCTAGAATTGCAATGTTTTCTCCTCCCCAAATAATTTTTCTGCCCATTCTAGCTTTTGCATTGTCTACAGTCACACCCCAGAAACTGGCTAAAACACGCGCGTCCCAGTAGTCGTATTTGCTAGTTAAAAATGCTCGTAGTTCGTTATCTTTATAGTTTTTAGTTGCTGATTTTGTAGTATGTTTTAGGATTTGATGGTGGGAATTTACAGTTATCTCTTGAGCCATAACTGTATTAATAGCCGTACTAAAAGAGCCTACAAATACGCCTAATAATAATAAGAAAATCCGTAGGTTATATTTCATCGTCATTACCTATCAACGTAAGTATTAATCATTGTCAAATGGTAAAAATTCTATCTGAACAAGCTGTCAGTAGTTTTGTGATTTTGTATCTTACCTTTTGATGTTATTAATTTTATACTTCGTGAAATTGAACTATTCCTGAAAATCACGGTAAGTTTTCAGAGGATTAATATCTGTTAATAATTGGTTAGCAAAAGCGTATTTAGAAGTGAGATGACGCTAATGCCATTATGCGAATAAGCGAAAGTATGAGGCAAAATTATGAAATTATCGTTCTTTAGACTTGTTTCATGTTTAAAACTACAGACAGATAATAATTATTTGTTGAATAAATAACATAAACAATATCAGAAGTATTCTCAGGAGAATTAAACATGGAATCTTATCCTACTGATGCCACTGAAACTGCACATAATGGCAAGGATCGGAATGCTGGCGACTTAGGTATTACTCCGCAAGCCGAACTTTGGAATGGTCGCTTGGCGATGATTGGTTTTTTGGCTTATTTAATTTGGGATCTCAATGGTTATAGTGTATTGCGTGATGTGCTAAAACTTATAGGCTAAAGGCTTTCAAAGCCAAATTTTTGTCACAAACTATAGAGTTGCAAAACAATTCTACCGCAGGCGATCGCTTACAGAAAAACCAATGAGCGATCGCTTTGTCAATACTTCACTTCAGACCGCAAAAGCAATATTTTAAGTATTGTTTTCTAAAGATGGGCGTATGCACAGATAAGTTAGGGGGCCAAATAAAGGAATTAAAGTGACAATCCAAAAGACAGATATGTTGTTCCAATGGCGACAAGACATATCATCTTTAAGAATTGTGGGAAATAGAATAGCGAACAGGCAAAATGCTAAACTCATGCCATGAATAAAGCGATCGCTCTGAAATTCTTGGATAAAATCTTCCCAATTACCTAAACTAATAGCATAAGCTAACAGGCTAATCGTACTCAAAATCAAAATTGCACCGTACCAACGAGAATCTAGCAACTGCAAAAAAGCATCTTTTTTTCCTGAGAATTCTCTATTCGGTTTTCGTAAAGCTAAATATGGCAATAATCCCAAAACACCAGAAGCCACAGATGCAATAGCAAAAGGCCAAAACGGAATCCACTGCATCCTACCATCAATAAACAAAATACCACTGTAAATTAATAGCCAAATACCAATGAGCGAGAATAAACAGAGAATCACAGGATTAATATCAGCCCACTGAAGAGTAAGTATATTTTTTAATAGTGACAGTGTTTCTTCTAGATGCAAAGGTGGAGCTAGAAGCAATATATAGCTAATAAATCCCACCCACAATAACCATAATCCTAATTTTCCAACCATAATCTTTGCTAAATATCAATGAGCAAGAGTTGTATTCTCTCTTGTTCATTGATATTGCTTAACCCATCCGGGAGAAGATTTTAATCGCTTAGATTGTTTAACTTGTGACTGATTGTTGCTGAGTGGATATCAAATTTGAAGTTGTCTGTGTTAGTGGTGGACGTAAACATAAATACAACAACGGGCCAAAGAGGGGAATGACAGCGAATAACCAGAAAAACTGCTGCTGATTTTGCCAGTTACGCCGCGTCATATCATCTCTCAGCAATACTGGAAATAATAGACAGAGTAGGCAAAAATCTAAACTCATGACATGGATGAAGCGACTAGTTTGCCACTGTTGTAGGAAGTTACTCCAATCTCCTGCTATTAAACCATAAGCTACTAAAACGGTTGCTGTTAAGGTGAGGAAAATACCAGTAAAACGCGAGTCTAGTTGTTTTACTAAGCTTTCCTTTTTACCACCAAAGTGAGGATTTGGTTGGCGTAACGCTAAATAAGGTAAAAGCGCGAATGCACCCACAGCAAAAGAAGCAGCCGCAAACGGCCAGGCGGCGATTTTTTGCCCTCTCCCGTCCACAAATAAAACTGCACTATAAATCATCGGCCAAATGCCCATGAGGTTAAATAACGCTATGACTAGGGGATTTATACCTTGCCACTGACCAGTAGACAAGTTTTTGATTAACTCAAAAGTATCGGGACTATCAGGTGGTGCGAAGACGAAAGCATAAACTATGAACCCTAACCACAGCACCCCAAAGGCAATTTTTTTGACCATGATTTCATCTAATTAACTGAAGGCTTCCGAGAGGTAATCAGCCGCCGCCGCCACAACTGCGATCGCATTTTCATAATCTAAGCGTGTCGGGCCTAAAACTCCCACACTCCCCACAGGAACTGCACCCCGGCGATAGGTGGAAGAAATCAAACTACAATTGCGAATCGGTTCTAGGGGGTTTTCAGCACCAATTCGCACTGTTACCTTGGGTTTAGTAGCTTCTTCTACCTCTGGTTCTTCAAAGATTAACGGCCATAGCTGTTCCTGTTCTTCTTCCAGGAGGTGGAGAATAGTCTGCACTTGTTGGAGTTGGGAAAATTCCGGCTGGCGTAACACTTCCGCCACACCCCGCACCATAATGTGGGTAGCGGTTGGTGCAACTGTACGTCGCGCCAATTCCGCCACGGAATCCTTTAAAAATTCACCGTACAGTTGAAATTCCCGATCTAACTGACTCCAGTCTAAATTACTAATTTCCAGTAGACTTTGCCCCCGCAAATGACTGTTGAGGAAGTTAGAAACAATCTGCAATTCCCTGTCTATAAC
This sequence comes from Nostoc sp. CENA543, assembly GCF_002896875.1. Classification (GTDB taxonomy): domain Bacteria; phylum Cyanobacteriota; class Cyanobacteriia; order Cyanobacteriales; family Nostocaceae; genus Trichormus. The sequence goes on from NZ_CP023278.1 coordinate 4,302,896, forward strand.
TTCTGCTTCGGGTTGTGTTTCTTTTCGGGTTGGGGGTAAATCCATCAGCTTGGAATGGGTTTCATAACCATCCGTTACCAAAATCAGCATGATGCGTCCAGCTTCAATCTGCATTAATTGCAAATGTCGCACAATAGCTGTATTAGTTTGCGGCATGGTAATCAAGCTAATACACCCACTCAAACTAGCTAAAATCTGCGCTGCACCTTGGAGGAGGATTTCCATACTCCAATCTTCCCACTGGAGACGCTGCTGTAAAGCTAGTTCGACATTCTTGGCTAAATTATCTGTGCGTGTAGCGTCTTGCAAAGAGGGGGTAATAAACTGGTCAACATAGATGCGATAACCTGAGTCAGAAGGAACTCTCCCAGCAGAAGTATGTGGCTGGTAGAGTAACCCAGATTTTTCTAGCATACCCATGACATTGCGAATGGTGGCCGAACTCACGCCCAGGTCATACTCCTCGACCAAAGCTTTTGACCCCACCGGTTCTGCGGTAGCTATGTAATGACGCACCGTTGCCCAAAGTATATGCTGTTGTCGATTTGTCAACTGGACTTGCATAGGAAGATGTTTGGCAGAAAGCAAATTTTAATCAAGTTTTAAAAAAGTTTTTGAAATTGAGTGTCAAATATTGAATATTGACTAATTAAATTGACGAAATATTTAGTTCTATTTTAACTGCTCATCAGAAAGAATGTACTTGCTATTTGGGATAGCATATTTTGAGGCAAAAAACCTTTAATTCTAAATATTATTTGTTTTTTAAGTATTATTCTATAGATTGATCAAGTAAATTGTATTTTGGGATACGTATTTTTTGGGGTGTTGGGAATAGGGCATTGGGCATGGATGAAAATTCATTTGTTTCCCTTACACCCCTATACCTTTATACCCCTAAACCCTTAATTAATACTGAGGAATAGAACTATCAACTACAAGAGAATAAGCATCAATCCCACCAGCAATATTTTTAACGTTTGTAAAGCCTTGAGCCATTAACCACTGACACATTTGAGCAGAACGCATACCGTGATGACACAGCACTAAAGTTTCTGCATCAGGATCAAACTTGGTAGGAATTTGCTCTGACCACTGAGTAAATTCACTGAGTGGTAAGTTCACAAAACCGCTAATTTTTGCTAAAGCTACTTCTTGGGGTTCACGTACATCAATTAACTGAATACTTGCATCATTAGCAGCCAGACGTTGCGCGAGTTCTTCTACACTAATTTGAGTAATGGGTTGACCAGAAATATTCCCTGTCATGTCGTTTTTTTTTAACAATCCGATATTATTCATGTTGACAGAAATTGGGGAATTAGGGACTGGGGACGGATCAATTCAAAATTCAAAATTCAAAATTCAAAATTAAAGAAGAATTGGGGACTGGAAGGTAGACAAGGTGGACAAGGTAGATTTTATCCCTAAGCCCTATACCCTATGCCCAATTTCTGTAAACTTTCGTGCTAGATAATTAGGTATATTGTGAATACACAACGCTCATTCTCTGGTTTTATCGTAGCTGGTGCGATCGCATTGGTGATTGCGGCGATCGCAGCTGGTTATTGGTTCTTTACTAAAAGTCCAGTCAGTCTCATTACTGCTACCTCCCAATCTGGTGCAGCTATATTTGTGTCTAAACTCGCACCTGTGACAGTGTCTTTACTGGTCAATCCTGACCGTTTGCAGTCTCTGGAAAGTTCAGGGGAATTATCTAAGCTCAAAACTAGTTTATTGGCTAATAGTGGTCTAGATTATCGCCAAGATATTCAACCTTGGCTGGGAAATGAAATTACTCTGGCTGTAACTACTCAAGATATTGACCGTGATTCTGCAAATGGTCAACAACCAGGGTACTTGATGGCTCTAGCGACGGAGAAGCCAGAAAAAAGTAGTGAGTTTTTAGAGTTATTATTTTCCAAGCGCGTCTTATCGGGGGCTACCCTCGCCACTGAGGAATATAACGGTACTAAGCTGCTTTATGATGACGCACAACCCAAGCTAGAACCCTTAGCGGGTGCGGTGGTAGATAACTTTGTCCTATTGGCTAACGATGTGAGAGTGCTACGGGATGGGATTAATAATGTCCAAGCACCTGATTTGAATTTGACTAGTTCTCCCCAATACCAAAAAGCGATCGCACAGTTACCAAAAGGTGCGGTAGCAGTCACTTTTTTCAATCTCCCCACTTTGGCACGATGGCAGGGGTTAGAATTACCTGAACCTATTTACGATAGTCAAATTCTGGCTTTGACATTAAACCCCAAAGGACTGTTAGCCGAAACGAGTTTTCTTGCTACCTCAGAAATTGCACCACCATCGCCCCCATTGTCTCAACCTGTGGGAGCATTGCAATACATCCCCGCCTCCGCAGGTGTGGTAGTTTCCGGTTCTCATTTAAATAATTTGGGTGACAGTGATTTAGGTAAACTATGGAAACAAGCGAAAACAGCCATCTCCGGTTCCGAAACAGACGTAATTTCTCGCCTGGAACAACCCTTACTAGCCATACAAAAAGCTTGGGGGATGAATTTGCAACAGGATGTATTTAACTGGGTACAAGGAGAATATGCTCTCGGAATCATTCCCCGTAGTGGGAAAACTGCTCCTGGCTGGGTTTTTGTGGTGGAAAAACAAGATGGTTTTGCAGATGGGATTGCGCGTTTAGATGCGATCGCCTCTGCTAACGGACTCAATACCAATTCTCTGAGTTTGGAACAGCAAAAAGTCGCCGCTTGGATAGAATTAATCGCCAATACCAAGAAGTCTGAGGCTCAAAACCAACCCTCATTTACGGTAGACGCTAAGGTTAAAGGTATACATACAACTGTAGGAAATTATGAGGTTTTTACCTCTGATTTAGAAACAATTAATGAAGTTTTAACCAATCAAGATAATTCTCTGGTCAAGAATCGTAATTTCCAAAATAGTATTGCAGAAATTCCCGCACAAAACCAAGGTTATGTATATCTGAACTGGGATAAAAGCCACAATTTATTAGAGCGACAGTTGCCTGTTTTGAAGCTCTTAGAAGTCTTAGGTAAGTCATTTTTTCAACAACTGCGATCGCTCACCTTCAGTAGCTACAGTGATGATGCAGGGACTCTCAAAGGTGCAGTATTTCTGGAACTCAACTCCTAACCATGATTCAGCAAATAAACACAAACTTATCAGCCGTATCTTCTGAATTATGCGCCTTAATTTAACTTGACAATGTTTAGTAAAATTTCAATTGTGGCACATAAGAATGTGTCACATTTTTTTGTTACTTCATGGAAAATTATTAACTAAAATGTGTATATATCTTTATTCTTATAAAAGCATATTTGGCGGGTTAATATGAGAAATTTTCGTCCAGGACTTTATTCTGGTGGTGCATGGTTTTCAGCTTTATTAGCTGCTATAATTGCTACCCCTGTGATTGCCCAAACTGTACCCAATTTCAGGACATTGAAATTAGCACCAGGATTTAGTTCCACACAGGGAAAAACCAACGGTTATACTGGTGGAACTTTTTCTCTATCAGCCATCAGTAACCGCGATCGCGATGGCAAGATGTGTATAGGCTTTGCTGACTCTAACCCAGATTTTATCATCGAATTAGACAAAGATTTTTCCCGCTTACAGGTGTTAGTGAATAGTGGTGGTAAAGATACAACCTTAGTAATTAGAGGCCCTAACAAAACTATTCGTTGCGGTGATGATACTGGTAAAAGTAAAGATGCCAGTATTGATGACCAGCAATGGCCGAGTGGAAAATATGAGGTGTGGGTGGGTGCGTTTGAGCCTGGGGTAAAGTTCAATTACACTTTGAGCGTGAAGGAAAAATAATAATACCAATTCGCAATTCGCAATTCGCAATTCGCAATTCGCAATTCGCAATTGAATCCAGTGGTCTTTTTTTCAGAACGCTAGGTGAACAAACAGTGGCAGGTTAAGCCTTCACTGTCTGTCCTCTTAAATGTAAAGAATTTTGAGTGAATTTCATGAGACAGTTCTAAGCCATACTGACAGTTAATAGCTGTTCTGACATATCGAAGTTAGATGTCACATTCTGGACATCGTCTAGACTTTCTAGAGTATCAATTAACTTGAGGAGCGATCGCGCTTGGTCTGGTTCTGTCACTTCGATATTGTTGCTGGGAATCCAGCGCAATTCTACTTCAGTGACTTTAAAGCCTTGTTCTTTGAGGGTTTGGTTGAGAATTTCTAAATTGGCGACTTCCGTAAAGACTTCGGCTGTCTCTTCCTCGGTCATTTCGTAAGACTCCGCACCACCTTCTAAGGATGCTTCTAATAACTGGTCTTCATCTACAACACCTTGGACTACACACACACCCTTTTGGTCAAACATCCAGCTAACACAGCCAGTTTCGCCCAAATTTCCACCATTTTTGCTAAAAGCCACCCGTAAATCAGCCGCCGTGCGATTGCGATTATCAGTCAAAGCTTCTATTAAAATAGCTACACCACCAGGGCCATAACCTTCGTAGCGAATTTCCTCTAGGGTGCTATTATCGCTAAATGTGCCTGCACCTTTGGCGATCGCTCTTTCAATATTGTCATTGGGAATCCCCGCAACTTTAGCTTTTTCAATTGCTGTACGTAATTGGAAGTTCCCGGCTGGGTCTGGTATGCCGTTTCTCGCCGCTACAATAATAGCTCTAGATAACTGTGTGAAGGTTTTTCCTTTTTTCGCATCGACTACCGCTTTTTGGCGTTTAATATTTGCCCATTTACTATGACCTGCCATAACCTGAAAATATTCCTGCTCTCTCCAATAAACTAGGATATACATAGCTTCTGCTTGAATGCAAAATAACTGGAAATTAGCCTTCAGAGGGTTGGTTTGTGTCCCCAGATCAGCATAGTCTGGCTGTAGAAAATTACGAATCGGTTTGCTATGCGGTTTTTTTCTACTTCCCACCCATCTAAAGTGAGAAACAGAAGATGGCAGCACAGTCTGCGTCGTTTACTATTGTTGATGCTAGTCAGCATATTAACTGTAAGTGGATGTCAGGCTTGGCGGACTGGAGTAGAAGCTAGTAAAGTTACTCACATCACTTTTTGGCATGGAGTCAACCCACCACCGAATCGGGATGTCTTACAAAAGTTGGTAGATAAATTTAATCAAACACATCCCCAGATTCAAGTAGAGTCACTGTATGTAGGACAGCAAGATCAGCAAATGCCAAAAATTTTGGCGGCGGTGGTAGGTAATGCACCACCTGATTTATTGTGGTTTAATCCGACGATCACAGGTCAATTAGTAGAACTAGGTGCATTAATTCCTGTGGATGAGATGCTGTCCAAATCACCAATTAAGCCAGAAATTGACCCCACTTTATACTCTTCAATGGAATATCAAGGTCAACTGTGGTCAGTCCCTTTTGCTACGAATAATGTCGGCATTTTCTACCGTCCTAGTTTATTTGCAGCCGCAGGGATTAAAGCCATACCTCGTACTTGGGAAGAGTTTCGCCAAGTTGCTAAACAATTAACTCGTGATGTTAACGGTGATGGACAAGTAGACCAATATGGAATGTTTTTACCTTTGGGGAAAGGGGAGTTTACAGTTTTTACTTGGCTACCATTTATGTGGAGTAGTGGCGGTGAATTAGTCAACGGTGATGGACAGAATGCAGCAGGTGTGATGTTGCAAGATAATCAAGGAGCGATCGCCGCCTTACAATTTTGGCGTAATCTAGTACAAGACGGTTCCACCATGCTATCTGGCCCGGAACGGGGTTATGAGACAGACCCCTTAGTTTCAGGAAAGGTAGCAATGCAAATCAATGGCCCTTGGAATTTAGGACAATTGCAAACAACTAATGTAGATTTTGGTGTGTTTCCGCTACCTGTCAATCAAACTCAAGCTACTAGTATAGGCGGGGAAAATTTATTCTTTTTTAAGACCACACCAGAACGCCAAAAGGCAGCATTTAAGTTTGCCGAATATACCATGAGTCAAGAATTTCAAACAGAATTAGCTTTAGCAGCAGGCTACTTACCAATTAATTTAAAATCTCGTAGTAGTGAAAAGTATCAAGCATTTGTACAGAAGTTACCACAGGTGAAGGTATTCTTAGAACAAGCACAATATGGACGTAGTCGTCCTATTTTCCCTGGTTATAATCGCATTTCTGATAGTATAGGTAGAGCCGTTGAAGCAGTTATTTTAAGTAAAAGTTCTCCCCAAACAGCACTGCAAGCTAGCCAGCAACGTTTGGATTTAATTTTTAAATGACCATTCACTATTTACTAACAGCTATCAACATTCATTCGTCATATTTCTTTTCTCTTGTTTCTTATTAACAGGAAGTTGATTTTTTGACATTTGAATTAATTTTTGTGGCGATAAGTGGCGATTTACCATGAGTCGGGGAATTTGATAATGATTATTGATGCAACTATGATTCAAAATTTCATTATTATATAAATAACCCGTAAGATAATAGCGAGAAACATAAGAGGCTACCTGTTTATTAGTAGCACCATAAGGATAAGCAAAATGAGATGCGACTTCCTGTTTAGGGTCTAAATCTTGTGTGCAGTTTCTGAGGATAGTTCTAGCTTGTACAAGTTCTCGCAGAAGTTCGCGCCGAGATATCTGAGTTAAGTCTTTATGCGTTAAACCATGAGACTGGATGTCATAAAATCCTTTTTTTAAGCCTTCTCTTAAGTCCTGGCATCCCATATGAGTTTTGCTATTAACACCTGGTTTAGCTAAATTACCAGGATTAATAAACAAAACGATTTTAATTTTTTTATGATATTTCTTCTCTAACTTCAATAGAATCGGTAATAATTTTGTATGTACTGATTTATAACCATCATCAAAAGAAATCATAATAGGCTTTTGTTGACGACGATTATCGGGTATTGCTTGAGATTTTGTGAGAAAAAAATCGTATAAATCTTGAGTTGATAAAAACCAATAATCATTAATAATTAAGTAATCTAATAGTTTCTCTATTTCTTGTTGAGAATATTGCATCTCATTAGTATTGCGAGCTACAGCAGTATTTTTCGTATCAACAAGTCCATGAAATCCTAAAACTGGTACTATCGGTTCATTGTGATTGAGGTTAAGCACTGCTAATGAAATTGCAGACACCAAAGCGAGGTTAAATAAAAAGTTTTGGGGTTTAGCAGTGGGTAATGATGTCTGTTCGTAACTATCAGTCATTCTGGTGATTAATTTAATAAACGCTGCTGAAACTGCAAAGCTTGTTGAGAGTCTGGAATATTTGCAGCCAGTGTTTGGACAAATTCTATCCGAGAAATGGATAATCCAGCCGATTTGATAGTTTTTTGAATCAAGAACTTACCCATCGGGCCGATTAAATTAACTAATTCTCGCTCACATTCAGCAATAAAACTTTCGCTGAGAGTGGAGTTAATTACAGGTGGAGTGATATTCGCCACAGGTTGAACAGCAGTTGGCGGTTGACTAGGTGAAGGTTCTAATAACAGCGACATTGCTGTTTTTTGAAATTGAGTACGCTGATTTTCAGCTATGTGTAGAGATAAATTATCTATGAGTGTTTGGTAATTGGGTGCTGATGCGGCGCGCCGTAATAATGTTGTGGCTACAGGGCCGACTAATTCTAAGAGTAATTTTTCCAGGCGATCGCTTTTTTCGCGCGACAAAATAGTCCCAGTTTGTTGACTAGTTCCCTGTTGATGAGATGGGGGAATTGGTGGTGGCGATGTCCCCCAGGGAGTTTGAGTAAATAAAGTCGCAGCGTCAGGATGAAAATTTTGCTGGAGTGCTTCTAAAACTTCTGTCGCAGATTGATAACGTTGTTTGTAGTTATTCACGACCATTTTCGTGATCATCGTCCCCAGTTCAGGACTGACTGTAGCTCGATGTCGCCACAGAATTTCCCCGGTTTGGGGGTCTTCTTCAAATTCTCTGGGATGCAGTCCTGTCAGTGCTTGGATACAAACCACACCCAAAGAGTAAATATCACTATTGGCGTGGGGTTTTCCTCGTCCCTGTTCGATGGACATATATCCTGGTGTCCCAATCGCCACAGTCATTTCTGTTTGACCAGGAGCCGTTACCAGTTTTGTATGAACTTGCTTGACAGCACCGAAATCAATTAGCACTAACTTATGATCATGCGATCGCCTAATAATATTTTCTGGTTTAATATCCCGATGAATGACTTTGTAGCTATGAATAAATCTCAGAATATTTAGGATCTGCTGCAACAAAAAGATAACTTTGTCTTCTGCCCATTTTTGCCCAGCAACCATTTCAACTTTAAGAGCATATCCATCAATATACTCTTGCACTAAAAAAAATTCTTGCTTTTCTTCAAAATATGCTAATAATCGGGGTATTTGCTCATGATGTCCGAGTTGTTCTAGGGTTTCGGCTTCACTAGTAAATAATCTTCTAGCAGTTTCGAGAAATTCAGGGTTATGAGTGACAGGCCGAAAGTGCTTGACAACACATCTAGGATTCCCTGGACGTTGGGTATCAAGCGCAATATAAGTTTGACCAAATCCTCCTCCCCCTAAGATTTGGAGGACTTGATAACGACTAGCTAGCAAGTTTCCTAACATTGTATGACTTGTCTAAGTCCTCACCTTCATATTGACATAATCACTAATGTAGAGAGAAATTATTCAAAACATCCACAGTAGAAGTGATATTTAATGTCCAAAATTCTAGGGAACCGCTAAGGTCATCTACCGTCTAGAGGAAAATAAAACTGAGCAGTTTATCTCTAATGAGTGATGAATAGAGAATTCTGTCAAGCATCTACGCACGCCCCCGTATGCTTACCCTTTTCATTCTGGGGTATCGTGGTTAACAATGGGTTGAATGTTTTTGATGAAGATTCAATCTTATGGCTAGAACCCCGAATGAATATGCAGTCTACCTCTTACTAGAAAGTGGTCATCGTGAGGAAGTGCGGTTTCCCTCAATTCAAGAATTCCAAAAATGGTATAGTGGGGAACTTGTACCCAAGTCTGCTTCTGGTGATTTTATTAGTGTACCAATCAAAAATATTCAAGGTGAGTATATGGTGGTACGTCCATCTCGGATTGTCGCTATCCGAGTAGAACCGGTGTTTAGTTCTAGTGTTGAAAGATTCAACTAATGATGAAAAAAACCCTTGCTTTGCTTTCCTTGAGTCTGGGAATTCCCCTTGTCAGCCAAATTGCTGTTGCTCAGGTAATCATTAATGTCCCTTTACCCAACTCACCCAGTCCTGAGTTACAACCACCAGTCAAGCCAAGCACACCTGAAAATGAAGCCCCCCTCAAACTGGTAAATATCGGCAATTGCACTGCCCAAAGCACTTGTTTGGGTTGGGATGAGCAAATTTTCGGTAGCAGGGGTCAATCAGGCGATCGCCAAGCTCTGTTAGCATCAATTGATAACAGTCTGCGTTATCTAGAAACGAGTACAGCACAACGTATATATCAGAATTATCCTGTACGGGGAATTACCTTAGCCCGTGTAAGGCGGAGTTTGCTGCGGTTTCGCCAATTAGCGGCTAGTTCCCTGTCTCCAGCCCAATTACAAGCCGCAGTCCAAAAAGAATTTGCTTTTTATCAGTCTGTTGGTAATGATGGGCGCGGGACAGTTAAGTTTACTGCTTACTATGAACCTGTTTATAATGCCAGTCGTGTCAGGACTGCGGCTTATAAGTATCCTTTGTATCGACTGCCACCTAACTTTGAGAAATGGTCTAAACCCCATCCAACACGTTTGCAACTAGAAGGCAAAGACGGTTTACAGGGAAATAAAGGCAAGTTACGCGGCTTAGAATTGCTGTGGTTTCGCGATCGCCTCGATGCCTATATGATACATATTCAAGGTTCTGCCCAAATTCAGTTAGCTGACGGCAGCAGAACAGCCGTTGGTTACGCAGGTGCAACAGATTATCCTTGGACAAGTATCGGACGAGAATTAGCCAAAGATGGCAAAATGCCATTGTCAGGCTTAACTATGCCCAAAATGATTAGCTTTTTTCGGGAACAACCCCACGAATTAAGCAACTATCTCCCCCGTTGGGAACGGTTCGTGTTCTTCCAAGAATTCCAAGGAAGACGAGCTACTGGTAGTATTAATGTACCAGTCACACCAGAACGTTCCATTGCCACAGATAAATCAATTATGCCTCCTGGTGCGCTAGCACTAGTTCAGACCTCCTTACCTTATCCTGCTGCTGGCGGTAGGTTAGAGTACCGTAACGTGAACCGCTTTGTCTTAGATCAAGATACAGGCAGTGCCATCAAAGGAGCGGGCAGAGTTGATTATTTTATGGGAACTGGTAAACTAGCAGGCGATCGCGCCGGTGTTACAGGCGGCAATGGTTCATTATATTACTTGCTGTTAAAAGAATAAAATTTGGGCATGGGGCATGGGGCAAGCAGGAAGTGTGGGAGGGGTGGGACGATAGGGAAGAAATCTTTCCCCCCTCTCTCCCCACACTCCCCACACTTCCCAGTCCCCAGTCCCCAGTCCCCAATCCCCAATCCCTAATATGGCGGATAACCAAAATCATCTTCATCAGGATAAATATAGGAACTAGCAACACCAGCAGCTACTGCCATTTTCGGTGTTTCTGTTCTCACTGGTTCCTTAGCGAAGTCTTTGTAATCTTCAAAGGCTTTGCAAATAATTGTTGATTCTGGAGCATCGGAAGCAATTAAATAATTAGTTAAATTCGCCACTGTGGGATGTTCATAATCTACAGTGGAAGCTACTAATACTGTATTTGGTTCAATACCTCTTTCTTCACATTCAATAATTGGGCAGAATATGCCGTGAGCGTGGAATAAAGGGCCTTTGGGTGTAATAGGTTGTTTACGAAATAAGGCATACGCCCTTTCTAATTCCGATACAAAACCACTAACTACTTTTCCCTGTTGAAATTCACAATAGGTTTTACTAAAACTTGCTCCGGCTGCACCGTTGAGAGTTAATTGCAGTGGGGAATCATGTAGGAATTTTTTGTTTTCACCTACTAAAAATATTAAGTAGCGAGTGAAGGTTTTAAATTTTAATTTATCTGCTAAAAACGCATCATAATTATCTTTGAGTGTCCCCAGTTTTATCCCTGTCTCTCTATCTTTGACAGACAAAGGCCCCCGACGCACTATCACTATGCGGGGTGTAGTGGTGATAAAAACTGTTTCTCCTCCAGAACTAAATTCATGTTCTATTTGCTGCCAATTACCGTCAGGCTGAAAACCTACAGCTTGAGCGTTGTCCAATTTAATTGCTAATCCGTGAGATTGCACACCATCTGCACCATACCGAGGATTAATCATCTGACACCAGGGGATGACTTGAGAAGGCGGTGCATTAAATTTCTCATCCTCAAAGTCGAATTTAGCAGATGCTTTCATCGTTTTAGGCACGGTGGTACTTTACTATACAAGTTTATCAATAGGTTGCCGGTGCCAGACAGGGGGTCGAGCAAACAGGCGTACTGTTTTTCCAGATTAGAGCAGAATCAATCTTTGTTGCAATCCCTTTTTTGTTTTTTAACACTCTTGGAAAAGTATTAAGTAGGGCTTGCTGAAAAAGTTCTTTGGTAGGGGTGGGGAACGGGGAACAGTTTAATTTTTGCAACCATTTTTGAGGACTGAAGTCCTCACTACAAACAGGGTTGAGAAGAAGTTTTACAGGTTGTGTTTTGACAAAGTTGCCAGTATCCCTTAAACGTAAATAAATATGCTAGATTTATCACTCATTACTATTCTGGGGTTCTTGGGTAGCTTTGGGCATTGCTTTGGGATGTGTGGGCCGCTAACGGTGGCGTTTTCCCTTTCTAATCGCCCAAATTCGCCATCCCACAAATCAGCACAAGTATTAACTCTAGGGAAACCTGCCAACACTTGGCAGCAGCAATTAATCTTTCATTTCTGGTTAAACTTAGGGCGGGTATTGAGTTATGCCCTAGTTGGTTCTGCAATTGGGGCTTTGGGGGCGGTACTTTTACAAGGTGGACAGTTAGCTGGGGTAGGTAGTGACCTCCGGCGGATCATGGCCATAATTACCGGTGTAATGCTGATTTGGTTCGGTTTGGGGCAAATTACACCTAATTTACTGCCTCATGTGCCTTTGCTGCATCCTTTCTTAAAAAGTGGCTTGCATAATCGCCTCAGTGCGGTGATGATGCGGCTATCTGGACAACAGCGATGGTGGACACCGCTAATTTTGGGAATGACTTGGGGTTTAATGCCCTGTGGTTTTTTGTATGCTGCTCAAATTAAAGCGGCGGAGACTGGGAATTTGTGGCTGGGAATGGCGACTATGTTGGCTTTTGGTTTAGGAACAATGCCAACTATGCTAGGTGTTGGGATTTCTACAGCTTTGGTGAGTCAAGATAGGCGTAGTCAATTATTGCGTTTGGGTGGCTGGGTAACGCTGATTATTGGGGTGATTACTCTGCTGCGGACTGGTGACACAATGGTAGATTACACCGGACACGCAGCTTTATTTTGTCTGATGCTGGCGTTAATTGCTCGGCCTGTGAGTAAATTGTGGGCATCACCTCTGCGCTACCGTCGTGCTTTGGGTGTGGGGGCTTTTGTCTTAGCTGTAGCACATACTACCCATATGACTGCTCATACGTTGCAGTGGAAATTGTCGGCTGTGTGGTTTTTACCGCCACAGTTTCAAGTGGCTATGGTTTTAGGTGCTGTAGGATTAATATTGATGACTCCCGCCGCTTTAACAAGTTGGGAATCATTGCAGAAGACTTGGGGTAAAAGATGGCGGCAAATCCATTTATTAAGTGTGCCTGCTTTGCTGCTGAGTGTGATTCATGCGGTGTTGATCGGTTCTCATTACTTGGGTGCTTTAGAATTACATTTGGGGAATCAATTAGCAACACTGTTTTTAGGACTAATTAGCATGGGTGTATTGCTAGTTAGAACACGCTTTTTTTGGTCACAGTTAACTCTAGAAAAGTTTTATGTCCCACCGAGTAAATCAAAGTGAAGTGTTTACAAATCAGAGTAGAAAATATATTAAGTATGTTACGGCTTTGAGTTGTTTAACGCTGGGACTCACCAACGCTGAATTAGCTTCCGCCCATAAGGTAGAGATAGCCGCAGATGTGGGTGCAACACTGCACATTCAGCCCAATGATAATCCTCGTGCGGGGGAAACTGCACAGGCTTGGTTTGCCCTGACGCGCAAGGGCGGGAAAACGATTCCTCTTGCACAATGTAATTGTCAGTTAGCGATTTATGCTGAACCCCACAGTCCAGGAGAACCGGCACTGATAGAACCGTCTTTAAAGCCTGTGAATGCGGAACGTTATCAAGGTATTCCAGGGGCAGATATTACTTTTCCTAAGCCTGGAATTTATCAGTTACAACTTACAGGAAAGCCCAAATCAGGGGCAAACTTTCAACCGTTTAAGTTTAATTTTGAGGTGACTGTGGCGGCTGGTGTTGGAGTAAAGAAGAACCCAGTATCCAGCCAGCAAACAATTGATGATGTGGCTATTGAGAAGAATTTATCATCATTTCCAGTTTGGGCGATCGCTATCCCGACTGTGACATTTTTAGGTATAGCATTTGGTGTTTGGCAACTGCAAAAAGGCAAGGGGAGTGCTGATTGAATTTTAGTCATTAGTCATTAGTCATTAGTCATTAGTCATTAGTTATTGGCACTTCTTCTACCTTGTCTTCCTTGTCTTCCTTGTCTCCTTTTCCCCATTCCCCAGTCCCCAGTACCCAATCCCCATTCCCCTACTTATGCCTTCTCAGATGCCATTGCCAGGCGTGGGTGACGATATCTTTGATGTCTGGGTATTGGGGTTGCCAACCTAAGATTTTTCGGGCTTTTTCGCCGCTACCAATGAGGCTGGGGGGGTCTCCGGGGCGGCGATCGCATTCTACTATGGGGATGGTTAGTCCTGTGACTTGTTCGGCGGCGGCGATGACTTGGCGAACTGAGAAGCCTTGACCATTACCTAGATTAAATACTTCGCTTTCGCCACCTTTTAAGAGATATTCCAAGCCTAAAATGTGGGCATCGGCTAAATCGTTAACATGGATATAGTCGCGGATACAAGTCCCGTCGGGTGTGGGGTAATCTGTGCCAAAAATAGAAATAGATTCGCGTTTACCCAAGGCTGTGAGGAGTACCAAGGGGATAAGATGGGTTTCAGGGTTATGGTCTTCACCTAATAACCCTTGGGGATTTGCGCCAGCCGCATTGAAATAACGGAAACGTACTGATTTTAAACCGTAAGCCACATCAAAATCTGCTAAGATGCGCTCCACCATTAATTTAGTAGCACCGTAGGGATTAATGGGATTTTGGGGATGGTTTTCGGGAATTGGTACTACATTGGGTACACCATAGGTGGCACAAGTGGAAGAAAAGACAAATTTCTTAATAGATGCCGCCAGCATGGCTTCTAAAAGCACTAGAGTTCCAACAACGTTATTGCGGTAGTATTTGGCTGGGTCGGTCACAGATTCGCCTACATAAGCGTAAGCGGAAAAGTGCATAACGGCGGCAAAATTGCGACTTTGAAATAAATTATCTAATAGGGTGCGATCGCTAGTATCACCAACAATGAGTTCGACTTGTAAAACTTGTTCTACTAAATCACGGTGGCCATAAACTAAGTTATCGAGTATCACCACGTCATAACCTGCTTGTTTGAGAGCTAAAACGGTGTGTGAGCCGATATATCCTGCTCCTCCCGTGACCAAAATGCTGGGTTTTCTAGGTGACATAGTTTTTCCTCTTGAGTGACAACTAATCAATTAATCAATTTAGTTCACCGATGTCCCACATTCCTAATCTGGAAAATTATAAATATTAGACGCAGTGGCAAAAAATTGCACTAAAATCACTACGACGGTAGTCATTGGTGTGAGGGTCGGGATATTTTAAGTCAAATTACCGTTGACGACAAAATAAATCCACTTTAAGAAACCTCTAGGCTTACCGCAAAAGGAGATTTGAGTGTAAATCTATGTTTGAACTTTTAAGTCGGGTCTTGGTGTGGTTACTGATTGGAACTATCGCCTACACGTTGTTTCAGAGGTTTTACCCCACAGGAACTTTTGTAGGGCGAGCAGTTTTCGTCATCATTATTGTTGTGATTGCTTTGTCATTCATCAACCCTAATGAGCCAGCAGTCGCATCATTGTGGAGATTAATATCATTTCCTCTCAAACCGTTGGGAGCTTCAGTGTTAATGTTGATGTTTGCGGCACAAAAAATCAAAGCTGGTGGAATTGATAAACCGGCAGGATATTTAGTAGGTTGGTCACTAGCAATTTTACTTTTATCCAGCACACCAGCGATCGCCTATTTTTTGGTCAGAGCGCCCTTAGTCACTCAAGAAGCAATGATTCCTCGTTCTGAGTTAGTCGCATCACAACCAGAAACAATTGTGGCTTTAGAAATCCCAAGCAATGCCACACAAGTTACAGATGTTACCGGGAATGGCATTTTACCCAGTTCTAGAATCAGTCAGACAGATTTAGCATTCAATTACTGGCAAACCCAAATTCCCCCCTACCTCATGCAAAATCCTCAACAAATCAGAGAACGAGGCCTACGGATAGAAGATTTTGTACCTAGTGCCGAAACACTGCAACTTACAACCCAAGTCTGGGAAAGTTATCTCAATCAGGTTTACACTTTCTTGCGTGGTCGTCGGGGATAGAGGCAATAGTCAATCGATACTATGTATACTGAGGGCTGTATTGGGACTGGGGACGAATCAATTCAAAATTCAAAATTCAAAATTCAAAATTCAAGAAGGATTGCTCCCCTTGCTCCCTCTGCTCCCTGCTTTCTGCCTTCTGACTTCTGCCTTACTTCCATGCAAAAATCTCGGCGAATTGCAAAAATCGGTGCTTATCTACGTCCCCACTTGCGAGATGCAACGTTGGGGATTTTGGCTTTGTTGTCTGTCAACGCATTAGGTGTTTATATTCCTTGGTTAATTCGCGCTTGTGTTGATCAAATTGCGAAAAACTTTAGCTGGCAGGAAATACTACGTTATGTTGTAATCATTGTTTTACTCAGTTCGGCGATGTGGTTGATTCGCATGGCTTCGCGTCTGTGGATATTTGGCGTAGGGAGACAAGTAGAATTTGACCTCAAACAAAAGATTTTTGAACATTTACTGCAATTAGAGCCAGCTTATTTTGCCACTAATACTATTGGTGATTTAATCAGCAGGGCTACTAGTGATGTAGACAATGTGCGGCGGTTGTTGGGTTTTGCGGTGTTAAGTTTAAGTAATACAGTGTTTGCTTATGCCTTAACACTGCCAGCAATGTTAGCAATTAGCGTCAATCTCACATTGGCTGCTATTGCAATGTATCCTTTTATGTTTCTGTTGGTACATTTATTTAGCAATCGGCTACGTCAGAAACAAGCCAAAGTCCAAGAGAAAATCTCTGATATTAGTGAACTCATCCAAGAAGATATGAGTGGCATGGCTTTAATTAAAATCTATGCCCAAGAAGCAAATGAACGTCGAGCCTTTGCTCAAAAAAATCAAGAATTATTAGAGGCAAACTTAGCATTAGCGAAAATTCGCAATATTTTGTTCCCTCTGATTGGTGGTTTAGCGGGGTTAAGTTCACTCATCATTATTTGGTTAGGAACAGCACAAATTACAACTGGTAATTTGGCGGTTGGTGATTTTTTGGCGTTATTAATTTATGTAGAAAGGTTAGTTTTTCCCACGACTTTGTTAGGTTTTACTATTACTGCCTATCAACGGGGGGAAGTGAGTATAGACCGCTTAGAAGCGATATTTAGCGTCCAACCCAAGATTAAAGATAGTCATGATGCCATTCATTTACCTTTAGCTGAAGTCAAAGGAGAATTAACAGCGAAAAATCTCAGTTTTAGTTATCCAGGAGCAAGGCAATCAGCTTTAGATCGTATTAATTTTACAATTCACCCTGGGGAAACAGTCTCCATTGTGGGGGCAATTGGTTCAGGAAAGTCTACTTTGGCTAATGCTTTACCGCGATTGTTAGATATTGCCCCAGGACAGTTATTTTTAGATGGGGTGGATATTACCAAGATAGCTTTAACTGATTTACGCAGTGCGATCGCCTACGTACCTCAAGATAGCTTCTTATTCAGCACTACCATCAAAAATAATATCCGCTACGGCAGTCCCGAAAGTGACCAGTTAAATATAGAATCTGTGGCGAAATCAGCCCAAATTCACCCAGAAATCATGAACTTCCCCCAACAGTATGAAACCATCGTAGGGGAAAGGGGAATTACTCTTTCTGGCGGTCAGCGACAACGCACAGCTTTAGCAAGGGCGATGTTAGTCAATGCACCAGTGTTAATTTTAGATGATGCCCTTTCGAGTGTAGATAATCAAACTGCTACCCAAATCCTCAATCATTTAGCCAGTGGTGTAGGACGCAAAACCGTAGTATTTATCACTCACCAACTTTCGGCGGCGGCAGCAGCTGACCGAATTTTCGTCATGGATAAAGGTAAAATCGTCCAAGTAGGCAATCATCTAGAACTGATGCAGCAAGAAGGAATGTATCGCCAACTCTGGAGTCAGCATCAGGTAGAAGAATTATTGCGATAGGGGCATAGGGCATAGGGCAAGCAGGAAGTGTGGGAGGGGTGGGAGGTGTGGGAGGATAGGGAAGAAATCTTTCCCCCTCTCTCCCCACACTCCCCACACTTCCCCATCTTCCCAGTCCCCAATCCCCACCCTAGCGGAAAGTCTAATGGTCATCGCTGCCAAATCAGGGTAGTATGCGATGCCAGAAGCGCGATCGCTAGGGGTTTTTAGTTGTGGTTTATGCACAAATCAAAGCCAAGTTAACTGGACTTTTTCCCCAGTCACCAGGGGTAGAAGTTGCTAATAATGGTGTTGTTCCTGGGGAAATGAGTGTTGTACCACAAATTCCTTTGGGGGTTGATGAGGTATATAAGCGTTATGTTTGTGAGAACAGCAACCCTTTAACTTGTGCATGGACGCAAAAAAGCCTGGAACAAGACCCCACGGCGAAACAATGCCTTAATTGCGGTTTTCCGGCGATTTTACCCCCCAAAACTGAAATTCGCGGCTATCGGGGACGATACCGCATAGATGGCTTTTTGGGAGGACGGGGAATGGGACGCTTGTACCAAGGTGTGCAGCTTGCAGACCAGCAGCCTGTGGTCATTAAGGAATATCTTTTACCACAACGGGTTTTTAATCAAGAGGAAACCAGGGAAAAAAAACAGGCTTTTGAACGGTTGGCGGGTTTAAGTTTAGCTGATGGTCGAGTTCAGGATATCCGCTTGATTTTACCTTGGGATGCGATCGCTGATCCCACAGCCGAGCGTTGTTATCTTGTCACCACTGGTATTCAAGATACCTATCCCACTTTGCGGAAGTATCTTCATGAACATGGTGCAATGAATGAAAACGAGGTTTATCATGTGCTGAACCAAGTGCTGCAAACATTGCAATTTCTCCACGGTCAAAAATTTACCTTACCTTCCGGTCAAGTACAACAAGGAATTGCACATGGTAATCTCAGTTTAGATAGTTTGTTATTAATTGCCCATGAACTAGAGTTTTTTACCCATGTTTGTGATTTAGCAGTTTGGGAAACTTTATTTGAATTACCTAATACTAAACAAAGCTCACCTACATTTACTCAAGATTTAAAAAATTTAGGATATATCGCTTTTTATTTATTATCTGGAAATACTGTAGACTCCAATAATCAAGCACTTGACCCGAAAATAGAACAGCATTGGCCGTCGGTGAGACAGGAATTTCAGGCTTTTCTGTTTCGCTTGTTAGAACTAGATAAACCATTTATTAGTGCCGAAGAAGCCAGACAAGCACTGATTCAAATTACACCAGTTACTCAAAACCAAGTTTTAGTCATAGAAGGGGAAGAAGAAACTAAAAAAACTTTTCATCCTCTTTATTGGTTATTGCTAAGTCTTTTAGGATTAGCATTTTTGGCTGGAATTATTTGGTTATTAATCAAAATATTTTATAAGCCAGAAGTGACTACACAAGATGCGGTAGTTTGTTGTTTAAAAGATGTGCCTGGTGTACCTCCAGGTAAATACAATTATACGGGCGAAAAATCGGCTACTTGGAGTTATATTTTACAGCAAAGCAATTTAATTTTACAAAATCAAACTTTAGAAGAGAAGCTCAAAGAGAGCCAACCTAAACTACAAATTAATTATCGACCAGAAGAGAAATTAGAAATAGCGATCGCTAAGGTTCAATCTGGTCAGTATAATTTTGCTGTGACTAATTTGGTTAATCAATTACCACAACAAATGAGATATAAAGAATTTGCCTATGACGGCTTGGTAGTTTTTGTGGCTTTTAGCTACTCTCAACGAGACCAAAATTTACCTGAACCCTTGCGGGGTCAAATTAGTCTTGAGCAATTGCGAAATTTATATACAGGCAAAATTAAATATTGGAATCAATTAAATCCTCAGTTACCTAAATTACGTGTAAATTTATATATACCCTCAGAAGCAGAAGCAGTAAATATTTTTAAAGAAAGAGTTTTAAAAGAACCTAATGCTATAGATACATTTGAGCGACTACAAAAAATAAATAACCAGCAGGATACATTTACAGATAATGAGCCTATAGTAATTACTCGCTTGCATACCTTAGAAATGGTGAGAAGGATTTTACAAGATTTTGAAAAAGACGATAAAAATCAAGCTGAAAGGATTGGCAGTATAGGTTTTGCGACACTTAGTCAAGTATTTGGACAGTGTTCCGTATATCCTTTAGCCATCGTAGATGGTAATCAAGAAGCTGTACAATCTTTAGTCCAGAGTGATACAAATAAACCGATAAATCCCAAGACAGACTTATGTGATGATAAAGGAAGTTATAGTCCTAATCTTGAAGTTTTCAAGAACGGAACTTATCCCCTGAGTTATCCAATGGTTGTAGTTTATCTAGGAGATAATAGCCGTCCTCCCATTGGACAAAAATTTGCTGAAATGCTCAAAACGCAAGAAGTACAGAATCTCTTAGAACAAACTGGATTAGTACCTTTACAAAAAAACAATAAGTAATATGAAAGATGCAGACAAACAGATATTACTAGCAAAACTAGCAGGTAAAATTTTAGGCGATCGGCAATTATTAGGAATGCTTGGCGATAGAGTTTATGAGTTAATGCTAGAAGAATTACGTCTGACAAAAGAGCGCAATAGAAATTAATTAAGAGGTAAATAATGACTAATACTGCTCGCGAATTAAATTATGTAACCACTAATAGATTTTATGTAGAAATGGAAAGCAGTATCACCGCTTGCTTTACCGAATGTCAAGGATTAGGTGTGACAGTCAAAACAGAGAAATTCTCCGAAGGTGGTGTAAATGATCAACAAAGAGTGCTGTTAAACCCAGCAGAGTTTTCTGATGTCACACTGAAGCGAGGAATTACTAATGATTTAACCTTCTGGACTTGGATGAGTCAAATTTTGAGTAGTGTTGGTGCTAACGCTAAACAACGTCGTAACGTCAATATTTTATTATTTAACCAAGCTGGAGAAATTATGCAATGTTGGACTCTGATTGGTGCTGTTCCTATTGGATGGAAAGCACCCAGTTTTAGCGCAGAATCCAACACAGTAGCTATTGAAGAATTGACCTTAACCTATGAAGGCTTAAAAGTTGATAAGACTAGAGCAGGCGGTGCATCCATTTTATCAGGTCGAGATAGTGCGGGATATTTTTCTAGTAACTAGATTAGTGATTTATGACAGATAAATTAGCAGCTAATTTTGGTGAGTACCCAGAACTAGGAATTAAAAAACCATTACTTCCTCATAAGCCTTTGGGACAAAAATTAATCAGACCTAAATTTTTGTCGCCTTTAGGTTATCAATCTCTATCAAGTTTTGATAATTTAATATTTTCTGATTTTGAACTGACAGATGATACTTCTTCTAGTAATTTAAGTGCCACACAATTTTCATCTGAATCTCAGCCTGCGAATTTAAAACAATCGAATTTAACCTTACAAAGATTTCCTAATAACAATAAATTTATCACTCTTAATGTTCCAGATAATTTAGTTATTCAACCACAACGAGAAAATCAGCCTTCTATTTCCAGTTCACCAGAAATCACATCAACAACACCAACAAATTCTGCACCTGAAACCACAGTTATTCAGCCACAACGAGAAAATCATTCATCCGTTGATAATTCAGCAGCATTATCGCACTCAGAAATAATTACATCCAATACCACTAACTCAACACCTGAAATCACATTAATTCAACCACAACGAGAAAATCAGCCATCAGTTGAAAGTTCACCAGAAATCACATCAACATCAACATATTCGGTGACGGAAACCACATTAATTCAGCCGCAAATGGAGAATTATCAAGCAGTTGGTAATTCAGAAGCATTATCACACTCAGAAGTAACTACATCAAACACAACTAACTCAACACCTGAAACCACAGTTATTCAGCTACAACTGGAAAATCAGCCATCAGTTGAAAGTTCACCAGAAATCACATCGAAAACATCAACAAATTCTGCACCTGAAAACACAGTTATTCAGCCACAACGAGAAAATCATTCATCGGGTGATAATTCAGCAGCATTATCGCACTCAGAAGTAATTACATCCAATACAACTAACTCAACACATGAAACCACGTTAATTCAAGCAAAACGGGAAAATCAGCCATCAGTTGAAAGTTCCGCAGAAATCACATCAACACCAACGCATTCGGCGACGGAAACCACACTAATTCAGCCGCAAATGGAGAATTATCAAGCAGTTGGTAATTCAGAAGCATTATCACATTCAGAAGTAACTACATCAAACACAACTAACTCAACACCTGAAACCACAGTTATTCAGCTACAACTGGAAAATCATCCATCGGGTGGTAATTCGGAAGCATTATCGCACTCAGAAGTAATTACATCAAACACAACCAACTCAACACCTGAAATCACATTAATTCAACCACAACGAGGAAATCAGCCATCAGTTGAAAGTTCCGCAGAAATCACATCGAAAACATCAACAAATTCTGCACCTGAAACCACATTCATTCAGCCACAACGAGAAAATCATTCATCAGTTGATAATTCAGCAGCATTATCGCACTCAGAAGTAATTACACCCAATACAACTAACTCAACACCTGAAACCACATCAATTCAACCGCAACGAGAAAATCAGCCTTCCATTTCCAGTTCACCAGAAATCACATCAAAAACATCAACAAATTCTGCACCTGAAACCACATTCATTCAGCCACAACGAGAAAATCATTCATCAGGTGATAATTCAGCAGCATTATCGCACTCAGAAGTAATTACACCCAATACAACTGACTCAAAACCTGAAACCACATTAATTCAAGCAAAACCGGAAAATCAGCCATCAGTTGAAAGTTCACCAGAAATCACATCAAAAACATCAACAAATTCTGCACCTGAAACCACAGTTATTCAGCCACAACTGAAAAATAATTCATCAGGTGATAATTCAGCAGCATTATCGCACTCAGAAGTAATTACATCCAATACAACTAACTCAACACCTGAAACCGCATTAATTCAACCACAACGAGAAAATCAGCCATCAGTTGAAAGTTCACCAGAAATCACATCGAAAACATCAACAAATTCTGCACCTGAAACCACATTCATTCAGCCACAACGAGAAAATCATTCATCAGTTGAAAATTCAGCAGCATTATCGCACTCAGAAGTAATTACACCCAATACAACTAACTCAACACCTGAAACCACGTTAATTCAAGCAAAACGGGAAAATCAGCCATCAGTTGAAAGTTCCGCAGAAATCACATCAACATCAACATATTCGGCGACGGAAACCACATTAATTCAGCCGCAAATGGAGAGTTATCAAGCAGTTGGTAATTCAGAAGCATTATCACATTCAGAAGTAGCTACATCAAACACAACTAACTCAACACCTGAAACCACAGTTATTCAACCACAACTGGAAAATCATTCATCAGTTGATAATTCAGGAGTATTATCGAGCTCAGAAGTAATTACACCCAATACAACTGACTCAACACCTGAAACCACAGTTATTCAGCCACAACGAGAAAATCATTCATCAGTTGAAAATTCAGCAGCATTATCGCACTCAGAAGTAATTACACCCAATACAACTAACTCAACACCTGAAACCACGTTAATTCAACCGCAACGAGAAAATCAGCCTTCCATTTCCAGTTCACCAGAAATCACATCAAAAACATCAACAAATTCTGCACCTGAAACCACAGTTATTCAGCCACAACGAGAAAATCATTCATCAGTTGATAATTCAGCAGCATTATCGCACTCAGAAGTAATTACACCCAATACAACTAACTCAACACCTGAAACCACGTTAATTCAACCGCAACGAGAAAATCAGCCTTCCATTTCCAGTTCACCAGAAATCACATCAAAAACATCAACAAATTCTGCACCTGAAATCACATTAATTCAACCACAACGAGAAAATCATTCATCAGTTGATAATTCAGCAGCATTATCGCACTCAGAAATAATTACATCCAATACCACTAACTCAACACCTGAAATCACATTAATTCAACCACAACGAGAAAATCAGCCATCAGTTGAAAGTTCACCAGAAATCACATCAAAAACATCAACAAATTCTGCACCTGAAACCACAGTTATTCAACCACAACGAGAAAATCATTCATCAGGTGATAATTCAGCAGCATTATCGCACTCAGAAGTAATTACACCCAATACAACTGACTCAAAACCTGAAACCACATTAATTCAAGCAAAACCGGAAAATCAGCCATCAGTTGAAAGTTCACCAGAAATCACATCAAAAACATCAACAAATTCTGCACCTGAAACCACAGTTATTCAGCCACAACTGAAAAATAATTCATCAGGTGATAATTCAGCAGCATTATCACACTCAGAAGTAATTACATCCAATACAACCAACTCAACACCTGAAATCACATTAATTCAACCACAACGAGGAAATCAGCCATCAGTTGAAAGTTCCGCAGAAATCACATCGAAAACATCAACAAATTCTGCACCTGAAACCACATTCATTCAGCCACAACGAGAAAATCATTCATCAGTTGAAAATTCAGCAGCATTATCGCACTCAGAATTAATTACACCCAATACAACTGACTCAACACCTGAAACCACGTTAATTCAAGCAAAACGGGAAAATCAGCCATCAGTTGAAAGTTCCGCAGAAATCACATCAACATCAACATATTCGGCGACGGAAACCACATTAATTCAGCCGCAAATGGAGAGTTATCAAGCAGTTGGTAATTCAGAAGCATTATCACATTCAGAAGTAGCTACATCAAACACAACTAACTCAACACCTGAAACCACAGTTATTCAACCACAACTGGAAAATCATTCATCAGTTGATAATTCAGGAGTATTATCGAGCTCAGAAGTAATTACACCCAATACAACTGACTCAACACCTGAAACCACAGTTATTCAGCCACAACGAGAAAATCATTCATCAGTTGATAATTCAGCAGCATTATCGCACTCAGAAGTAATTACACCCAATACAACTAACTCAACACCTGAAAACACATCAACATCAACATCAACATATTCGGTGACGGAAACCACATTAATTCAGCCGCAAATGGAGAATTATCAAGCAGTTGGTAATTCAGAAGCATTATCACACTCAGAAGTAACTACATCAAACACAACTAACTCAACATCTGAAATCACATTAATTCAACCACAACGAGAAAATCAGCCATCAGTTGAAAGTTCCGCAGAAATCACATCAACATCAACGCATTCGGCGACGGAAACCACATTAATTCAGCCGCAAATGGAGAATTATCAAGCAGTTGGTAATTCAGAAGCATTATCACAGTCGGAAGTAGCTACATCAAACACAACTAACTCAACACCTGAAACCACAGTTATTCAGCCACAACGAGAAAATAATTCATCAGGTGATAATTCAGCAGCATTATCGAACTCAGAAGTAATTACACCCAATACAACTAACTCAACACCTGAAATCACATTAATTCAACCACAACGAGAAAATCAGCCATCAGTTGAAAGTTCACCAGAAATCACATCGAAAACATCAACAAATTCTGCACCTGAAACCACAGTTATTCAGCCACAACGAGAAAATCATTCATCGGGTGATAATTCAGCAGCATTATCGCACTCAGAATTAATTACATCCAATACAACTAACTCAACACCTGAAAACACAGTTATTCAACCACAACGAGAAAATCAGCCATCAGTTGAAAGTTCCGCAGAAATCACATCAACATCAACATATTCGGCGACGGAAACCACATTAATTCAGCCGCAAATGGAGAATTATCAAGCAGTTGGTAATTCAGAAGCATTATCACAGTCGGAAGTAGCTACATCAAACACAACTAACTCAACACCTGAAACCACAGTTATTCAGCCACAACGAGAAAATCATTCATCAGGTGATAATTCAGCAGCATTATCGCACTCAGAAGTAATTACACCCAATACAACTAACTCAACACCTGAAAACACAGTTATTCAACCACAACGAGGAAATCAGCCATCAGTTGAAAGTTCACCAGAAATCACATCAACATCAACATATTCGGTGACGGAAACCACATTAATTCAGCCGCAAATGGAGAATTATCAAGCAGTTGGTAATTCAGAAGCATTATCACACTCAGAAGTAACTACATCAAACACAACTAACTCAACATCTGAAATCACATTAATTCAACCACAACGAGAAAATCAGCCATCAGTTGAAAGTTCCGCAGAAATCACATCAACATCAACGCATTCGGCGACGGAAACCACATTAATTCAGCCGCAAATGGAGAATTATCAAGCAGTTGGTAATTCAGAAGCATTATCACATTCAGAAGTAACTACATCAAACACAACTAACTCAACACCTGAAACCACAGTTATTCAGCCACAACGAGAAAATCATTCATCAGGTGATAATTCAGCAGCATTATCGAACTCAGAAGTAATTACACCCAATACAACTAACTCAACACCTGAAATCACATTAATTCAACCACAACGAGAAAATCAGCCATCAGTTGAAAGTTCCGCAGAAATCACATCAACACCAACGCATTCGGCGACGGAAACCACATTAATTCAGCCGCAAATGGAGAATTATCAAGCAGTTGGTAATTCAGAAGCATTATCACATTCAGAAGTAACTACATCAAACACAACTAACTCAACACCTGAAACCACAGTTATTCAACCGCAACGAGAACATCATCCATCGGGTGATAATTCAGCAGCATTATCGCACTCAGAAGTAATTACATCCAATACAACTAACTCAACACCTGAAACCACATTAATTCAACCGCAACGAGAAAATCAGCCTTCCATTTCCAGTTCACCAGAAATCACACCAAAAACACCAACAAATTCTGCACCTGAAACCACAGTTATTCAGCCACAACTGGAACATCATTCATCAGTTGATAATTCAGCAGCATTATCGCACTCAGAAGTAATTACACCCAATACAACTGACTCAACACCTGAAACCACGTTAATTCAAGCAAAACCGGAAAATCAGCCATCAGTTGCAAGTTCCGCAGAAATCACATCAACATCAACATATTCGGCGACGGAAAGCACATTAATTCAGTCGCAAATGGAGAATTATCAAACAGTTGGTAATTCAGCAGCATTATCACATTCAGAAGTAACTACATCAAACACAAATAACTCAACACCTGAAACCACATTTATTCAACCGCAACGAGAACATCATCCATCGGGTGATAATTCAGCAGCATTATCGCACTCAGAAGTAATTACACCCAATACAACTAACTCAACACCTGAAACCACATCAATTCAACCGCAACGAGAAAATCAGTCTTCCATTTCCAGTTCACCAGAAATCACATCAAAAACACCAACAAATTCTACACCTGAAACCACAGTTATTCAGCTACAACGAGAAAATCATTCATCGGGTGATAATTCAGCAGCATTATCGCACTCAGAAGTAATTACACCCAATACAACTGACTCAACACCTGAAACCACGTTAATTCAAGCAAAACGGGAACATCAGCCATCAGTTGAAAGTTCCGCAGAAATCACATCAACATCAACGCATTCGGCGACGGAAACCACATTAATTCAGCCGCAAATGGAGAATTATCAAGCAGTTGGTAATTCAAAAGCATTATCACAGTCGGAAGTAGCTACATCAAACACAACTAACTCAACACCTGAAACCACAGTTATTCAGCTACAACTGGAAAATCATTCATCAGGTGATAATTCAGCAGCATTATCGGATTCAGAATTAATTACATCCAATACAACTAACTCAACACCTGAAAACACATTAATTCAACCGCAACGAGAAAATCAGCCTTACATTTCCAGTTCACCAGAAATCACATCAAAAACACCAACAAATTCTGCACCTGAAACCACAGTTATTCAAGCACAAATAGAATATCAGCCATCAGTTTACAATTCATCAGAAATCACATCAACACCAACACATTCGGCAACGGAAACTACATTAATTCAGCCACAACCTGAGAAGTATCTATCAGTCGATAATTCAGTAGCATTATCGCAGTCAGAGGTAACTACACCCAATACAACTAACTCAACACCTGAAATGGATAATATTAAATCTGTAAACAAGAACGATGCGACAAAAATTATTCAAGCGAAAAATACAATAATTCCTGAGTTACCTCAAGCTATCGAAAATATCTCAATTCTCTCACCAATATCTCAACCATCGGCATTAATTATATCTAGGTTGATTGATAACAAATCACAAAATACAAAAAAATCTACAAACGTTGACTATAAATCAACATCCAAAATCCAAAGAAAACAAAATGAAGAAGTATCAGATTCTTGGTCTAGCATTGCTGACTTAGTAGATGGGATACCAGCTATTAATCATACTAAAAAAATAGTAATTCAACCTGAAATTGATAAAGAACAATGGCAAAAAGTTTTACCTAATAAAAATAAGCGATCGCCAAACCTTTATCAAACTATAAAACATCATCATCAATCCCCACCCAACATTAGTTTCTCATCTAAAAATAACTCTAGGAATGATTTAATACAGACATTCTCGAATCCTGCTGAATCACCAATGATACAAATGGTTAAGAATGACTCTGAACAACCAGAATCTAATAATAACTTAACTAAGGACGAAACCGAAAATATAGAAATACTTGCCCAAGAAATATACAAAATACTCCAACAACGTTTAGCAATAGAACGAGAACGCCGAGGTAATAATTATTCAGGACGATTACCTTGGTAAATTCAACAGTCAACAATTAACAGTCAACAATCATGAGTACCACCCTTTTAGTTAAAGCCAAATTAATTGCAACAGAACAAGCTGCACCCGATATTGAATTTATGTTCAATCCCACCCAGCTAGATTTTTCCCAACAAATCAACCTCACCAAAAGCAGTGGTGCGCGGACTGGACGAGGATTACCCAAAGTCAGCTTTGCCTATCCCGAACCTTGCATCCTGACTATTAACAACATTATCTTTGATACCTACGAAGCAGGTACAAGCGTCCTAACTCATCTGAAAAAATTTGAAAAAGCCGTCAACTTTGCAGAGGCTGGAACAGGTGTAGATAAACGTCCACCTATATATATATTTACTTGGGGTGATCAACAGTATATCCGTTGTTTTGTTCAGTCACTTAGCTATAGTTTGACGCTATTTTTACCAGATGGTACGCCTGTAAGAGCCAAAGTAAACCTGACACTAGAAGAAGTAGACGAATCAATTACACAACCAGGAATGGGCGCACCTGCTAGCGTCAATAGAGGCGGTGACAACAGAAGCAAGCGCAAGTAATTCGACTTTTGGTTAATAGCCTAGTGCCATTGATCCTCTTAGGCTATGGAAAACCCATTGTGCTTATCCTATGCCCGGAGTCAGTTACATCCCCGAACCCCTATTGCAAATTGATAATACTGATGCTTCAAAAGAATTAATTGAAGACATTTTGCAAATCTCTGTAGAAGAGAGTCTCCATCAACCAGGGATGTTTACCTTAGTCATTCGTAATGACTACTTTCCCGGAAAAACGACTGAAACTACCTGGAAACATCAAAGTTTATTTGCTATTGGCAAAAAAATCAAAATTGGCTTTGTTTCCAGCACCACAGAAAACGCAGAGTTTCAGGATGTAGAACAGGGTTATGTATTGGAAGGGGAAATCACTGCTATAGAAACTGAATTTACACCTGAATCACAAGCTCCGATTGTGATTCGGGGTTATGATATTTCTCACAGATTACATCGGGGACGTTATAACCGTTCTTTTCAAAACGTCACTGATAGTGATGTTGTCACCCAAATTGCAGGTGAAACAAGTATCACAACCGGCACAATAACTACCACAACTCCCGTTCATGAATACATCTTTCAAGAAAACCAAACTAACATGGAATTCTTGCGAGAAAGAGCCGCCCGCATAGGTTTTGAATTATACGTGCAGGATGGGAAACTCAACTTTCGTCAACCCACACAAAACCAGACTTTATCTCTGAAATGGCTCAAAGACATTCACAGTTTTCGTGTTCGTGTCACCAGTGCGGAACAGGTGAGTTCTGTAGAAGTGCGGGGTTGGGACTACTCTACAAAGAAATCAATTGTATCAACAGCCACAACAGAACAAGTAATTACCAGTACAGATAATGGTAAAGGTAGCCTCAGTAGCAAGAAATTTACCATTCAGCCCAAGATGATAGTTGTAGATCAACCTGTGTTTAGTACAGCTGAAGCGCAAAAAATCGCTCAAGCTTTGTGTAACGAACTGGGGGGAGAATTTGTCTATGCAGACGCGAAAGGAGAAGGTAATCCTTTAATTAGAACAGGAAAAGTCATCAAGCTGACAGAGATGGGGAATTACAGTGGCAGTTATTACGTTACAGAAACTCGTCACCTCTTCCAAAAGCGCAAATATACCACAGAATTTAGTGTGCGGGGATTACGTCCAGGAGACTTATTCGCTACATTAACCCCGCAGCAACACTTGCAACCAGGACAAACTCTGTTAGTGGGAATTGTCAGTAATAATAAAGATCCTAAAGGTTGGGGTAGAGTCAGAGTGAAATTTCCCACCTTGACTGAAGAACATGAAAGTAATTGGGCGAGAGTAGTAAGTGTAGGTGCTGGGCCAGGTAGGGGTTTTGATTGTTTACCAGAAGTTAATGATGAGGTTTTAGTAGCATTTGAACATGGTGATATTCATCGCCCCTATGTAATTGGTGGGGTGTGGAATGGTACAGATGCGCCACCAGAAAGCGTAAATGATACCATTGTCGATGGTAAAGTCCGCCTCCGCACCTTTAAAACTCGTGTTGGACATAAATTACAGTTTGTAGAAGAAGATAAAGGCACTAAAAAAGGCGTTTATTTACAGACAATAGGTGGTCATAATTTTCGTTTAAATGACAGTGATAAATTTGTAGAATTAGAGACAACTGGCGGACATAAATATCGTGCTGATGATAGTGATAAAACAATTAGTTTAAATTCTACTGGTGATATTGCAGTTAAGTCGGGAACTACTGGTACAACAAAGAAAATTAGTGTAAATGGCGGAGAAATAGCCCTAACTGCCACGCAAAAAATTAGCCTCACTGTTGGGGGTACTAGTATAGAATTAACTCCTAGTGGCATTACTATGAGAACCACTGGAACAGTGAGTATACAAGCTGGTAGCTCTATGAGTGTACAATCTGGTGGTTCTTTGAGCGTAACCTCTGGTGCGTCAATTAGTGCTTCTGCGGGTGCGTCAATTAGTGCTTCTGCGGGTGCGTCAGTTAGCATTAATGGCGCAGCCACAGTTGGCATTATGGGCGGTATAGTTAGGCTGAATTGTTAATAGTCAATAGTCAATAGTCAACAGTCATTAGTCATTAGTCATTAATACGTTGTCTTCCTTGTCTCCTAATCCCCAGTCCCCAATCCCTACCAGTCCCCAGTCTCCAATCCCCAGTCCCCAATCCCCAATCCCTAATTCCCTATGTTTCCAGCCGCACGACTTACTGATTTAACTGTTACCGGTGATCCAATTACTGCACCTGGTGTTCCTAATGTGTTGATTATGGGTTTACCCGCCGCTTGTGTTGGTGATTTGGTGGTGGGGCCTGTGATTACAGGTAATATTGTGATGGGTTCTTTGACTGTATTAATTGGTGGGCGACCAGCTGCTAGAATCACTTCTCAGGTAGCTGGTGTGAATACTGTAACTGGTATACCTTTAACTACTGTTGTAGGGATAGGTGCGCCGACTGTATTGATTGGTGGTTAAATTTAACAGGACTTACGCAAGTGTTACAATTGATAGCTGGTGCGTGATGCGATAATTCTCATGACTACGTTTAAATTCTGTCACAGCGTCACACACCCTACAAAAAAATATGCCAGTTGCGGAAGTCCTACTTAAAAGTCATTGACTGCGTAAGTTCAATTAATCATCAAATATAAGTCTTATATAAAACCTGATATTTATTTATGAGTAGAACTGAGCGCATTGCTAAGATTATTGCAAAACGCCAACCGTTGGCGAAAAAAATTACAGAGGTAGAAGAGAATTTAAATTCTATTTCCTATGCACTCCACTACTTAGAAGACTACCGCAATCAGTTATTAGCAACGGTTGAAGATATTAGTATTTCAGGAAAATTGCAAGCCATTGATTTTGCCAAAATCCAATTGAGTCTGGTAGCTGAGTTAGAAGCTTTAAGTAAGCTCAAAGCTCGCTTTTCGCGTAACACTCTTAACATTGGTGTGATTGGACGCGCTAGACAGGGAAAAAGCCGTCTATTACAAAGTTTAACGAAATTGACAGCAGCAGAAATTCCTGATGGGAGTGGTGAACACTGCACGGGAGTTCGCAGCACAATTTACCATAACCCAGCTTTTGAAACCTATGGAGAAGTAACTTTCCATACAGAACGGTCTTTCTTGGATGAAGTGATTGCTCCCTATTATGAACAATTGAAATTGGGTGCTAAACCAATTACATTAGGAGAATTTGCCACTCAACCATTGCCGTCTTTACCTAGTAACTTTGCTGGTGCAGAGGGGGGTGCAAAGTATGAACATCTGCGGGGATATCATAAAAATATTGATAAATATCGTCATCTGTTTCGAGAAATTTCACCACGGCGGATTTCTAGAGATGAAATTAGAGCTTATGTAGCACAAGATAATCTTGAAGGTGAACGTATTTATTTTAATTACGTAGCAGTTAAAGATGTAAAAATTGTTTGTAAATTCCCTAATGATGATGTGGGGCAAATTGCTCTAGTTGATTTACCAGGATTGGGCGATACAGGGATTGGTGATGAAGAAAGAATGGTCAAAACTATTGGTCAAGAAGTTGACGCAGTTCTCTTTGTCAGAATGCCAAAACCTTCTGGTGATTTTTGGGGAGATGTGGATGTCAAACTTTATGATACAGCTCGTTCAGCTTTAACTGATTTGCCGATTGAGCAGTGGTCTTTTATGGTTCTCAACCGCACAGATAGAGGTTCTAACTATGGAGATAATGCTTCTAACTGTGAACGATTGACACAGAGTATTACTGATAAACATATCAAACTTGTAGAATGTATAACGGCAAATTGTGCTGATCCTGATGAAGCCAATAATAAAGTTTTGGATCGTGTGGTTGATTATTTGGCTACTGAAATCACCTCTCTAGATAAAAAATATGCCTCTTCTTGTCAAGAACGACTTGAGCAACTCCAAAGTGCTATTGATGCTGAATTAGATAAAGCTAAAAATGCGTTAGGACAGCCGATACAGTCAGCCGAAACTAGTAGATTTGAAGTTCTATTTAAACAACTTTGGGAACAATTGACGACTGGTCTAGAGATTTTACTGAAAGAATTAAGTAAACAGATAGATAAGCATGATCGTGACTTTAAAGAGGCAGTTGAAGCTGCAATTAAAGCTTGTTATGAAGATACTAAATTACCGTCTTCAATAGAGGGAATTGAAGTTAGACGTAATGTGAGTAATTCTTATGAAACAGCTTATAATGAATATTTAAATGAAATTCGCGCCCATATTTCCAAACATTTTTTAACTTTAGATGAGGGGTTAAAAAATTCTTTGAACCGTGTTAAATCTCAGGTGGCGCAAGTATTGATAGAAAAAGGTAATTTAGGAGGGCTAACTGAGGTAAGAGGGGCTGATTTTGTTCAGGCGATCGCCAAACTATTACCTGATGACCTTATAGGCGATGGACAACCTTGCAGAATCAAATTCGGTTTCCAAATTCTAGCAGAATTCGAGTTATCTTACCGAGGCATGATTCAACACCGCATTCGTAAATGTCTGAATGATTTATCTCCTGATACAAAAACTCTCAAACTCCCACCAAATCCCAATGCTCAACAAGTAATGAGCAATCTCAAAGCACTACACGGGGAAGCAGTTTATCAATGCGAAACAGCCTTAGATGAATTACTGTGTGAGCCTTCCCAAGCGGGTTTTGCCATAGTGGAAGAGTTTCTTGATCGTGTGCTGCGTGCAGACGAAGTTGAAATAGAGTGGCGGATATTTTTGCGGGAAGAACGCGCTGCCATCTGGCCTGATGAATTTGAGTTACTGGGTGAACGTACTAGACTAAGAAGAGAGTGGTTAGAAGCAATAGAAAAAGTCGCGATCGCCAATCAATTAGACTCTATGAAATTTCTCAATTAATTCACTCAGGAAAATACAATGCCATCAGAATTGAAAATTACTATGCTAGGACATAGAGGTGTAGGTAAAACTAGTATTTTAACCGCTATGTATGAGCAGTTTGATACTACTATAGGTGAAGCAGGTCTGCAACTCACACCAGATTTAGAAAGCTCGGCTCTATTATCAAAACGTTTAGGTGAATTAAAAGCTCTATTAAATGATTTTGAAGCAACAGGAGGCTTAGAAGGAACTGAAGGGCATAAATCTTTTAAATTTGGTCTGGGAAAATTGGGAGGTAAACCCAATTTACAATTGAGTTTTCAAGATTTCCCTGGTGAATATCTGCAAAATAATTGTGAATTTGTCAGTAATGTAGTAAAAGAATGTGCAGCAGTTTTAATTGCTATTGACACACCGCCTCTCATGGAAGCAAACGGTAGATGGCATGATTTAATCAATAACCCTAAGCAAATTACTGATTTTTTTAAGATAGCATATGCTGACTTAGAAGAACCAAAACTTGTGCTGTTAGTACCAGTTCGCTGTGAAAAATACGTCCAAAATGAGCAAGATGCAAAAAAGCTAACAGAGCGCATAAAAGACAAATACAGTGGTTTATTACGCTTGTTTAACAGTGAAAATCTACTAACAAAGGTGGCTTGTGTGGTGACACCTGTGCAAACGGTGGGAACTGTATTTTTTTCTCAGATTAAAGAAATTGATGGTAAACCCAATTTTTATTTCCGCAAAATTGATCATCATGCTGAGTACAGTCCCCAAGATAGTGATCAGCCACTACGATATCTTTTACGCTTTGTACTCAAGCTTCATTTAGATACTAAGCGCGGCTGGTTTAATCGCATTCGGCGTTGGCTAGGTTGGGATGAATACTTAAAGGAAGCAGCTCGTAAATCTGCTGAAAAATGTAAGCATACTGGTGGATTTGAAATTTTGCAAGGTCTCGACTTACTGGATATTAAAAAATAGGAGTTGGACATGGAAATTTATGTTTACACTGCTGGTTTTGATCAACAGTACGGCTATTGTTGGCGAAGAATTACAGAGAATAATCAGGAAGAAATCAGTGAACCAGCATTAGTCAGCAAATTTAAAGAACTCCTAGAAACTGAATCTCCCTCTCTACTTTTAGCGCGTGATTATAACCAGTTAATTTTACTAGTCACGGGTATAAAAGCCAGTCAAAGGAAAGATTATCGTGGTCGGACTATTCGTAATTCCGTGGCTTGGATTTTTCCCTACTCTGAAGAAAATGAGCAGAAGTTACAAGAATTAGCGGCTCTTTCATTAAGAGGAGAATTAGATCATAAAATTGATGATGCCATCACACAAGATGATGAATATGGGTTTAAAGTTTCTTTTCAGGAAATAGTCGATATAATTAGTAGTTTAAATAAAAGAGATAGAATTAACACAGCAGAATCTAGTTATATGTTAGCTTACAATTCCCCAGCTAACAGAGATAAACTAGCAACTCTTTTGGAAACAAAAAGTTTGCCTCCTCAAGAAAAAAATGTAGACGTACTAATAGTAGTTACTGGTATTAAAGCAGAGGATACTTTAATCAAATATTTAGTCTGGCGAGGACTATCGAATTTGATTCAATATCAAAGTTTTACTGAATACAATCCACAAGTTACTAATATAGTTAAAAAAAACTCAGGCGGTTCAAGAAAACAAGAAAATAACAGTCAAACGTTAATTTTAATCTTTGCCGGTTTAGGCCTGATGGCAATATTCTTGTGGTTTTTTTTTAGGCTTTTTTCGCCAATTCAAGGTTTAAAAGTAGAATATCCCCCTACGGGTGCTATAGCTGCTATGAGTTTGGGAGGACAACATATTGTTAGTAATACCAATGGGAATTTACTTGTACAGAATCTGACAACTACAAACACTAGTAGTCCTCCTAGAGAAGTAAAACCAACTATTGAAGTCTCATCTCTTGCCGTCAACTCTGACGGTACAGTTATTATTGGTGGTGCTAATGATGGGCAAATATGGTTATGGCAATATGATAATGCTCAGAAGCAATTTCAAGGTAAACCTTTTCTCAAAAAGCATATTGGCAAAGTTTTATCAGTAGCCATTAGTCAAGATGGTAATACTATTGCTAGTAGCGGTGCTGATGGAATGGTGTTTATGTGGAATAGAAAAGGAGAAATTATAGATGAGAAAAAATTAAAATAAATCAAGTTGGTGTTGTAGCGATCGCACCCCCATTATACAGAGGCGATCGCATAATCATTACTTAGTCCGGCGCACGAAGGGTAATAAGTCTTGTAAAATTACCTCATGATAGTGTTCTTGCGGATAGTGACCGACGTTATTGAGTTTAATTACTTCCGCATCAGGTACAGACTTAGCAAAACTTTCGGCTATCTCTATCGGTAGCCAAGGGTCAATCATCCCCCATTGAATTAAAATTGGTTGTTGCCATTGTTGAAAACCAGAGGTAATCTCGCTCATGGCGGTTGGTAGTTGCAGATTACGAATCGTGGTTAATAGCGCGCGTCCCACGGCGGAAGTTTTTAAATAGGGTTTGCGGTACACATCTAAATCTGCATCTCCAATGCGATAGCGACTCCCACCTTCTAAGGTGCGGTCAACTAACAAAGGGTCTTGAGTCATCATATCACCCACAAAAGGCCAACCCATCTGTTGCAGTTTCCAGGGTAATTTTGCATCCAGAGAAATAGGTGTATTTAAAATAGCAATGTTAGCAATTTTTTCGGGATTTCTTAAAGCATATTGCAGACCGACAGAACCTAAAAAACCTTGCACAACTAGCGAAAAACGTTCTAGTTCTAATGCGTCAATAAACCCTGATAAAGCCTTGATGTAAGCATCAGGAGTGTAGGGAAACTCTTGTTTTTCCGGCTTGGCAGAAAATCCAGAACCAATCCAATCTGGTGCGATCGCTCTTGTACCTTGTCCGGCTAATCCTGGTAAAATATTACGCCAACTGTAACTTTGTGATGGGATTCCATGTAATAAGACTACAGGCAATAAATCAGTTTGACCAATTGGCGCAGATTCTCGATAAAACCACTCTAAAGAATCTACTGTTATTTTATTTTCTGTTATCGACACGCTATTTTCCTATCTGTTTTATATGGCAAATCTTACCATTTTGCTGGGTGTATGAAAGCAGAGGGTAGGAGGAGCGAATGTCTACATCATTGCAGATGCTGTAGTAGTGGACTGGCTAGGTTAACCAATTTTAGATTTTGGATTTTGGATTGCAACTCCAGACCCACTCTGCATCGGTATTCCTAGATTGTTGCCTCTTATGCGACAAGGATTTCATACACCGAACAAAACATGAACGTCGCAGGTGATTGGTCAGAACACTCCGCCGAGAAAATCGCCACTCTAGACTATCTCAAAGGCTGTACTTCTTAGTGAGTTAAGAATCTTTACCACAATCGCCTAATTGAGTAAGCATCAACGGAAAATTTTTTATAATCCTCCTGTAAAGGTTGTTTATACGTCAAAATTCAGGATAATACCCAAATACGCATGTAAAAAACAAGTTTTCCGTATCTTCAGACAGAAGTTCGTTGTAATGATTGATATGTACTGATGCCGCGTGTTAATCCAGAAAACCTTGATCTCATCTTCTTGGAAGAAACTGTTTGGGTTTTAGTTGGGGAGGTTGATTTACCAAGTTATGATTTTTCCCTTTCCCAGTTCTTTGCTTGTCGTCGTCCTTGGCTTCGACCTGAGCCAATTGCAGCGATCGGGCGATTTGGAGCAGCGACCAATTATGATGAGATTTATCACCAACTGGCAGCAGACGAAATCTTTCTGATTCACTCACCAGAACAGCATCTTCTTGCCAGCGAGTTGCCGCGTTGGTATCCTTTGCTAGAAGGGTTAACACCCAAGAGCCTTTGGTTTTCAGAGCCTCCTGATATCGCTATTGTTGAACAAGCGATTGGGCTACCGCTATTTCTCAAAGGTAGTCGTCAAACCAGTCGTCATCAAGCAGCACTTTCAATCATTCGTTCGGCTGAAGATTACTATCGAGCAATTCAGATTTACCAGGAAGACCCCATTTTGCGGTGGCAAGACCTCGTTTGTCGTGAGTTTGTCCAACTACGCCCCGTTCCATCAGAACCAACTGCAAAAATTCCTGCATCTTTTGAGTTTCGCTCGTTCTGGTGGCGAGGTCAGTGTGTGGGTGCAGGGCAATACTGGTCAACCTCATATCATTGGAACTCGGATGAGGAGAGAGCCGCCTTAGCGATCGCTCAAGCAGCAGCAATGCGGCTCAACTTACCATTTGTTGTAATTGACGTTGCCCAAACTATTACCGGAGAGTGGATTGTGATTGAATGCAATGATGCCCAAGAAAGCGGATATACTGCTATTTCTCCTTTTGCCCTGTGGCAAAATCTGATTAATGAGGAGCGAAAATTTTCAGAGTTGCACCGTGATGTATAGGAATCCAACTTGATTCTTGGGCATTGTATAAATGCGGGATGAACTGAGGCTTATTGTGCAACGCAGAATATTGATTCTTTTGTTAGCGGGGCGGGGCGTAGCCCGACAAAAATCATCCCACTAATCAGCAATGCTTTGATATGTAAACAATTAATTTTGCCAGCCGGGATCATGCTGGTTTTGGGTTCTCCGGTCTTGGTAAAACTGCTGTAGTTACTTAGATACAAGGGATTTCATGCACGCATTGACTATTCAGTGCAGTGTTTAGTCGCTGCTGAGTTGAGAAATAAATTCTGCCTTGTCTACCTTGTACCTTGATTTTAGATAAATATCTATGATATCGTTAGACCGTTATAATTAAACTACAGTTACTTGATAGACTAACAGTAGTTTATAAATACATAGTGTGCATCGAACGGGAATTAGCCCTTATGCCGAACGATTGGTATGAATGGCACGACCTCTATAACACTGAGCCAAAGTTGCAGCAGCGTCTAGAAATCGTGCGGGAATATATTGCTTATAGCTTGAATGCTTCCCCAGATGGAGCTATTCAGATAGTGAGTGTTTGCGCCGGTGATGGACGAGATTTACTAGGAACTTTACAAAATCACCCCCGCGCGAAGGATGTTTCTGCACGACTAGTTGAAATAAATTCAAATCTAGTTGAACGTGGACAAGCAACTATAGAATCTTTGGGTTTAACCAAGCAAATTGAGTTGATCAATGGTGATGCAACTCTTGCTACTAACTATGTAGGTGCAGTACCCGCAGATATCGTAATTGTGTGCGGCGTTTTCGGCAATCTGGCTGATGAAGGCGAACTCAATCGTTTACTAGATAACCTCAGTTTTCTCAGTAAACCAGGTGCGTTTGTCATCTGGACTCGCGGACACTCTAACGGTTTTCCCTACTCTGACAATGTACGGAAAATTTTGTCTGCATCTGGATTTGAAGAAGTTCAGTTTAAGCTAACTGCTACAGGAGATATGGGAGTAGGTCTTCATCGATACGTTGGTGAAAATTTACCTCAACCCAAAGAACAACAGTTATTTGTGTTTTCCGGCGTTCCTAGTAAAGCGAGGTAAAAATGTCTATTCAAAACACAATATCGAGTTGGGATGAACTTCTACAGACAGCTAGAAACCATACCTCTGCACGTCGAGTAAAAAGGCCAGGACAATCTCCTTCTACTGCACCCATACCTAGCAGTTTCGATAAACTTCCGCCAAATACAGAACCCCCAGTCCTGCTTTACCGAGATACTAATTCTTGGTGTCCTTTCTGTGAGCGAGTTTGGTTTGCGCTGGAAGAAAAGGAAATTCCTTTTGCTACAGAGTTTATTGATTTAAGTAATAAACCCAAATGGTACACTGACCTAGTTCCTACTACCCTTGTACCGGCTGCTAAAATTGAGGGAAATTTAGTATACGAATCTAAAGATATTCTCCTAGCTCTAGAAGCAAGGTTT
The DNA here is from genome assembly GCF_002896875.1 of Nostoc sp. CENA543. Classification (GTDB taxonomy): domain Bacteria; phylum Cyanobacteriota; class Cyanobacteriia; order Cyanobacteriales; family Nostocaceae; genus Trichormus. The sequence goes on from NZ_CP023278.1 coordinate 4,342,601, forward strand.
CCCAGTCCTGCATTATTACCGGAAAATCCAGAGGAAAATGCTATTGCTAGGCGTTTGGTTGAAGAATCAGAAACCAATGGTTTTCGGAATCTCGCTTATAAATTCTTGAGAGAAGCACCTATAGATGCTGAAGAGCTAGCAAAATTACAAGCAGAATTTGAAGCTAAATTAGATGAACTTGAGCAAGCTTTATCTGAATATCCCGGCCCCTACTTTGTGAGTACCTTTAGCTTAGTAGATATTATGTATAGTCCCCATCTAGATAGATTGGCGGCTAATTTACCTGTGTATCGGGGATATCATCTCAAAGGAAATCCGCGCTTTCCTCGAATTAATGCTTGGTTTGACGCATTAAATCAACGTCCGGCTTATCATCGGGTGAAGTCGGATAATATTACCAACAATTTGCTGTTACGTCGTCGCTGGGGTGTGGAACCAATTGGAAATCCATTACCATTGGATGCAGTAGATAGCCAAAAAATTCAATATCGTGCCGAAGCTGCCGAAAGATTGAGCGATAATCGAGAAGTTGCGATCGCAGATATTATCAAAAATTCTGGAGTCCAAGCTTTAGCCGCAGATGGTGACTTTACCACAGTTAAAGAATCGGTTGATTTTCATCTCCGCCAACTAGCTGATTATCTCATTCATAGCAATGGCGAAACTTTACCGGGTGGTCGGACGGGTGGTAAAAATAGCATTGTTGATCCTATCTTCGCTGCTGTGGGGGCGATTACATTCGCATATCTGAGAAATCGCATCTGCGCGCCTCGTGATATGAGTGCTGGTGCAGCAACAGCGTTTCGAGCAGCGATAGATAAGTTATTGGCTTCTGTTTATTAAAGGCAGAAGGTAGGGGACAAGGGGGACAAGGTAGACAAGGTAGAATTTATTTCTCAACTCAGCACGGGCTAAACGCCGCGCTACCGCTAACAGCACTCACCACTCTCAAACACTGTTTGACGTAGTTCGGGAAAGACTTTAGAGACTTTATTTAGGAGGTAATCGCCGTAAGTGCCGCGAAACTCATGGACACTAGCTTTATCCCAGCGATCGCTTTGATCATCATTTACTACTGCACCCTTGAGTTCAATGGGTTTGACTTCAACGTTAAAGTTAGGATCAAAGAAGAAAGGAAATGATAGGCGATTAGTTGTTGATAAGTTCTGAACGCGGTGGGGTGTTGAACGATATAGTCCTTGAGTCATACGATCAAGCATATCCCCAATGTTACATACGAATGAACCAGGTATAGGAGGTGCATCTATCCAACCAGACTTTGATTTGATTTGTAATCCACCAATGTTATCTTGTTTGAGTATAGTTAATACTCCATAATCTGTATGCTCCCCAACTCCCCATGCGGATTGAGATGATGAATTAGGGGGATAATTAAAAATCCGAAATAATATCAGGGGATCTTTGGTATAACGCTCTGTAAAGTATGACTTGTCTAAACCCAAACTCAGAGCAATACCAGCCATGAGGATATGTCCCAGTTGAGTCATTGATTCTATATACTCAAGTACCGTTTCCCTAAATTCGGGAATATTAGAGGGAAAGAGATTACGACCGTGCATTGGTATACCAGCTTTCACAAGTGGATTGTCTTCTTCTAGTTCTGCACCAAAGTAAATACCTTCTTTTAAATCTGGTTTACCTGATGTCAACTCATTACCAACGGGAAAATATCCTCGCCATGCTCTACCACCAAAGGCCATACGCATTTTCAGCTTAGTTTCTTCATCCTGCGCGAAGAACTGTTGACTGAGATGTTCTAGCTTTTGTTGTAGTTGTTCATCAACTCTATGTCCGACGATGTAGAAAAAACCGTAATTTTGGCACGCTTGTCTAATTTGTTTTGCCACTAAATCAGCAGAGTAATGGGTTGGTAAAATTAACCCACTAATATCGATGATAGGAACTTGTGAAATTGTCATGTTTAGTTTCTCTTAATTTGTCGTCATCTCATAAATATAATTATAATTTTGAGGATGGCGATCGCTGATGTTTGTCAAGTATTAAGCTAAATTTGGTCTTTACATAAAATTGTGAACTTTATTTTAAACAAGGTAAATTAATAGACATACCGTATTAATATCTAAATGGTTCTCCTGTGTTCTCACAAATAAAATATTTCACGGCATAAATAGTATTTATTGAGTAACACTAACTGAACAATAAAAATTTTCAATTCAAGAGTAAAGTTTTCCAAAATATGCAATATAATCAGTTAGGCAACAGTGACCTAAACGTTTCCGAAATTTGCCTTGGCACAATGACTTATGGGCGGCAAAATACTCTAGAAGAAGCCCATCAACAGCTAGATTATGCAATTAATCAAGGAGTTAATTTCATAGATGCGGCTGAAATGTATCCCGTACCACCCAGTGGAGAAACCTACGGCTTAACCGAAAGTTATATTGGGGAATGGTTAAAACATCAACAGCGAGATAAATTAATAGTTGCCACTAAAATTGCGGGGCCTGGTCGTGGGTTTAAATGGTTGCGTGGTGGTGCAGAAGGACTTGACCGAAACAATATCAAACAAGCAATAGATGATAGTCTTACAAGGTTACAAACAGACTATATTGATTTATATCAAATCCATTGGCCCGACCGCTATGTCCCTCGTTTTGGTCAAACCGTCTTTGACCCCACACAGGTCAAAACAACAGTTCCTATCACCGAACAACTGGAAGTTTTTGCTGATGTCATTAAAGCAGGTAAAATTCGCTATGTCGGACTAAGTAATGAAACCCCTTGGGGAGTTGTACAATTTAGTCAAGCAGCAAAAAAATTAGGATTACCTAAAGTTGTTTCCATCCAAAACGCTTACAACTTACTCAACCGAGTTTTTGATGGCGCACTAGCAGAGGCAGTTTATTACGAAAACATTCCTTTACTAGCTTATAGCCCTTTAGGATTTGGTTATTTAACTGGTAAATACCTCAACGGTAAACCAGAGAAAACAAGAGTGACTTTGTTTGAAAACTTTGGTCAGCGTTATTTAAAACCCAATGTACAGGAAGCTGTAGCAGCTTATGTAGAAATAGCTAAACGTCATCAATTAAGTCCAGCACAATTAGCTATAGCCTTCGTGCGGAGTCGCTGGTTTGTTGCTAGTACAATTATTGGTGCTACCACACTAGAACAACTCAAAGAAAATATAGACAGCATTAATGTCGTTCTTGATAAAAATATCTTGGCAGAAATAGACGCAGTGCATACTCGATATCCAAATCCTGCACCATAAAAGTTCTGAGTGCTGGGTGCTGAGTTTTCAGTGAAGAGTTAGTTGAAAAGAAAAGTCGGTTGGGTTAAGTGTAGCTTAATCCAACAAAGTAATATCAATTTTAGGTTTAAAAACAGTTTTTAGTTCCCATATCAACTTATAAACTATGACGATCGCAACAGCATCAGTTGACCAAAATACTATTCGTCGCCGTGGTACTGGTTTAAGAGCATATAATCCTGACAAAGTGTTTAAAGGATTTACACTTTTTACCCCACTTACAAGTAATGGAGAAGTCTATCTCCTGAATCTGGAAGGGGATATTGTACATCAATGGAATCTACCCTATCCACCAGGTTTGTATGGCTATCTCTTACCCAACGGCAACCTTTTTTATAATGGTAAAACACCAGAAATTCCGCCACGTTTTCCTTTGTGGGGTGCATTTAAAGGTGGCGTTGTTTTAGAGGTAGATCCCCAGGGAAAGATTATTTGGGAGTATAAGCATCCAGATCATCATCACGATGGACGCAGACTTCGCAACGGCAACACTATTTTATTAGCTATTGAGAAGATACCTCAATCTTTGATTCCTCGCATCAAAGGTGGCGTACCTGGAACAGAAGCAGACGGTGATATCTATGCTGATGTGCTTTACGAAGTTACACCTGGCGGTGAAATTGTCTGGACTTGGCACGCTTACGAACATTTAGATCCAGATATTTTTACTATTACACCCCAAGACCAAAGACACGAATGGACACACGGTAATACTGTCGGTGAACTCGCTGACGGCAATATTATAGTCAGCTTCCGCAACATTTCTACTGTCGCAATTATCGATCGCAATACAGGAGAAATTATCTGGACGCTGGGAGATGATGTCCTAGCACAGCAGCACTTTCCTAACGAATTAGCTAACGGTAATATTCTGATTTTTGACAATGGCACACATCGTCGTCACACTGCACTCAATTATTCTCGTGTGATAGAAGTTAACCGTCAAACTAAAGAGATAGTTTGGGAGTATGCTGATAACCCACCCCACAACTTCTTCAGTTCCTATATATCCGGCGCACAACGTCTAGCGAATGGTAATACTTTAATTACAGAAGGTGCTTTCGGTCGGATATTTGAGGTGACAGTTAATGGTGAGATTGTCTGGGAATATGTCAATCCCCACTTTGCCGTGCGGAATATCCCTGGTGATAACTCAGCCGTAGCTCGTGGGGAACAAAATTCCGTCTTCCGTGCTTTTCGTTATGCGCCAGAAGAAGTTCCTTGGCTTTAGTTGGGGACTGGGGACTGGGGATAAGGTAGACAAGGCAGAATTGATTTCTCAATTCAGCACTGGCTAAACGCCGCGCTACCGCTAACAGCACTTACCACTCAGCACTCATTACTCAGCACTCACCACTCAGCACCGGCTAAACGCCGCGCTACCGCTAACATTACTCAGCACTCACCACTCAGCACTATTAATCAAGAGGAATATCAATATGTCCGACATTCAGATATATAGCGCAGTCGTTTGTCCTTATGCTCACCGTTCGCGCTTGGTATTGCAAGAAAAAGGTATCGACTTTGATTTAATTGAAATTAACTTGCAAAACAAACCAGAGGGATTTACAGATATTTCTCCCTATGGAAAAGTGCCGGCAATTGTACATGGTGAGCATAGAGTCTGGGAATCGGCGGTAATTAACGAATATCTTGATGAAGTATTTCCAAATCCGCCGCTTTTACCTAGTAGTGCTATTGCTAAAGCTCAGGCTCGTATCTGGATTGATTTTGCTAATACTCGATTTGTTCCGGCTTTTTCTACTCTCTTGCGTAGTCCAGAAGTTGCACAACAAGAAGCTGCTAAACAAGAACTATACAAACATCTGGAATTTATCGAACATGAAGGTTTAAGAAAGTTATCAGGAGATGGCCCTTACTGGTTTGGTGAATCTATTAGTCTGGTAGATTTCACCTTTTATCCCTGGTTTGAGCGTTGGCCTGCACTGAAGCATTATCGAGGTTTTGGTATACCAGAAGAATTTACTCGTTTGCGTCAGTGGAAAAAAGCTCTGAAACAACGTGATTCAGTCTTAGCGATCGCTAACAGTAAAGAGTTCTACATAGAACGATATGCTAGATTTGCTACTCCTGTAGCTGTGTAATACAAGTTTTTCTGTTCAACAATAACAGGAATTAAATCTTGGGAATTGGGCAAACTATACCTCGTGTCGCAGATGCTCATAACTTTCACCATTTTTCCTCAATTCCCATTTCCTTATCCCCATTCACCACAAAGGAAAAATAATTACAAATTGCTTAATCTTGGCAATTTTTTACTATCTCAATAACGCCCATATGCTTCAGCCATAAGTTTTGCCACAGTAAACCTCTAATCGGTCATATAAGGTGGGTAAACCACCTTATTTTTTCTAATTAAACTTGATCCTCTTCAACAGCTTGGTAATGGCAAATGAATCAATTGATAAAAACTTTAAAACTTCAAATTAAATCATGGCAACGTCAACCTATTACTCGTCGTCATGCCTTATTTGCTTTTGGTTATAGCTTAGTATTATCTACCACAATATTTAGTTGCAGTAGTCCACAAAATAATACTCAGCAGCAAGCAGATGTACCAAAATCAGATGTTGCGAATCAAACTAATACTAATAATATTAATAAAGTAGTCAGAATCGTCCGTTCTAAACAACTGACAGCATTAGCAGTTCTAGAACAAAAACGCATATTAGAACAAAGATTAGAACCTTTAGGCTACAAGGTGGAGTGGCCTGAGTTTGCTGCTGGCCCTCAGCAATTAGAAGCCTTAAATACAAACGCGCTGGATATTGCTTCAACAGCAGAATCACCTCCTATTTTTGCCCAAGCCGCCGGGACACCTCTGGTTTATTTAGCGGCTAATTCTTCCGATGGGAAAGCAGTTTCACTTTTAGTTCCTGCTAACTCGACTGCTAAAAGTGTGAAAGATTTAAAAGGAAAAAAAATTGCCTTCCAAAAAGCATCTATTGGTCATTATCTCTTAGTGAGAGCCGTAGAGAGAGAAGGGTTAAAACTCAGTGATATACAGTCCATTTTCTTACCACCTCCAGATGCGAATGTAGCATTTAGCCAGGGAAAAGTTGATGCTTGGTTTATTTGGGAACCATTTGTGACTAGAAATGTTCAGCAGAAGGTAGGGAAAGTATTGACAGATGGTGGTAATGGTTTGCGAGATACTAATAACTTTTTCTCTACAACCCGTAAGTTTTATCAAGAAAATCCTGAAGTCATTAAGATTTTTCTAGAAGAACTGCAAAAAGCTCAGAATTGGTCTAAAAATAATCCTAAAGAACTAGCAACATTACTTGCTCCAATTACTCAACTTGATGCACCTACACTAGAGATTATGCACAGTAAGTATGACTTTACACTCATACCAATTACTGAGCAGATTATTACTAAACAGCAAGAAGTGGCTGATAAGTGGTACACCTTGGGACTGATACCCAAAAAAGTCAATGTTAGAGATGGTTTTTTAACACCAGAACAATATACTGCAATTACTCCTCAAGAAGTTTTAGCTAAAAAATAATATTGGGAGAATTTGCTGTTCACTTGATTCTGAATTGAGCTTTTAACCAAAAATATTTGATAAAAAACCCTGGTTTATTCAACAAACTAGGGTTTTGCATTTATTTCTTGCTAAAATTAGATAATGTATAATTATATCCAGCTTATACATATAATATTATGCAAAAAAATAACATTCCTAAAAATTTGCAAATCACGTCTTATTTATCTCCCAATTGGTTTGAATTTTATCAAGCGATCGCTACTTATTTAAGTCGTTGTTTACAAATAGATTTACACTTACAACAAAGTGAATATGACCCTTTAGTAGACCCCCTATTGTTGCAAGACCAAATAGACCTAGCTTTTATTTGTGGATTACCGCTAATTCGCTACAGTCAAACAGTTCCCAATCAATGGCAAACTCTGGTTGCACCTGTAATGCAATCATCGAGATATCATAATCAGCCCATTTATTATGCAGATGTAATTGTCAATTCCCAGAGTGATATTCATAAGTTTACAGATTTAGCAGACAAAATATTTTGTTATAACGACTCTGGTTCTAATAGCGGTTACAATTTACTTTGTCAGAGATTAACTCAAGAAAAAAGTCCTCAAAATTTCTTTAGCAAAACTCTCCAATCAGGCTCACATCAGCACTCAATTCGCTGGGTAATTGAGGGATTAGCAGATTGTGCTGCAATTGATAGTGTGGTACTCGAACAGGAATTAAAGGATTTTCCCGAACTATCACAGTATTTGCGTGTGGTGGAAGTGTTAGGGCCTTCACCGATGCCACCATTAGCAGCAGCACAACATCTGGGTATATCTTTAACTCAACAAATACAGTTGGCATTACTCCAACCAGATGAGCAACTGCAAAAAGTAATGCAACAATTTGGAGTCAGACGTTTTGCACCAGTGCAATTAGAGGACTATGAAATATTAAATCAAATTTATCGCGATCGCTCTTTTCTCACTTTGTCCTAAAGAATAACGACAACCGTTAGAAACTATGTAAGTAGAATGGTGTAGATAATTCAAGGTTTGTAGTGTACCCCTGCGGGGAAGCAAGCTACGCGCAAGCGTCTCGTAGAGAGGACTAAAGTCCTCTAATAAGGACTGAAGTCCTTACTACGAACTAGATTCCAATCTTTTCACATTACTTCACATAGTTTGTTTTTTTCAAGTCGTTCTACTTAGCCAGTTGATTTTCAAGAAACTGCATAAACCCAACTCTCCTTTTGTACTGTTAATAGAGCATCTTGATAAATCTGCCGAAATAAAACTCGCTGTGCATGACTCCCGCCAATTTCATGCAACCTTGATAAAACCGGCTGTAATTCTGCAATAGTTGTGCGAAAATCGCCCTTGGCGTGAGCAAACATTCCTCTAGCGGCAGGAATTGCTACTTCCAACCAACTCCGACGTAAGAAAGGATTAATACTGAAAGTGTGATGCTGCATACTCACAAGCATTTGATGCACCCAATCATCATGTCCGGCTCTGGTAAGAGCATAGACATAATGCAAATCTTGAAATGGTAAAGCGTGTTCATCAATGCGGCTGTAAAGATAAGGACTGATACCTTGCCAGCGATCGCCCACATTCACACCACGCAACTCTAGCCGCAATAATAATGAAATTGCCCCCACTTGGTCTTTAGGAGATTGTTTATTAGCACGCTGCCAAATGTGCTGATCGTAAAGTTGCAGAACTTTTTGGTAATTTTTTAAATCTAAATAATACAGTGCGATGTGCCACCAGTTGTGGGTGTAGAGCATGGAGTTGCAATTTTCCCAGGTATCTGCAAAATTCTCCATCCAAGCTATCCCCTCATCGACTCTTCCTTGAGTTTCCATCACATGAGCAATAGCATGATGCGCCCAAGCATCATATCGATTTAACGCGATCGCCTGACGTGCTATCTTTTCTGCGGCATTGAGTTGATGACATTGTTCTAAACCAAACGCCACCATACCGTATAAATAATGATTCTCAGGATTGCTTGGTAAAACTTTCTGGGCAATTTTGCATAATTTATCTTTGTTGCCAGTGTAAAAATAGTGATACTGTCCCTGCTGTACGGAAATCAAATCACGAGGAAACTGATCAGTAATTTGTTCATGTAAGGCGATCGCGACATCAATTTCTTGATTTGCCCAAGCTGAAATAGCTTGCACATATAAATATTCTCTTTTAGTAATTTTGGCGCAATTTTGTTGTGCTGTTTGCAGATATGGTAGAGCTTGCTGCCAAGCTTTGCGGTTTTCTTGGGTGAGATAATAAGCCGCCGCATAAGCATGGGCTAATGCACAAGTGGGATCTGCCGCAATTGCTTCTAAAATTGCTGTTTCTGCATCTTTACCATAGGCCAACATCTGATCGCTAAAACGGTTAATGGCGGCGATCGCTTGGGTTGAATCTGTCGTAACTATTAATCCCTGTGCATCTTTAAGCATAATAAACCCCTTGCACCACAATTTTCGAGAAGTGGTAATCACATCTCTCAAACAAAACTCCGGTAAGTTGGTCGGAATAATGTACTTATGGACATGAGTATGTCACACTCACCACAAAACCGCAACCAGTAAAATACTAAAACTCGGTAGACAAACTGTATTTAATTTTGTAAAAGTATTGATTTACCGACATATCTGTGGCATATTCTAAAAGTGAAATAATACGGTAAACCGATAAACTCACCGTAATTAAAATCAGGAAATGTTGTTCTGGCAAAGATATCATGCAGCTACTTTGGTTTATTCCGACTCACGGTGAAGGACGCTATTTAGGTACTGCCATAGGGGGGCGAGTAGTCAACTTTGATTACTGGCGACAGATTGCTCAAGCAGTGGATCACTTAGGTTTTGCTGGAGCATTATTGCCTACAGGACGTTCTTGTGAAGATGCTTGGATTTTGGCATCAACTTTAGTGACGCATACCAAACAGATGAAGTTTTTGGTAGCCATACGTCCAGGTTTGATGTCACCAGGAGTAGCAGCCAGGATGGCGGCAACATTTGATCGCATTTCCGGTGGGAGGTTATTAATTAACGTGGTGACTGGGGGCGATCCAGTAGAATTGGCTGGAGATGGATTGCATCTGTCCCATGACGATCGCTACAAACTCACAGATGAATTTTTAGGAGTGTGGCGAGAAATTGCCGCCGGAGAAACAGCCAATTTCCAAGGAGATTATCTAAATATTCAAGATGGTAAGCTGTTATTTCCCACAGTCCAGAAACCTTATCCACCTTTGTGGTTCGGTGGTTCTTCTCCCATAGCTCAAGAAATTGCTGCCAAACACGTAGATGTGTATTTAACTTGGGGTGAACCACCAGCGCAAGTTGCCCAAAAGATAGCTAATGTACGCCGATTAGCCGCAGAGCAAGAGAGAACATTACGCTTTGGGATTCGTCTCCACGTAATTGTGCGGGAGACGGAAAGCCAAGCTTGGGATGCAGCTAACGACTTAATTCGCTATGTGGATGATGCGGCGATCGCCAAAGCCCAAAAAGCTTACGCACGGATGGATTCCGAAGGACAACGCCGGATGACTACACTACACAACGGCTCTCGCGAAGCCCTAGAGATCAGCCCCAACCTATGGGCGGGAGTTGGTTTAGTGCGTGGTGGTGCGGGAACTGCCTTAGTAGGTGATCCTGATACTGTGGCGCAGAGAATGTTGGAATATCAAGAATTAGGTATCGATACCTTCATCTTCTCCGGCTATCCCCACCTAGAAGAAGCTTACCGAGTAGCAGAATTACTTTTCCCACGTTTGCCCTTACAGCATCAACCAACCTTAGAACCGCAACTATTAAGCCCCTTTGGTGAAGTTGTAGCCAACCAAGAATTCCCCGATCAACTAACCAAAACTCGGACAATTGCCACTGTAGATTAATCCCAGGACATCTTTCATAGCAATTTTGGATTTTGGATTTTGGATTTTGGATTCAAAACCTAGATTCTTAGACTATTCCCGAATCTCGAAACAATACTATTGATCCCAATTCAGTATCACATGACACATATATTAGCGATCGCCGGCAGTCCCTCTCATCCTTCCAGAACTTACGCTATTCTAGAACACGCTGCCAAAACTTTATCACAGCCAGGTATAGATATAGATATCATCTCAGTTCGAGATATACCAGCCGAAGACTTAGCCTATGGACGCTATGATAGTGCTGCATTACAAAAACCCAAAGCTTTAATAGAAAAAGCCAGTGGTATCATTATTGCTACTCCCATTTACAAAGCAGCTTACACAGGTGTCCTGAAAGCATTTTTAGACTTATTACCCCAGAAAGCCTTCGTAGGCAAAGTCATACTACCAATAGCAACAGGTGGGACAATTGCCCATTTATTATCAGTTGAGTATGCCCTAAAACCTGTGTTATCTGAATTAGGCGCACGACATATATTAAGCACAGTATACGCAGTTGATAAGCAAATTCAAATTCTCACTGATGGTAGTGTACAAATTGATGAAGAAATCAACCAAAGATTGCAAGATGTCCTGAAAGAGTTTGCTCTTGCAGTGGATTATTCCCAGAATCAAACTAAACAATTAGCCCACAGTAACTAAATTTACGCGATGTGCAACTTAATTTTTGAAACCCCTCTCCATAGAGCGAAGCTCTTCTCGTAGAGTACCTCTCCCCTCCAAGGAGAAGCCACTGCGTTGGGCGGGTTTCCCGACTTGTTCGCGTAGCGTCTCCCCTTGGGAGAAGCAAGTGGCGTAGAGGCTCTAAATCTTGCTCCCCTTCCCTACAAGGGAAGGGGTTGGGGGTTAGGTTTGAGAGAAAGTTGCACACGGCGTTAAATTTCTCATTGATTCTTTTTTTCTAGCAGATGGGCTATTTCCAACCATCTGCTGTTTTTGCTAAAGTTCTCTAGGATTTGGTCGCCAGCGCAAAACGTAGGCTTCTAAAACGCGTACTCCCCAATCTAGTAAAACACTGATAAATGCCAAAATTACCAATATTGCCCAGGCTTTATCAACGTTTAAAGTTCCCTGTGCTGCCATCAATAGATAACCTAAACCCTGGGTTGAACCAATATATTCAGCTACCAAAGCTCCGACTAAAGCCATACCCAAACTCGTGCGAATCCCAGCTATTACCCAACTCAGAACCGAAGGTAGTACAACCATATGCAACATCTGCCAGCGATTCGCACCCATAACTTGAAAAGCTGCAACTAACTCGCGTTCAATACTTTGGAGTCCCTGATAAGTGGTAAAAAATATAGGGAAAAAAGCGGCTAAAGCAGCTAGCAAGACTTTGGAGAGTAATCCAATCCCAAACCAGACAATAAAGAAGGGAGCTAAAGCAATACGAGGTAAAGAATTAAATATCTGCACATAAGGAAGAGCTATCCTTGCACCTGATGGGGAATAAGCCAGAACAATTCCCAAGCTAATACCGCCAATCATTGCTAAGACTAACCCAGTCATTGCCTCTTGAAAGGTGACAAAAATATGTTGAAATACACTACCGCTAGATAATAAATCCCATACCTCTAGGACGATCGCACTCGGTTTCCCCACCAGTGCAGGTTCAATAAACTGAGGAATATTAAACGCCCCTGTACCGACTTCCCACACCAGCAGAATCACAGCTAGAGGTGTTAGCTGGATTGCTAGTTGGAGTATGCTTTTTCCCCATTTACTTTGAATGTTCTGAGAATCGGAATTTTGGGGTTTTTTCTCACTAGCAGAGAGAGGAGATTGTCCAAGGTTTAAGGTGCGATTGCGGGTAGTTCTCATGTTATCCAATTAACTTTTAAAAAGTGCAAATCCTCGGTCTTGCTGTTGTAATACCTGTGTCGTCAATTCTGACCACATCTCACGCTGAATTTGTTGAAATCTGGGATCTGTACGAATAGCGATCGCGGATCGTTCTTTGGGTAAATCAATCTGAAATTCCTTGACAATTTTGCCAGGACGCGCACTCAATAAAAATACTCGCTCAGAAAGCGCGATCGCTTCATCTAAGTCATGAGTTACTAAGATAAAAGTGCATCCCGTATCACGCCATAATCGCAGAAATTCATCCTGTAACAGAGCGCGTGTTTGAGCATCTAAACTACTCAAAGGCTCATCAAGTAACACTACATCTGGTTCATAAATCAGCGTCCGAATCAGCAACACACGCTGCTGCATTCCTCCCGAAAGTTCTCTGGGAAAACTCTGCTCAAACCCCGACAAACCATATTTTTCTAGCAATGCTAAGGCTTTTTTTCTGCCTTCAGTTTTGGGTAAACCACGAATTTCTAAAGGTGCAGTGACGTTATCTATGACTGTACGCCAGGGTAGTAAAGTTTGCTTTTGAAACAAATAGCCAATTTCTTTAATCCCACTCGTATTAAAACTACCATTCACCTCTGTACCAGGACTAACTAACCCTGCAATCACATTCAGTAATGTACTTTTGCCGCAGCCACTAGGGCCAATTAAGCTGACAAATTCGCCAGCATTAATGCTTAAGCTCACATTCTGTAATGCCTCAATCCGCTTATTCTTACTCCAATAAGCAATACTGAGATTTTGGGTATCAATCATCGGGGTTGACATATTTCAGATTCTCCCTACGCTTTCACAAGAAAATATGTGTTGGGAGTTCTGTTGTCTCCCCTGGTTTTGACTCAGAAATTATCAGGATAGCTAAACTAGGCTCTACGTCCTGCAAACTTATCAAATACACCTTGAGAATAAGGAACTACTTTCTTAATAATTCCCGTATTTACAAATACTCTTTGGTCTGCAAGATATGCTGCTTGACTAATAGAAGCATTGCGAGGAACAGAACGCTTGAGTTCCGTCCGCAGACCTGTGAGAATAGCATCTAAATTAGTACGATCAAAACGTTTACCTACCACTTTCAAGATTTGTTCCGGTGGGGTTTGGTGCATATAAGTGAAAGTCCGATTGACGACTGTAACCAATCTTTTCACGGCTTCCGGCTTTTGGGATGTCACTCTGTCGTGACTGAGCCAAGCACGCGTCATCGCCTCATTAGCTCCAAAATATTTCTTATGCACGTTTGGATCTAAACCATTCAGCAGTTGAAAAACCGTTCCTTCTTTGATTAGTCTGTGTAGGTCAGGCGCACCTGCGATCGCTGCATCCACCTGACGAGTTTTCAACAGTGTATAAGTAGAAGCCGTCGTACTTTGAACATATTCGACATCTTTGTCGCTCAAACCATGTTGACGCAGGTATGTGACAAACACAGCCCAACTCCAAGTACCAATTTCTCCAGCTGAAACCTTTCTTCCCTTCAGGTCATTAACACTCTTAATTTGAGAACGCAAATCAGAACGTACTACTAAGGAAGTATCAACTAGATTACGACGGTTAGCGACAATATTTAGAGGCACTCCTCTGAGCCGCGATAAGTAGACGTGTAAAGGTGCTTGAGCCGCAAAATCAATTTCTCCTGCAATCAACGCATCGCGCATCTTCGCACCACTTTGAAAAGTAATTACTTGAGCATTCAAGCCAGCCGCATCAAAATAACCCAAGTCTTCGGGAATCCAAACGTCAATGGAATTAATCCCGCTTACTGCTCCTAGTTTGACGCTGATAGTTCCTTGGCTAGCAGCAGGCTGAGTGATGCTATCCCAAGCTGTTGTTGCTAGAGCAGTCGTAGCTCCTAAAGACGCATATTTCAAGAATTCTCTACGTGTGTGCATTTGTTTACTCAAGATTGATGCCAATTAGTTTTTATAATTAAAACTTATACTCAGGCATTCTTATGTATTTAGTCGATTTTAGAGAGTCTCATCGTTCCGTGTGCTTAAAAACCCCTTGCCAAAATGCTTTACTACCTCAAAAAAAACGTGGGTTTTCCCTAATTTGGAGCAGCCCACGTTTGTAGGGCGAGAGATGACACAATCAATTGGCTGTAAGAACTCTGTTATCAACTATTTGTTGGAAGGACGCATCAGGTTGAATGAGTCCCCACTTCACCATCCAGTTGTATGTGCGTTGAAAATCAGCTTCAGAGTATGGTGCCGGATCTGAGTAGCGCAGACGGTTACGACGGAAATCTGAAGGTTCAAGTTGGACAATCTCTTCAGATACGTCATCTATAAGATACTTTGTATAGCGGATGGGGTCTGCTTGTAGATCCTTGACAGCTCGACGAATAGCTTTGTTGATAGCCTCGAAGCTCTCTTGATCTACTTCTGAACTAGCAATTTCTAGCCCCACATAGTGAGCCTCAGCAATAATTTTGTAGCCCAGTTTTTCTGCAACCGTAATCCAAGGTTCCATCACTGCAACCGCATCAACCAGTCCATCACGCAAAGCCACAAAGCGGTTGAATTGTTTATTTTGTCCACCACCTTCAATGTGTACGACTTTAATCTCTTCTTGAGGTAAAAAGCCTTCTAGGGTTTGAATAGCAATGTAGTGAGAACCGTGATGGAAGTTGACTCCTACCGGTACATTAGCTAAGTCTTGGGGGATATTATAGGGCGAGTCTGGACGCACAATAATGGCTTGGCTAGCAATCGCAGCTCGTTTAGCGATTACCTGTCCACCACGACAACTATCATATGTGCGACGTACTTGACCCCATTCGCAAGCCCGATAGAGGCTGCTTCGGCCTTGCTCAAACAAAGACGTACCACCAAAAGAACTTACTTGACGATGATCATCAATCAGTGTGATATTGGCAGGGCGATCGCCATAATTCCGTTTAACAAACTCTATCTCTATTCCTAAGTCAGCAAAATAGCCTTGGTCACGAGCTACATAGTAGGGAAGTGAGAAGACTGTCCCACTAATCTCAGTAGTAATTTTCTTGAGTGCCAGATTGGTGTTACTCAAGGTCTATCTCCTTATTTGTATAAGCAAGTTTTATTCTCCGGTAAATACTAGTATTTAGTCAAGATTAAAAATATTTTTTTACACTCTTACAGAGAATGATGGCTCTGAGCTAAAGTGTGACATCAGAGAGGGTTTTTAAACCTAAAGATTGTCGAAAGTTAATCACTAGCTGATTAAGAACTGCTGTATCAATTAAAAAAGCATCATGACCATAGCTAGATTGCAACCAGCCCAGTTGAGCATGAGGGATGAAATCTGCGAGTTCTTGTTGTTCTATCGGCGGATAAAGAATGTCAGAATCAATAGCCACAACTAAAGCAGGTTGTTTAATGCTTTGCAAAACAGATTGATAATCTCGACCTTGAGCAATATCATGACTATCCATTGCTTGGGTGAGAGTGATGTAAGTGTTAGCATCAAATCTTTGTACTAGCTTTTGACCATGATGTTGTAAATAGCTAGCGATCGCAAATTGATCAGCCACATCATCATATTGTCGTCCAAAACGGTCTGTAAAGCTGTGCCAAGAACGGTAAGCACTCATCGCCATCATCCGCGCTACCGCAAGTCCTTGGCTGGGTGGCTGTTCTGGTGTGTAGTTACCCCCTTTCCAGTTAGGATCAGCATAGATAGCCTGTCTTTGAGCTTCACTCAAGCCAATACACCAAGCTGAATGTCTACCGGAAGTGGCAATAGGTGCGATCGCTTGTACGATTTCTGGATATAGTAACGCCCACTCTAGTACCTGCATCCCGCCCAGTGAGCCACCAATGACTAACTGTAAAGATTTAATTCCCAGATGTTGAATCAGTACAGCTTGTAAGCGCACCATATCCCGAATCGTAATTGCTGGAAATGATGCACCGTAAGGGATTCCGGTTTGGGGATTGATGCTAGTTGCTCCCGTAGTGCCGTAACAACTGCCCAAAATATTGCTGCATATAATAAAATCGCGATCGCTATCTAGTGCTTTGTTTGCACCCAACAAACCTTCCCACCATTCGTCAGCATCAGCCGAACCAGTTAAAGCATGACAAATCAGCACTCCATTATCACCGGCCGAGTTCAACTTTCCCCAAGTCCGATAAGCGACCTGAACCCCAGTTAAAACTTCGCCTCCTTCTAACTCAAATGGCTTTGGTAAATGATAATACTGAGTTTGTGGTGAAATGAAATGCTGGTAGTTCATGGGGAATGGGGCATGGGGAATAGGGCATGGGGCATAGGGAATTGGGCAGGAATATTCTCTTTTCCGTTACATTCCTACACCCTTCCCGTTCTCTAATAACTAATGACTAATGACTAATCTTTTGAAATGCTTGCTCAAAATCTTCTTTAATATCGTCGATGTGTTCAATTCCCACTGAGACACGCACTAAATCAGGGGTGACACCGGCGGAAAGTTGTTCTGTATCACTGAGTTGTTGATGGGTTGTGGAAGCAGGATGAATGACAAGGGTTTTAGCATCACCTACGTTTGCTAAGTGACTTGCCAATTTCACATGATTAATAAAGGCTTTACCCGCTTCTAGTCCGCCTTTGATGCCAAAATTTAATACGCCACCAAATCCGTGTCTGAGATATTTTTTGGCTCGCTCATGATAGGGGTGATGGGGAAGTCCGGGATAGTTTACCCATGCTACTTGCGGTTGTTGTTCTAGCCACTGGGCTAAGTCTAAGGCGTTGGAGACATGGCGGTCTACACGCAAAGACAGTGTTTCTAATCCTTGCAATAATAAAAATGCGTTAAATGGACTCAATGAGGGGCCGAAATCTCTTAAGCCTTCTACTCTGGCGCGAATAATAAAGGCAATATTCCCGAAGGGACTACCTACACCAAATACCTCTTGAAAATTCAGCCCATGATAACCAGGTGATGGTTCTGTAAATACGGGAAATTTGCCATTACCCCAGTCAAATTTACCAGAATCGACAATTACACCCCCGATAGAAGTGCCGTGACCACCAATCCACTTAGTTGCAGACTCAACTACAATATCTGCACCATATTCAATTGGTCGAGCCAAATAGCCACCAGCCCCAAAGGTATTATCAACAATTAGGGGAATGCCATTTTCATGGGCAATGTGGGCTAAAGCCGCAAAGTCGGGAATATTGAATTGGGGATTGCCAATAGTTTCCACATACAATGCTTTTGTGCGATCATCGATCGCCTGACGAAAAGTTTCTACATCATCGCCTTCGACAAACTTGACATTGATTCCTAAACGTGGTAAAGAAACTTTAAATTGGTTATACGTTCCCCCATATAAAAAACTGGTGGAAACAATATTATCCCCGGCTTGAGCGATCGTGCTGATAGCTAAGAACTGCGCCGCCTGACCACTAGAGGTGGCTAATGCTGCTACACCTCCCTCTAAGGCTGCAATGCGCTTTTCAAATACATCTGTGGTCGGATTCATGATCCGCGTGTAAATGTTGCCAAACTCTTGCAGCGCAAACAACCGCGCCCCATGATCTGCATCATCAAAGACGTAAGAAGTGGTTTGATAAATTGGTACAGCACGGGCATTAGTTCCTACGGCTGGTTCTTGTCCTGCGTGGACTTGCAAAGTTTCAAAGCGATATTTTTCAGACATAAAAAATTACAGACAGGCAATATATACTGCTAAATAAGCATAAGTCTATAGGCTTTAAGTATATTAGCATTCAAGTTTAAAATTCAAGATTATGTGACTGTTAACTTTCATAAGTCAATAGTCAGCGAAGAGATTAGGGGAAGCAGTTTTTCTTTCTTCCCCTGCCTTCTTTGGTCAACAAACCAAAAAGATGATTGTCTAAATTAGTCTTCTTGATACTCTGTTTAGCGAAGGTATTAAATCAAACATCCCAATTAACTTTGATATGGACGCGGGAGTTGGCGCAGTTTATGAGCAGTATCTAATTCACTATTGTTTTTTCTACCATATCCCCAACCCAAGATGCGTCGGTATTCACCCATGATGCCACTAGCAATTAAATCATCTTCATTGACTGCGACATTGGTATGAGATTCCGGCGCGACATAGAGCGCGTCCGCAGGACAATATGCTTCACACATGAAACAAGTTTGACAATCTTCCTGGCGGGCGATCGCCGGTGGTTGGTCGGGAACTGCATCAAAGACATTGGTCGGACACACTTTGACGCACACATTGCAATTAATACAAAGCTGATGGCTGACAAGTTCAATCATAAAATTATACTGAGGCTGGAGTGGGATTGTTAACTACTGGGGATGTGGCAATTGGTTCTGTAATCCAATCTCGTCTCACCCATAACTTGTCTAAGCCACCTGTGGCTTGATAATAACGCTGATTAATATCGGTTTCGGGATAATCAACGCGGATATGTTCACTGCGGCTTTCTGTGCGATGTAAAGCACTAAAATATGCCCATCGAGCGACAGCAGTCAGAGCCGCAGCACGGCGCGAAACTTCTATATCGCGTACACTATCTTGTTTCGGGGTCATTTGTAATTGCTGCCAAAGTGTTTCTAATTTGGCGAGAGAATCCAGCAGACCCTTCTCTGAGCGTAAATAATTCTTCTCTAGTGGAAACATCTCAGCTTGGACACCGCGCACGATCGCTTCACTATCAAATGTTTCGGAAGTTGGTGAAGGCGTTGCCCGAAGGGGTTGCCGCAGGCATCGTAATCCCACTTGACCAGCAGGACGCACCACTCGTTGATGAGCATGAACACCTAGACTCTTGGCAAATTCTGCTGCTCCTACTCCCGCCCATTGTCCTGTAGAGATTGCCCAAGCCGCATTCGGCCCGCCACCTCCAGAAGCTAAACCAGCGAGAAACTCCCGTGACGCTGCATCCCCAGCCGCATAAAGACCAGGAACTGTTGTGCCACAACTATCGTTAATAATTCTAATTCCACCGGTACCGCGCACTGTACCTTCTAAAACCAGAGTGACTGGTACTCTCTCTGTATAGGGATCAATCCCAGCTTTTTTATAGGGCAGAAAAGCGATGAAATGGGACTTTTCAATCACAGCTTTCACCTCTGGTGTAGCCCTATCCAAACGAGCGTAAACAGAGCCTTTTAAAAGAGCATTAGGAAGAAAAGCAGGGTCACGGCGACCATTGATATAACCACCTAAATCATTACCTGCTTCATCGCTATAACTAGCCCAGCCAAAAGGAACGCCCCTTGTGACTGTGGCATTAAAACCTGTGGAGATGGCATAGTGATTTGAAGCTTCCATACTAGAGAGTTCGCCACCAGCTTCCACCGCCATCAGCATTCCATCACCTGTATTAGTATTGCAACCTAATGCTTTACTCAAGAATGCACAACCGCCATTAGCCATGACTACTGCACCAGCACGAACAGTATAGGTACGATGATTTTGTCTCTGTACACCTCTGGCTCCTGCCACTGAGCCATCTTCAGCCAACAAAAGTTCTAAAACAGGACTCTGATCAAGAATCTCCACCCCGACACGTAAGAGGTTTTTTCGCATTACCCGCATATATTCCGGGCCGTAATAACTCTGACGCACCGATTCCCCATTTTCTTTAGGGAAACGATAGCCCCAGTTTTCCACTAAGGGTAAACTGAGCCAAGTTTTTTCGATCACCCTCTCAATCCAACGTAAGTTAGCGAGGTTTTTTCCTATGCGATAACGCTCTGATACAACCTTTTCCCAATTTTCTGGAGAAGGAGCCATAATGCCATTACCACTAGCGGCAGCTGCACCACTTGTACCGAGAAATCCTTTATCAGCAATGATGACTTTAACACCTTGAGTTGCAGCCGCCCAAGCTGCCCATGCAGCAGCAGGGCCACCACCAATGACCAATACATCAGCAGTTAACTGTAGTTCATCTTCACTATAATTTGTAAGCAATTCTTTTTCCTCCTGGTGGATATTGATTTGTCAATTCCTCAGAGTTCGTTCCACAGTCTATAAAACCTTTGACATAGTTAACCTCAAGACGAACCCCCTCAAAGAGCAAGTCTGAGTTTATTGTTTTAGACAGTAGGAACAATCTTTAAAATATTCATTATGATACACTAAATATTAGGTTTTCTAAGTTTTCTTTAGAAAAATAATTCCAGATTGAACTCTGGAACTGAAATCTTGAGTGAATATATTTTTGTTAGTAGTTTCTTAATGTGGCAGTCCCACCAGTAGTTCACCAACCCCTAATTGCTAGGCTAGGGCAAGCAGAGGTTCCAGGGAAAGAAAGAGATTTTGTACTGCTATTAACCTTGCCAACTTCTCTTGGCAGAACACCAGAAACTCTTGACTTTTGACTCAAAACTCAGCACTCTCAACTTAGATGGAACAAAGGACGTAGCTTAATACCAATTGCAGTACCTAACAAAGCGCAAATGATCCAAACCCAACCATGTAGGCTAGTGGAAGCAATGGCACTGAAAAAGGCACTGACATTACATCCGAAGGCAGTAAAAGCACCATAACCCATGATTAAACCACCAATCAATGTAGCAAAAATTTTTGATGGGCTAACTTGAGTTTGCGGCGTAAGTTTTCCGGCTAAGGCGGCTGCTAATAATGCACCCAAGACAATACCCAAATTCATCACAGATGTCACATCTGCAAACACGCTATCGGATAAGGCTGTGTCGCCATCCCAAAACTGACTTGTGGAGGGATTCCAACCAAAAACTATGGCAATTTTGGCTGTCCACAAAGCAAAGCCCCAAGTAATTCGCCAAGGTTCACCAGAAATTATCAGGGTAAGCCAATTAAGTACAGCTAAGGCTATTCCTCCTGTAAATATTGACCAAGAGCCAGATAAAAATCCTAAGCCTACGGGTGAAGGAGGTTCTGCTGATGCTGGTTTGCTGGTTTGACTCCACAACCATAGCAACCCTGCTAACAACAGTAGAATTCCTAACTGTAGAACTACCGCACCCGTCCAACCCAGAGTTTCGCCTAAAACGATGGGTTCAGTCTTGGGTAAGCTAGCCCAGAGGTGTCTAGTTAAACTAGCCCAAAATGCACCTAGACAAAAGGTGAGCAAGGTGATAAGCATAGTGTAACTACCACCACCGATAGTATAAAGTGTACCGCAACCACAAGCACCACCTAATTGCATTCCGATGCCAAAAATGAATGCACCGATCGCACCTGATATACCCACAGGCGCGATCGCACCTGTAACTTCTTGACCAAAAACCTTGCCAGCAGCTAACACTGGCGCAAATAACACCGTAGCGATCGCTAACATCAACAACTGGGCGTATATTCCTCGCGCATCCTTGTTCAACAGTAGTTTACGGTAAGCAGACGCAAAACCAAAACTAGAATGATAAAGGCTGATGCCCAATAAACCACCAATGAGAAATAATACACTTTGTCGCCAGCCAAATTCACTTAATAAGACTGCTCCGGCTGTAAAAAAGAAGATTGCGATCGCCACAATTAATTTTTGTGGTCGGGGAGGTAATAATCGAGATTCAGATGGATGTATATTCTCAACACCACTACTCATAATTAGTCTTGCCAGATATAACTTGCTTTTAGTTAGGTAAGCAACAAAACCCAACACGTAAACAGGTGTTGGGTTATTTGTTTAACCTTCTGTCTTATTCAAAATTAAGCTCTAGAACTGTCTTTTTTATCGTCTGTGGTTTGACCGTCTTTACTCCTTGTACAAGCTACTAAACTGTCTTGATCTGAATTATTAGCAGCTTGACTAGCTTGGAGTATATCCACTACACCAAAAGTGGGTAGTAATACAGCAAAAAATAGCATTGCGAATTTCATCATTTTTATCCTCTTAGTTGAAAAGAACACCTTCACTAATATCCAGCATCTCTAACTTACCTGTTCCGGGCCAGTAGCAATAGGTAAGTCTGATTGAGTGCTGTACTCAGTCCAAGAACCTTCATAAACTCGAACTTTGGGGTAGCCTAACAAATGCTTTAACACCACATATTGCAGAGTGGCTTCCCGTCCTGTACTGCAACTAACGATGATGTCATCAGCAGGAGTAATTTTCTTGTCAGCTAGGATTTGTTTGATTTCCTCTAAAGATTTGAGTTTGTGAGGATTTTGAGCATCTGTAAAGGTCGGCCAAGGGATATTTCGCGCACCAGGAATATGTCCGTTCCGTACCCAAAGATTTTCCTTACCTTGGAATAAATCTGCCGGTCTGGGGTCGATAAATGTAACACCTTTCTTGCCAATCAGTTTTCTCACGTCACTTAATGAGACACGCACAGCAGGATTATCTTTAACTGTAAATCGACCTACCTTGTATTTAGGAAATTCCTTAGTTACTGTTTGGGATGCTGCTGTGTAACCTTTGTAGCCACCATCCAATACAGCTATGTTCTGCACTCCAGAACGTTCTAGCAAATAAGCCACCATCGTTGCGCCTAGTACATCTCTACCGTCAGAGTAAACGAGGACACGACTGTTATTGGTAACTCCTGAATTAGCAAGTATTTGACCCAATTTCTGATTGTCCCAATATTGCACCGGTAGACCTTCTCTGGGGCCACGAAAGGCTGTATCAGCAATATTTACTGCTCCAGGTAAGTGTCCATCGATATAGTCTAGAGGTAAATTTCTCACATCTAAAATTCTCAGGTTGGGATCTTTGGCATTCTCTACCACCCAATTAGGCGAAACGAACTGAATCTTTGCAGCAGATGTAGCTCCCCACACTGGTAAATGCAGTATGGGAGTAATTAAAAAACAGGCACAAATTGCTAGTCCTAATGCAAAGAGTCTGTTGTTCTTAAACTTTGCCCAGGAAAATTTCCGTGTCTTCATGATTGTTGTTAATTGTCTACATATTCCAAGCGAAATTTGCCAGATGTTAGGCCACATCTAGCACCAGATAAATTACTCTAGCCGCAGAATTTACTGTAAATCGAGCGATAAACGGGATTTTGTTTTATGTATATAAGCATTCCATATATACACGCGGAACACAAGTGCTATAAAAGCCGAAACTGTAGTCAGAGGTATAAGTATTCAATATAGTATAAATAGATATTCATAATAATTACTTGTGCTAAATATAAGGACAAGCTATAAATTGTCAATAGATGGCAGTATTTTGCGGAGAAACTGGAAGGAAGAGGGAAAAAGCGATCGCTAATTTTTTGGTAGGGAATGAATTATAGAAAACTTCCCCAACCAAAAATGAGCATCTCTGTTCCCTAAACTCCAAATTTTCAACTCAAAGCATTTTCCAAATCAGCTTGCAAGTCTAATACGTTTTCAATTCCCACAGAAAGACGGACTAAATTATCATTAATTCCTCGTTTATATCTTTCCTCCTGTGGTAAAGAACCATGAGTCATTTTTGCCGGGTAGCAAAGTAGTGATTCTACACCGCCTAAACTTTCTGCTAACAAAAATAGCTGGAGACGAGCAGCAAATTTTTCCACTTCGGCAAAATCGCCTTTTAATTCCAGACTAATCATCCCGCCAAAACCAGACATTTGCGATTTAGCTAATTGATGTTGTTCATGACTAGGTAAACCTGGATAATAAACCCGTTCGACTTTGGGATGCTGTTCTAAAAATTTAGCTAACAATAAAGCATTTTTTTCGTGTTCTCGCATTCTCACAGCTAAAGTTTTAATCCCTCGCAGCACTAACCAACTATCAAAGGGACTAGGAACAGCCCCAATTGCATTTTGATAAAATTTCAATTCAGTATATAGTTGCTCATTGGATGTCACCACTGCACCACCAATAATATCACTGTGTCCTCCTAGATATTTGGTGGTACTATGAACTACAATATCAGCCCCTAATTCTAGTGGTCTTTGAAAGTAAGGACTAGCAAAAGTGTTATCAACTACTAAAATGAGATTATTTTGATGAGCAATATTTGCTAGTGCGGCAATATCAATGATTTTTAATAGGGGATTAGTAGGAGTTTCTACCCAAATCAACTTAGTGTTGGGTTGAATAGACTTTTCAAAGTTAGAAATATCATCAATATCTACATAGGTAGTGGTTACACCCCAATTTTTCACCACCTTTTCTAACAAGCGATAAGTACCACCATACAGATCATCACCAGCCACAATATGATCGCCGCTTTTAAGTAGACTTAAGACAGTAGTAGTAGCCGCTAAACCAGAAGCAAATGCTAACCCATATTGAGCATTTTCAATTGCTGCTAAAGCTTCTTCTAAAGCATTACGTGTAGGGTTTCCTGTGCGAGAATATTCATATCCTTTGTGCTGACCTATAGCTGCTTGTTGATATGTAGAAGTTAAATAAATCGGCACAATCACCGCACCAGTTTGTGGATCTGATTGTTGACCTTCATGAATAGCTTTGGTTTCAAATTCCATTGTTTACCTTTGATTTTTCTTGGTTTTGACTAATCCAATATCTAATTAAATCGGCTCTGGTAATTAAACCAACGGGAATCTCATTACGAGTAATAATAATCCCAGTTGTTCCTGATAACAGCACTCGATAAGCTTCAGCAACATCTACATTTTCATCGAGAATTGGGAGAGGTTTACCCATCACAGCTAAAACTTGCTGATTTGAGAAATTAATCCCGTCATAGAGAAATTTCATCAAAGATGCTTCATTAAGGCTACCTACTACATGATGATGATCAATTACAGGTAACTGAGAGATATTGAGTTTTTGTAGTAAGTTGGTGGCTTGGCTTAAAGTATCACTAGGACTAACAGCAACTAAAGAAGGAAAATCAGTTTTTTGGTGTAGAATCTCACCAATTTTTATAGTTTTAACTGTTTCACCTTCCCAAAAACCATTCTCTTGCATCCAAGCATCAGAGTAAATTTTATTAATGTAATTTCTCCCTGTATCTGGTAACAAAACTACGATATATTTTGGCTGTGATAATCGTGCTGCATATTTGAGGGCGGCGGCTACTACTGTACCACAAGAACCTCCCACTAATAAGCCTTCTTCCCTAGCAAGACGACGCGCCATATTAAAAGATTCTTTATCGCTAACGCGAATCATTTCATCAACTAATTGACGATTAAAAGTCTTAGGAATAAAGTCTTCCCCAATACCTTCAACTTTATAGGATTTAGGGCTATCTCCTGAGAGGATAGAACCTTCTGGATCTGCACCAACAATAATAATATTTGGGTTTTGTTCTTTGAGATATTTAGCAACTCCAGAAATTGTTCCACCAGTCCCCATACCAGCGACAAAAACATCAATTTTACCTTGACTATCTGCCCATATTTCTGGAGCAGTTGTTAAATAATGAGCTAAAGGATTATTGGGGTTTTCAAATTGATTTGGTCTATACGCACCAGGAATTTCTTTAGCTAGTCTTTCCGCGACACCGTTGTAACTTTCTGGGGAGTCAGGCGGTACAGAGGTAGGAGTAACAACAACTTCTGCACCATAAGCTTTGAGCAGGTTAATTTTATCCTGACTCATTTTATCAGGCATGACAAAAATACAGCGATATTTTTTGACTGCGGCAATGAGTGCTAATCCCACACCGGTATTACCTGCGGTAGCTTCAATAATAGTTCCCCCTGGTTGCAGTTGACCTGTTTTTTCGGCATTTTCAATCATAGATAGGGCAATTCTATCTTTGGTACTACCACCAGGATTCAGATACTCTACTTTCGCATAAATAGGAGATTGAATATTGGCAGTAACTCGATTGAGTTTCACTAAAGGAGTCTGACCAATTACTTGTAAAATATTTTCATAAGTAGCCATATTTACCCCTACTCAGTTCAGTTATGAAAAAATTTGATCAATTTGTTATGTAATTTTTAAATTTGACTGCAATTTTAGTAATCTTTCGCCTGCTGATTTTAGTGTTTCTGGTTTTTTACTAAAGCAAAATCGGATGAATGAATTTCCTTTTTCTGGTTGACTAAAAAAGCTCGAACCAGGAACCATAGCCACACCAATTTCTTTAATTAGATAGTTAGTGAATTCTATATCGGTTTTGTAGCCAAATTTGGCAATATTGGCAAAGACGTAGTAAGCTCCTTTAGGGACAAAATAAGGAATACTCACCTGGTCTAAAATCTGTAAAATGCTGTCTCTTTTTTGACGATAAAGTCTAGCTAATTCTTCATAGTAAGATGGTGGTAGTTGCATTGCCGCTACTCCGGCTCTTTGCAAAGGCGCAGGCGCACCAACTGTGAGAAAATCGTGGACTTTTCTAATTGCTCCTGTTAATTCAGGTGTTGCTAAAATATAGCCGACTCGCCAACCAGTAACACTGTAGGTTTTAGAAAGACCGTTAATAGTAATAGTGCGCTCTTCCATTCCTGGAAGGGTTGCTAAAGCTATGTGTTGAGTTCCATCATAGAGAATGTGTTCATAGATTTCATCGGTGAAGGCTAAAACATCCCACTTTTGGCATAGTTCAGCAATCAAGTTCAGTTCTTCGCGTGTAAAGACTTTGCCTGTGGGATTATGTGGAGTGTTAATAATGATGGCTTTAGTATTGTTGTTAAAGGCTTGACGCAATTCATTTGCATCGAATCTCCAGTCGGGCGGATGGAGAGTGATATATCTGGGTATAGCACCAGCTAAAATCGCGTCAGGGCTGTAGTTTTCATAATATGGTTCAAAAACAATCACTTCATCCCCAGGATCAATAGTTGCTAGCATGACAGCAGCCATTGCTTCTGTAGAGCCACAGGTGACGGTGATTTGTGTTTCTGGGTTAATGTCTAAACCTAAATACCAATTTACTTTATGAGCGATCGCTTCCCGAAATAGTCTATCTCCCCAAGTGATGGCATATTGATTAATATCCGTCTCAATCGCCTCATAAGCTGCTTGTTTCAATTCTGGTGGACAAGGAAAATCAGGAAACCCTTGCGCTAGATTGACTGCACCATACTGCACTGCTATTCTCGTCATTTCCCGAATCACCGACTCGGTAAACTGCTTCGCCTTCGTTGATATTTTGGGACGCTGAATCTCTCTCACTGAGTAACTCCGGCTGTATCTAGATTCCTGTAGGAACAATTAAAGCACATAAAGCTTATAGATTTACCGTAGTATATATGATTCCCTATAGCGGAATAAAGTCTTGCCTGTGAGTACAGAGACTTCAACTATAGTGTCAGCTTAGTTGGAGTAGTTTACACATCTCTTCTTATATATGGCAGTCCTATCTGATTTGTGTGAACTGCTATATAGTTATCGTTTTGCGAGTCAACAGAATTATTAACTGTACAGGTGCAAATTGTAGCTATCGGAGATTACAACATCCATTAATTGCTAATCTCCAAGAACAACGTCTCATGCGTCCCCACCCGCTATCAATTGGTATTGATACTGCTAGCAACGGTGCTTTGATTGATGCTGAAGGTAAAGCTTCGCAACAATTATACACACTAGGAACACCACGTAAAGGAAATCTTTGCGAAAGCACAGCTAGCTGTTCCTGAAATTCGCCCTCAAGCCGCGAATTTGGCACAAGAGTTACTGCAATCCCTCAACTACAAACCCTACACTAACAATCTGGTACACGAGTTATTCAAACCGACTATGCTATTTCGTCAACTCTTTGATAAAGAATCGAGTACCTATACTTACCTAATTGGTGATGCAGCAACTAAAGCCGCTATCTTAGTAGATCCTGTTTTAGAACAAGTCGAACGGGACTTGCAAATACTAAGAGAAATGGGATTAACTCTGCACTACTGCATAGAAACTCATGTTCATGCTGACCATATAACTGGAGCCGGTCAACTGCGACAATATACAGGGTGTGTAAATATCTTTCCTGAGAATGCTGGTGTTGTGGGTGCAGATGGCTACATCCGTGATGGAGAAATATTACAACTAGGTAGTGTCAAAATACAAGCGATCGCTACCCCAGGTCATACAGATAGCCATATGGCTTACTTAGTCAATGGGACTCATTTATTAACTGGAGATGCTTTATTAATTCGGGGTTGTGGACGTACAGACTTCCAAAATGGTGACGCGGGATTGCTATACGATGTCATCACACAAAAACTCTTTACCCTTCCTGATGAAACCTTCGTCTATCCTGGCCACGACTACCAAGGACATACTGTCTCTACTATTGGAGGTGAAAAACGTTGCAATCCTCGGTTTGTTGGACGTAACCGCCAGCAGTTTATTGAATTAATGAAAAACTTGAACTTACCTTACCCCAAAAAAATGTCAGAAGCTTTACCTGCTAATCAGCATGGGGGCAAAATTGTAGTAACCCTAGACTATCAAATCTAGGGTGTTAAAGAACTCAGATTAGGTCTTAAATTTTTCATCCACCGGAATTCGATAACCGTTGGCGAGACGATTAGTCATGTTGGCGGTAGCTACTATGGCCATTAATTCCCCAAACATTGTTTCATTCATGCCCTTAGCATATCCCGCAGCCGTATGTGAAGCAATGCAATACTCACAGCCATTAGTGACACTCACCGCAATATAAATTAATTCGCGCACCAACGGATCGAGTTCTCCAGGACTAGTCATCACTTCTTTGACTGCCTGCCATGTTCGTTGTAAGGTAGGGGGATGATTGGCTAAAGCTTTCCAAAAGTTGTTAATTTCGTCAGTCTTACGTGTAGCCCGAATGTCATCATACACAGCCCGGACTTCATCACTACTATCTTCGTACTCAATTAACTTTGTCATTGCAGTAAGAATAAACTATGTTTTGTCTTGAGATAATTTAATACATATCTGCTAAAGATGAATATTTAAATTTAATTTCCATAGCAATCCTCAATTAGTCACAAACAAAAAGATACCCAATTTATTCAATAAATTAGGTATCTTTTTGTTAATATTTGCAATCAATATTTAAACACCAGGAGTAGTACCGCCATCAACTAAAATTTCTGCCCCAGTGATGGAAGATGCTAGATCAGAAACTAAAAATAATGCTAGATTTGCAATTTCTTCTGGTTTCACAATCTTACCCAGAGGTATTGTTTTTAATGATTCTGCCTTAATTTCTTCTACACTGACACCACGGGCTTGAGCATTTTGTTCTGCCAGACGTTCAGCGCGTTCAGTACCAGTTAAACCAGGGGAGATAGCATTAATCCGAATGTTATACTCGGCTAACTCTTTAGCAATTCCGCGTGTGAAATTTAATAAAGCCGCATTAGTTGTACCACCAGGGAGAAAGTTCGGGCGGGGTGTGCGTCCTGCACCGCCAATAATGTTGACAATTCGCCCGTCACGCCGATTTTTTTGATATGGAACAACTGCTCTAACTAATCGGATATAGCCCAATAATTTCAGATTCCACGCATCTAAAAAAGCCTCATCACCCAATTCTAAAAAAGACCCAGCACGGGCTGAACCAGCATTATTAATTAAAATATCAATTTGACCAAATTGTGCCAAAGTCGTAGAAACTATTTGCTCAATACTTTCTACTTGAGTCAAATCAGCACTAACAGAAATTACCTTAGCACCTGGAGTTGGTAATGATTGGATATCAAGTACAGCTTGCTCCAGTCTTTCTGGATTACGCGCCGCAATTACTACATTCACACCCTCACTATAAAGAGCTTTGGCTGTAGCTAATCCAATTCCTGCACTTCCGCCTGTGACAATTGCGGTTTTCCCTGATAGTTTAAGTTCTAAGCTCATCTAAAATTTTCCTCAAAATGTAATTTTGAAAATAGCGATCGCAATCTAGTTAATCTTTGTACTCTTAGCAAGATGTTGATTTTACTGTTCTAACAGTTTCAGTAGTAATCTCATGTCATCAAAGACAACAGATGCACCAACTGCTTTTAGTTGTTCCGGTTTGGTCACTTCTGCATAACCAAACACTGTCATACCTGCATCAACTCCTGCTTTTACACCTACAGGTGTATCTTCAATAACTACACATTCATGGGGATAAAACCCCATTTTTTCTGCCGCGTATAAAAATACATCTGGATATGGTTTGCTACGTGCTACAGCAGTAGCACTAAATATTTTTCCAGAGAAATAAGGTAGTAAATCTGTGGCAATTAAGGCTTGATTTATCCAATTATGGTTACTATTGGAAGCAACACAATAAGGAAGATTTAATTTGCTTAGAACATCATGTATCCCTTGCACTGGTTGCAAATCTGTTGAAAACGCTTGCATTGTGCGCTGCTCAAACTCACTAGCAAAGTTCTCTGGTGGAGATTTACCAAGCATATTTTTCACTATTTCTAAGCATATAAACATAGATGCGCCGAGAAAGATATCAAACACCTCTTCCCAAGTCAGAAATAGTCCTAATTCGTTGAGCATTTCCAACAAAATAGTATTGGCAATTCTTTCACTATCTATTAGAACACCATCACAATCGAAAATAACTAACTTTATTTTGTCCATGAATTTACACAAAATTTATAGCTTAAAGATTGCATAGGTGTAACCAGCCTGGCTCAGATATTGTTACTCAATAGAGTTAATATAGTTTCGTCAGAAAGGGTAGTGATGATATCTTTCAATTTGCGTTCTCTATCGCTCTGTTCTGGTGTTTCTTTACCTAAAGAGGTATCCTTCACCAAGCGATAAACATCAGCCGCACCGTAAAAAATGCGCTCAGTTAAACCTAAGTCTTTGAAAGTTTCTGCAATCTCTTCCATTTCCCCTACCCAACGATGTGCTTTTGGTGTCATAGATGGAATGGAACGTAATAATATAGCAGCAAGTGCAGGCTGGCTACTAGTTACTTCGTTCCATAGTTGCTCATCTAAACCTAAACGATGGGCAGCAACGAGTAATTCTGTAGAGATTGCTGTGAGTCCTTTTGTTAAAGCGGCGTAAGACATCTTCAATCCAGAAGCCTGACCAATTTCATCACTGATGACTCGGATATCCAATCCATAGTTACTCAGTTGTTGGAATTCTCCAGCTTGTTTTCCTGAAGCATAGATGTGAGTGCGTCCAAGAACTCTGGGAGGCGGGCCAATGATGGAAGCATCTACAAAGGTTGCACCCGATGATTCGATGATTTGGGCAATACTTTTGACTTTTTGGGGTGCGATCGCATTTGCATCCACATAAAGAATCTGTTTCCCTACATTACCGATGACCTCAGCTACTTGCTGGGCTACCTCTGCGGCGGCGGCGGGGACTAAGATTGATAAAATCACATCAGATTCAATGACCAATTGTGTGAGAGAACCTACATCCTGAATGTTGCCTGCGGTGGCTAATTTTCGGGTTCTTTCACTACGATTTTCTAAAGCTGCGATCGTCCTCAACCCATGTTGATTGAGGACATATGCAACTGCTTGCCCCATATCGCCAGGACTTAAAATACCAACGGTTTTGATTTGCATGGAAAGCCTAATTTAGCTTTGTTCAGCCTTGAATGCGCTGACACAGGGTGATTGAGTTCTGAGATAAACTACTATAAACCGATAAACTTATCGTAGTTAGTCTACAGAAAAACTATCACAAATCATTAGCAAAAAGCAAGCTACTCCACGACCTGATTTAAACCGTCACCCTTCTACCATCAAACTTGGTGAAGGTGAAACCGTTAAAGCGTTCGTTATATCCCAATCGTTCATCTCGCAGGATACTGATAGCAACTTCTTCACCCAACGCCAAGCCAGCTGCACCATCAGAACGCCAATGAATACCACCATGACCACGCCCAATGTAATAGTTTGTCGCTAACTTATTCAACTCACCCCCAACTGTCAAAGGTGCGCCGTTATAGGGAATCAATTTAGTGGGGTCATTGGGATCAGGTTCTACAGGATTGGGAATAATAAAATTCTCATCAAAAAAGGCTTTTAACAAAGTAGCTTGCACACCTGCAATAGAAGCAGCCCCACCAGTGTAAGAAGAATGAAATGGTGCGCCTTCTGGATACGCATGGGGTAATAAATAAGTGCCGAAGGTGCTGAAGGTGCGAGCTAAGGCTGTGGAATTGAAGACTTGGGAATTAATCGGATAGTTAGTTCCATTCACAATATTATTGTGGACTAATCCGCCATAGGCTTCTGGTCTTAAACGCCGATGCACATAAAATTTTTGCCAATAGGATGCTCTGATGGCTCGTGAAGGAGCTAAGTTGAGTAAGGCTTGAAAATGTCCTGGCGCAAAGGTAGCAGCAGAACCAACTTGAGTCTTGGAGTTGATGTAGGGGTTGCCTGGATTTAAAGGTGCGCCAATGCCACTGAGAATTAATAAGGCTCCAAAGAACAAAGCCCCACCAATATGTGATAATTCGCTGAGATCACGAACAGTGAAGATAAAACGGCGTGTGGGATCGTACTTAATGGCTTTGCCGGAGCTACCTCCATTCTGAACAGTTAGCCATTCGTTGTAATTGGTAAGGAAATCATTTTCTCTACCAGCTAGAGCTGTGCGAATCAAAGGCGAAATAACTTGGGTATTGTAGGGAATTTCCCGCAACAGAAATTGAGAGATATGTGGGCCATCTAGCACTCCTGGAGGAGTAAAGTATTTTGTTGTTCTCCCTGAGCGATCGCGCTCATCAGTATAGATGACACTACCACGAAATAGGGTTTGAGGTGTCACAAAACCATTCTGTTTTGGTCCTCGGAATCCTGGCAGACTATTGAGTTCTGCGATCGCTGCTGCAACATTTGGATCTTGAGCGAACTGATGAAAGGGTACATCCCGCAGTAAAGCCTGCCAATAGAGTTCAATAGCTTCCGCAGCTTGTTCTGCACTATCTAAAGTTGGTGGTGGTGGAACTGCTATCTGAGACGCATTGATTCCTTCTAAACTAATTGCCAAAGGGCCTTGAGGGTTAACTAGCTTCCTTGTACCACCCAAAATAATTCTTTCGTAATCATCTGGGTTCTGGGTTGTTAAAGCCTTAATCAAAGAATTGTAAGCTCTTTGATCAACTTCGCCTTTTTGATCATGTGGTAATCCCCTCGTATCTGTAGCAATTTTGTTAGGATAGCGTTCTTCATCACCGTTTGTCGGATGTGGTGGAATATCAATTTGCCGATTATTTTGCGCTGCTTGGAGACGCACTTGAAAGGCTTGCTGGCGAAACCGAATATAGCTAGAATTGCGATTTCTACCCTGAGCAATTTCTCTAGCTTGTACAACATCTCCCTTCGAGGAAGAGAAAGACGAACCGACTATCCCAGTCACAAAACTAGTAGCAGTAAACAAACTAGCGTGATTTAGAAATGAACGTCTACTCACACCATTACGCCAAAAACGTCTGCTGCGTTTTTTTTCACCACTACGAGATTGAAAATTTGTTGCTTCATTCTGGGTTTGTGTATCTTCTTGAGAAGGTTGAGAGGAATTATGTTCAGATTGCATAATAACGAGTCTCCATGATCAGAAAATGAAACTGTCTAGATTAGACTAGAAATAAATACACCTAAATCTATTTGCAGATATGCAAAGTAAGTTCCCAAATTAGGAAACTTGCTGAGTACCTAAATCCTAAGTATGTATAGTCAACAAAATAGCTCCAGATAGGCGTGTAAACGAAGTTTACGAGCGTGATACGTAAAGCCCCTCTTATTCATGTGGGGAGCATCAATATCTATACGAACCACGATTATCTAGATGCTATTCATAACATCTGCTATGTGAAATTTTTGACTTGATAACTTTCAAAACACAATTACTCATGAATCAACTTTGAAAAAGCCTTTTCTAGAGTCTTTTAACTTATTGTGACTACTGACTTATGCAGTTGACTATCAACAAATAAAATACTTAAAGTAGATAGACTTACTGTACTTATCGTTAAAATCAAATTTTGCATAAAAATATGAAAAACGCAATATGTTTGGTTTAAAAAAGTTTCTAGTAGTCTGCCAAACAAATTATGAGAGGTCGTAGATACCCGACTTTTTCAAAAGGTCGGGTATGCTAATCGTCATTCATTTCTCCACACTGATTCGCTTGTAGTAAGGGCTTTAGCCCTGGCTTTATGCAACTTAAATGCTAATTAGCTTATCTGAAAAACAGCGAATCTAGGCTGAAACCCCATACTGTTTAAACCATGCTTGGAGGCGTTTCCAACCGTCTTGAGCTTCTTTTTCTCTGTAGGAAGGACGGTAATCGGCAAAAAAGGCGTGGGGTGCGTCGGGATACACAACAATTTCCGATTTACTACTGCCAGATTTTAAGCGATCGCGCATCTGTTCCACTGTCTCCACAGGAATACCTGTATCTTTTCCTCCATACAATCCCAACACTGGCACTTTCAAACTAGAGGCAATATCCACAGGATGTTTCGGCGTTAATTCTGTAGAATTACCCACCAATCGACCATACCATGCTACACCTGCTTTAACTTTGGGGTTATGTGCTGAATATAACCACGTAATTCGACCACCCCAACAAAAGCCTGTAATAGCTAATTTATTTGTATTACCTTTAGATGATTTCACAGCCCAATTGACGGTGGCATCCAGGTCAGATATTACCTGGGCATCCGGTACTTTTGCCACCACCTGGCGAATTTCATCAATATTGCTTAACTTCGAGACATCACCTTGACGAGCAAATAATTCTGGCGCGATCGCTAAATATCCCAACTTGGCAAAGCGACGACAAACATCTTGGATGTGTTCATGTACACCGAAAATTTCTTGAATTACCAACACAATCGGAAAATCCCTCCCAGTTGCAGGTAAAGCTCTGTAAGCTGGAATTTCAACCCCTTGAACGGGAATTTTCACCGCACCAGCAACGAGTCCTTGTGTATCAGTAGTAATCACTTGGGCAAAAATCGGTTTGACGGCCAAAGCAAAGCCTGTTGTCAGAGTCGCAGTAGCGATAAATTGGCGACGGGTGATCTGTTGCATCGTCTTGACTCAGAATTATTTGGTTACAGTTTTATTTGGGCGGAAAATGTAAATTTTTGTCAACTTCCTTTAAGTATAGTTCTATTTAAAATAATCTCAAGGTCACTAAATATTAGACTTACTAAAAATTAATTAAACATATATTTTATCCGCTAAAGACTTGAATTTTATCCGGTATCGTGCAATACTGCTAAATTAATCACCGTTAAATCGGTCGATAATTAGTATTATACGTAAAATATCCGTACTATCTTACAAAGGAAAACTGCTATGGTGAGCAGGGAAGTGTTAAGAGACATCTGATCTGAACGAGATTGAATGGAGCAAGAACAAGAATTTGTCAATAGGGGGTTAGTAGGACTGTGATTGAACTAGTCAGTGAATCTCGCTGTGTTAAATGTAATCTTTGCGTTACTGCTTGTCCTACCAACGTCTTCGACGCAGTACCAGGAAGTGCGCCGAGAATTGCCCGTCAAAGTGATTGTCAAACTTGTTATATGTGCGAGCTGTACTGCCCCGTAGATGCACTGTATGTTGACCCCAATGCGGATGAGTCAGTCCCCGTAGATGAAGAGACGTTGATAGCAGCAGGCTTTCTGGGCAGTTATCGAAAAAACGTTGGCTGGGGAAAGAGACGTACACCAGCTGCTAAGGGACTTCCAACTTAAAAAATATACTATCACTGTGTAGGCAGAGGGGCAGGGAGCAGGGAGCAGGGGGAAAAACAGTTGTTTTGGAGAAGATACATTTGGATAGTTTATTTTCTGGAGTTCCTAAAACCTAGAAATCTGCTGATTATTCGCTATGCAAAGTAACAGTAATTTGTCTACAGATGCCCCAGTAAAATCTTTCTTGGGGAAACACAACATACTAATTAGTAATGTCCATATAGTTACAACTCAAAAACAGTTTCACTTTTGACTACCCAGTCCCTATTTTTCAATATTTAGCTATGAATTCCCAAGTCGTCGAGTGCGGTTTTTTTCACCGTCTTTTAGTTTCATTTACAACCGTGGCACTGTTATTTACCCTGACTGGTTGTACTTCTCAACAAAGTCAGTCTAGCAACTCAGCAGTAGCTTCATCTAATACGGGAGGCAATTCAGGCGAGTCAAAAACACTAGTTTTAAAAGTTGGTTTTATCAGTTCTGAGAGTAAATTGCCCATCGGCCCGGAAGGTTGGGCGTTGCAAAAAGGAACCTTAACACCAGGACTCAAAAGCTTGGGTGTAACGGAAGTCAAATTTATTCCCTTTGTGGGTGGGCCAGCACTCAATGAAGCTTTAGTTAGTGGTCAATTAGACATGGGTTTGTATGGAGATACCCCAGCTTTAGTTGGTAAGGCAGCAGGTTTACCAACTCGATTAATTAATCAAACCAGGGTGGGTCAGAATGCTTGGTTAATTACTAATAAAAATGGGGCGCGCTCAATTGCTCAACTCAAAGGGACAAAAATTGGTGTAGCTAAAGGTACTTATCCCCATAGATATCTCATGGGTTTGTTAGATAAAGAGGGTTTGACTAAGGATGTAAAAGTAGTACAAATTCCGTCTGCGGATGCTAGAGCTGCATTAGAAAGGGGTGATATATCTGCATATCCATTTGCGACGGGAGCAGGGCCAACATTAGTGTCTCAAGGCTTTCCAGTCATTGACCAAGCTAAAGATCATCAGGGATTAGTTGGTACGGGAGTAAGTGTCGTCACAGAAAACATTCTGGCTCGTCATCCAGAATTACCGCAAAAGTGGAATCAAATTAGGCTCGAAGCTTTGCAGGATATTAAAGCCAATCCAGAGGCATTTTATCAGTTTGCCGCACAAGCTAGCGGAAATGTGCCATTGGCGATCGCTAAAGAATCCT
The DNA here is from genome assembly GCF_002896875.1 of Nostoc sp. CENA543. Lineage (GTDB taxonomy): Bacteria > Cyanobacteriota > Cyanobacteriia > Cyanobacteriales > Nostocaceae > Trichormus. Next base: position 4,379,851 of record NZ_CP023278.1, read on the forward strand.
ATCCAGTAGAACTTTATCCCACAGAACCTTTCACCCCAGAAGGATTGCAACTTTTAAATTCCACAAAACAGTTTCTTGCTAGACAGAAATTGTTGAAATCAGATTTTGAGATCAAAGATTGGCAAATTCCCAATCCTTAAAAGTTTTTACAAGTGTTATACCAATTCACTAAAATCATGAAACAAATCCAAATTCAGAAATCCTTGCAAAATATGGATTTCTTAATTTTGAATTTTGTAGGCGTAAGCCTTCCCGTAAGGGTATTTTGAATTTTGAATTGGTATTACTCTCGCATCGCCGGGGAAGCTCCGCCCTTCCCCTTTTCTTAATTCTATAAGGAGTAAATCTCATGAATAGTTATACTCATCAAAATACGTCTCATATTGATTTAATTACTGATGTCTTAATTATTGGAGGTGGGCCGGCTGGAACTTGGGCAGCTTGGAGTGCAGCCAGCAGTGGTGCAAAAGTCGTTTTAGTAGATAAAGGTTATTGCGGTACGAGTGGCGCAGCCGCCGCTTCTGGAAATGGTGTATGGTATGTTCCACCAGACCCAGAACAACGGGAAGCAGCAATGGCTAGTCGGGAAGCAATGGGAGGCTTTTTAGCAGACCGGCATTGGATGACTAGGGTATTAGATCGCACCTACGATAATATTAATTACTTGGCAGATGAAGGTTATCCTTTCAGTGTGGATGCTAATGGCCAAGTCATTCGTCGTTCCTTGCAAGGCCCTGACTATATGCGCTTTATGCGGAAGAAAATTAAGCAAGCAGGGGTGAAAATATTAGACCATAGCCCAGCTTTAGAGTTGCTCTTAGATGCAGAAGGTGCGGTGGCTGGAGCTAAAGGAGTTAATCGTCAATCTGGCGAACCTTGGACAGTCAAAGCCGGGGCAGTTGTCATTGCTACAGGTGGTTGTGCTTTCTTGAGTAAGGCTCTTGGTTGTAATGTCTTGACTGGAGATGGTTATTTAATGGCGGCTGAGGCGGGTGCTGACTTCTCTGGGATGGAATTTTCTAATGCTTACGCCATTTCTCCAGCTTTTTCTTCTGTCACCAAGACTCGGTATTATGATTGGGCTTCTTTTACCTATGAAGATGGTACGGTAATTGAAGGTGCAGGTTCTAAACGTGGTCGCTCTGTAATTGCTAAAACACTACTGACTCAGCCAGTTTATGCTCGTCTTGACCAAAATATGGATGAGGCAACAAAAGCTTGGATGCGAGCCTCTCAGCCTAACTTTTTTGTAGCTTTTGATCGTGCTGGTATAGATCCCTTCACACAGAGATTCCCCATCACCTTGCGTTTAGAAGGAACTGTACGCGGTACTGGTGGGATTCGGGTTGCAGATTATACCTGTGCTACTTCAGTCCGTGGACTGTACGCGGCGGGAGATGCAGCCACTAGAGAGTTAATTTGTGGTGGCTTTACAGGTGGTGGTAGTCACAATGCCGCCTGGGCAATGTCTTCTGGCTATTGGTCTGGACAATCTGCTGCTGATTATGCCCTCAGTTTGGGAGAACAAGCCAACCAGCGCAGTGTCAGGGGAATCGGAGAAGCGGGATTACGTGGTGAAGGTAACAATAGATTCTCAGCAGATGAAGCGATCGCCGCAACTCAGTCTGAGGTTTTTCCTTATGACCGCAACCTGTTCCGCAGTTCTACAGGGTTACACGCATCTCTGGAAAGACTAGATGATCTCTGGGAAGAAATCCGCCATAGCCATACACCAGATGATACTCAAATTGTGCGATCGCGGGAAGCAGCAGCGATGGTTGCAACTGCACGTTGGATGTACAACAGTGGTTTGCAACGTCAAGAAACTAGAGGTATGCACAAACGCATGGATTACCCACAACAAGACCCCAATCAGCAATATAGATTACTGAGTGGTGGGTTAGACAAAATTTGGGTCAAACCTGAATCAGTAGTTAGCAATCGAGAATTAGTTACGGTGTGATGATTGCAAATTGATTCCGTATTTCTTGATGAAAAACTCCATCCTCTTGTGGATGGAGTTTTTGGAGTTATACCAATTCAAAATAACTTACTGCTGAATCCTTCGGATATGCTTCTCCACGAGACGCTACGCGTTAACGTTTCTGAAACAGAAGCTAAAGCTACACAATTAAGCAAGCCTGATTTCATCAGGGTTTCTGGTTTTATATCTGTTTCAAAATTTTAGTGAATTGGTATTAGGGGGAAAGTTCAATAGTTGAGCAAAATTCGATTTATGAATGCAGAGAGGGAACAGCGTAAAAAATTGGGTAAATCAATTTGCCTGGCTACTTAAACCGTGCCATAAACCCTAATATAGCCAGATTTTGGCTCATAATGTCTGTTTTGGGAATTTTAACTTTATAAATATTCTACAAATTCGCTACAGAATTATGATGTCTACATCAAGTTATGTAGTTTATTGATATTAACTATTCTGTGCTGTGTATTTATTCTCAAACAATTGAGATGCAGAGAAAAGACTTTAAGACAGACGTTTACCAGGTATCACACCCAATTTTTGTTTGACTCTAGTTTTGAGAATGAACCCAGCACCAAAAACAACAACCATCAATGCTGGTACAGCATTGGGTTCGGGAACCGTGGTCAAACGGAAACTATCAAATGTCCAAGCTCCACCGTCTGGATTTGTCCCATCATCGACTTGTAAACGGATGCCTAAAGAGGAATATCCGTTATTAATAGCACTATTGAAAATTGAGGTGATATCAAAACTCAAGGTGTCTCCAGCCGCTAGATTGGCTGTACTAAAAGATCCTATAGTGGCAATGGATGGAGCTTGATAATCATATAGATTTTCCTCATTGTTACCAAGGTAGCTAAGAACCTTGATATTTCCCGTAAAAGGGAAGTCATTTTGAGCAGGAAACAGTCCACCTGACTGAAATACATTAAAACTGACCGTTGCTAATGATGTAGTAGACAAGCCTGCAAGATTGTATTCAGAAAGACCGCGAATATCTTCGTTGTAATAGCTACCAACTTCATTCTTACCAGGAGGATTGCTAAATGGATTGCTGGTACTGGAGCTAAAGTAAATACCATATCCGTTGGGATCAGGCCCACTAGAGACAGAAAATGCTAACCCTTGGACTGTTGCAGCTTTGACTGGAGAGGGTGAGGCGACGGAAAAAGTAGCAAGTGCCGCTAATGCGACTGGGGTGATAGCGATCGCAGATCCTTTTTTGATTTGAGTTAGAGCTTTCATAACCTGAACTTTACTAGGTAAATAGTTGAGTTAATATTCCATCCTTGGTAAAAATTACCATCTATAGTACAGCTTGTCTACCGATAAACCGTAAAAATAATTGTTCCTATATTTAGTAATGTCCTTAACACAAAGTTAAAGAATAAATTTGGACAATCTAAGTGCTTGACTTTGCTTTACTGGCCATGTGATACTCCTAGCTGTAATATTAACCCGGTATCTCAATCAAATTACCGTAGATATTTACTAACTAAACTTTATACATCCCAAACTTGTGAACAAGTTAATTGGGAGAAGCTTTGCTATGTGTAGATTCTTATACCTCATCGAGTCGATATAGTTTCCATACTGAAGGGGAGATTAATCAATGACACAGTACATACGTGGCGGTGTGAATCGTCGTAAGTTCTTAGGTATGACTGCTGCTGGTACTGTTATGGCCACAGCTAGTGCCAATTTATTCTCAAGAGCGACAGCCCAATCTAGTCGCCCAAACGTGGTGTTTATTTTAGTTGATGATATGGGTTGGGGCGACCTGAGCATCTATGGACGCACAGATTACGAGACTCCTAATTTAGACAGACTGGCACGGCAGGGAGTACGTTTCACTAATGCTTACGCGAATCAAACCGTTTGCACTCCTACACGAATAGCTTTCTTAACAGGACGATATCAAGCGCGATTACCCGTCGGCTTACGAGAACCTCTAGGCGCTCGCTCGCAACCAGCTAGTAATAACATAGGAATACCAGCCAATCAACCCACCATTGCCTCACTACTGAAAGCAAATGGTTATGAAACTGCGTTGGTTGGTAAGTGGCACGCTGGTTATCCTCCTAACTTTGGGCCTCTCCAAAAGGGCTTTGACGAGTATTTTGGACACTTAAGCGGTGGGATTGAATATTTCACACATACAGGTACAGATCGGATATTGGATCTCTATGAAAATGATGTACCTGTACAGCGTTCTGGGTATGTTACAGATTTGTTTACAGACAGAGCAGTTGAATTCATTCAACGTCCACGCTCTCGCCCATTTTATCTAAGTTTGCACTACAATGCGCCCCATTGGCCTTGGCAGGGGCCAAATGATCAAGCATCAACTGCTTTTTATCTTACTAACGGTTATACAGCAGGCGGTTCACAAGCAACCTATGCTGCAATGGTCAAGAGTTTAGATGACGGAGTAGGCAGGGTATTAGATGCACTGGAAGCAAGCGGACAGGCTGATAATACCTTAGTGATTTTTACCAGTGATAATGGTGGTGAACGATTCTCCAACTTTGGGCCATTCCAGGCTAGAAAGGGTAGTTTGTACGAAGGTGGTATACGAGTGCCTGCTATCATTCGCTATCCTGGTGTGACTCAAGCTAATCAAGTGAGCAATCAGGTGATTATCACTTTTGATTTAACTGCAACTATTCTTGCTGCCACTGGCACAAGTTTTCATCCCAACTATCCACCAGATGGTCAAAATTTACTTCCCTTACTACGTGGTGAGCGCAGTGAGTTTTCCCGCACCTTGTTTTGGCGTTTTGGGGCGGCGTTAGCAACAAGGCAAAGAGCTGTGCGAAGCGGTGATTGGAAGTATTGGAGACAAGGAAACCAAGAAGCTTTGTTTAACCTAGCAACTGATCCAGGCGAAACAACAGACCTTAAGGATAGTAATGCACAGGTATTTACACGACTACGCAACCAATTCCAACATTGGGAATTGCAAATGTTGCCTTATGGATCTTAACTATTAAGAAATAGGGGTGTAGGGAAAAATCAGTTCTTCTTTTATTTATACCCTTTACTCCCTCTTTCCAGTTTGGGTTAATTACGTTAGATAACAGTTTATGAAACAGCATAGACAAAGTGAGGTAGCGATCACCTACGGTGGGCGGAACGCCATCGCCACGCCAAAGCCCAAATCTGCAGGCAGACCACCAGGCAAAGATATGGTTTGGATACCGGGTGGTACATTTACAATGGGGTCAGATGATCATTACCCAGAAGAAGCACCTGCTCGGCGCGTTACCGTCACTGGATTCTGGATGGATAAATATGCTGTGACAAATAAACAGTTTCAGCGATTCGTTAAGGCAACTAAATATGTGACCGTTGCTGAACGCTCACCAAATCCAGAGGATTATCCGGGAGCTTTACCAGAACTGCTAGTACCTGCCTCGTTAGTTTTTGAGCAACCACCTTATCCAGTTGATTTAAACTCCTGTAATTGGTGGAATTATGTTCCCGGCGCAAACTGGAGACATCCCGAAGGGCCTGGTAGTTCAATTAAAGGACGGGAAAACTACCCTGTTGTGCATATTGCTTACGAGGATGCTGAGGCATATGCAAAATGGGCAGGGAAAGCATTACCGACGGAAGCACAATGGGAATTTGCCGCCCGTGGTGGTTTAGAAAGTGCTGTTTATGTCTGGGGTAATGAGTTTTCTCACAACAAGTTATTAGCTAACATCTGGCAAGGGGAGTTTCCTTGGCAAAACCTCAAATCTCACCCACCCCGACCTGAACCCGTCGGCTCTTATCCTCCTAATAACTATGGTTTGTATGACATGACGGGTAATGTTTGGGAATGGACGATGGATTGGTATCGTTCACAACCTCTCCCATCCAAACCAAAATCTTGTTGTATCCCCGTCAACCCCAGAGGCGGGACTTTAGAAGAAAGTTTTGATCCAAACTTTTCAGACATCCGTATTCCCAGAAAAGTCTTGAAAGGTGGATCTTTTCTTTGTGCAGAAAATTATTGCTTTCGCTATCGTCCAGCCGCCCGCCATGCAGAAACAATAGACACTTCAACCTGCCATATTGGATTCCGTTGTGTATCATCCCATGAGAGCCAGGAACAGGATTAAAAGTTGGTTGGTATATACTTTTATTCTTAAAATTGATATCTGATTTACCTGTAATCTGCGTTAATTGTTGCTTTTTAAATTAACCGTTTGGCTCAAAAATCTCTGTTACACAATGTTAGTGGTCTTTGTCCAAAAATCTGATAAGTTTGTAGTCAGCATTTTAGTGCTTAAAGATTTGAGAAATAAAGTCCTGACGACAAGTTATAGATACCCATCATTAATGAATACGAGAGACTACTAAGTTTAGTTGAGCAAGAGCGCGGGCGTTTGCATTTTGTCTGATAAGGAAGCCTGTTCGCAGAGTAATACCAATTTTCCCACATTCAGTCACAGAGATTTTTCAGGAATTTTAATTGGTATCTAGCTAACCTAAATCTTAGTAATGTTGGGTTTCCTTGCGTCAATTCAAACTACGCAAATATTATTAATGAAATTACTACAGAAATTCAGGTTAAATTTGAATTTTGATCTACCTGCTTTTAGATCACGTAATTATCGCCTCTACTTTGCTGGACAAGCTTTCTCAATGACTGGGAATTTCATGACGCAAGTAGCGGTGCTTTGGTTGATTTATCGATTAACTGATTCAGCTTTACTTTTGGGGTTAGCTGGATTTTTTGGGCAATTACCAGTGTTTGCATTAGCTCCAATTTCAGGAATTTTAGCCGATCGCTACAACCGTCATCACCTGTTGCTCATGCTTCAGATCGTGGGTATTTCTTTATCAATAATTCTGACAGTCATCACATTTATGGGTGGTGCAAATTTTTGGACATTGCTGAGTTTTAGTGCCTTATTAGGTGTACTCAAAGGGTTAGATGTTCCTGTACGTCAGGCATTTGTCAGTGATATGGTGAGTCGGGAACTGATGGCAAATGCGATCGCTCTCAATGCCGCTTTTCTTCATACTGCACGCCTCATTGGCCCTGCTTTGGGTGGTATTTTGATTGCTCAGTTGGGCGCAGGTTATTGCTTTTTGTACGATAGTCTGAGCTATCTTTTGGCTATTTGGGCGATCTCAGCAATGCAAATTACATCTAGAACCATAGAAATACATAACAGCAATACATGGCATAAATTACAGGAAGGGTTTCAATATGCTTACCGTTTCTTGCCTGTGCGTTCTATCCTCTCATTATTAGCATTAACCAGCTTAGTTGGTATGTCATATACAACACTGCTACCCATCTTTGCAGTAGAAGTTCTAAGCGGCGACTCGGAAACCTTGGGTTTTCTCTCAGCCGCAGCAGCGATGGGTTCAGTGTTGGCGTGTGTCTATCTGAGTTTTCGCCAAAACGTGGCAGGTTTAGAACGTTTAATTGCTTTTTCTCCAGTTTTTATGGGAATTGGCTTCATTCTTTTCTCGGTATCCCAAGTTTTCTGGATTTCCCAATTAGCTTTAGTTCTAGTTGGTTGGAGTTCCACGCTTCAGGTAGCTGCTAGTAATACAGTGTTGCAATTCATTGTGGAAGACAGCAAACGGGGAAGGGTGATGAGTTTTTATGCTATGTGTTTTATGGGTATGGCTCCTTTCGGTAATTTATTAGCAGGAACCTCAGCTCATTACTTGAAAGCTCCGAATACATTGATTTTGGGCGGTATCGTTTGTATTGTGGGTTCGGTGCTATTTCTACAACAGCTACCCCAGATTGTGAAGTTAATGCACTTGGGGAAAAATCAAGTGGTGACTAATTAGGTTAGTGATGTCTGTAGGGAAACATTTATTATTTAAATTAGGTTAGGTAATTGATACATGGAATAAAAAACATCTGCTCCACATTCTTTGAGTTGATGAGCTTCATTTTTGGTAGTGTAACCTAAAACTTTCATCCCAGCAGCAATCCCCGCGCGTACACCTAAAATACTATCTTCCACAACAGTACAAAATTGAGCTTGAACTCCCATATTTTTAGCTGCATATAAAAATAAGTCGGGTGCAGGTTTCCAACTACCAATTTCATAGGAACTAAAAATACATCCTGCAAATCTTGGTAATAAATTAGTGACACGCAATGCCAACTGAATTTTTTCAATTGGCCCACTGGATGCAACGCAAATTGGTAAATTAATTTGGTCTAAAGCTGTTTCTATTCCTTGTACTGGAAGTAGTTCGCTCTCAAATGCCTGAGCAGTAAAGGTACGAAGTTGAGTGACAAAATCTGGCGGCATTTTTCTCCCCAATCTTCGCTCAATCACAGTAACACAATCAGCCATTTTGCCGCCTTTAAATAACCGAATAGCTTCTTCCAGTGACAGTTTTAAGCCAAACTCGGCGACAAATTCCACAAGCACACGATTACCTAATGTCTCACTGTCTACTAATACTCCATCACAATCGAAAATAACCAGTTTTGTTTGTGCTTGCATGATTTTATTGGTTGTATTTGCTATCTATGAAATAGTATGCCTCTGGGTTTGAGCGCAGATTCAATTGCGGCGCATCTTGCTAAACTCCAGATGGTGGCTTGGTTGGCTGTAACTACGGGAATATTTAAATCAGCTTCTAATTCTTCGATGATTTCAAATGTTCTCCAGGCTGTACAAGGCAAAACAATTGCATCTGCATTTTGGTGAGTGATTTCCTTAATAAAAGCTGCGGCTTGATGCGGTGACTGATGCCAAAGATAACTGTCTTGAGCTAATTCTTTCGGACGTTCATCACCTTTAAAGCCAACTATTTCAAAAGGTAATTCACTCAAAAATGTTTTGAGAGTCTGGTTGTTCCATTCGGGATAAGGGGTAACTATAGAAATTTTCTTTACCTGGAGATGTATTAATGCGTCTACTAAGGCTAGAGATGGCACAACAACGGGTACTCCTAAATTCTGCGTCAACATTTGCGCCAATTGTTCAGCAAAAACTCGTCCTCGGTAAAATGTTGCTGTTGTGAAACCGTATGCGCCAATATCTACTCTAGCTCTAGCTAATTTTTTGACTTCTTTAATGGCCTCTTGATTAATATCATCCATCGATTCTTTACTCTCGTAGGCGTGTATCCTTTGAGCTATGACGCGATGAGCATGAATAGTCACTAGGCTAGAAAAAGCAGAGTGAAAGTCAGGCTCAAATGTAGTGTTACCTGCTGGGATGAGTAAGCCGATGCGAAACTGTCTGTGAGAGTCAGCTGTTAAATACACATGACACCCCTTTCTGATCTGGCACAATCTTTGGCATTCATTTAGTTAATCTAACAATTAGGTTTACATATTCTAAAAAGAATGTATAATTACTAAACAACGGTAACTCGACCGATAAAGTGTAATATACCATAAACCAAACATAAGCACTTGCCAGTCAAATTCACTAAAGTCGTAGTTATCAGAACAGCTTGCTTTTGTATTATTGGTCTGATTTGGGTTGTGCAAGCTTAAAACCTGCGTTCAAAATCACTACCAGGACAGGATTTTATGAGCAATATCCAACTTTACTTTGCTAAAGCTTCTACTTTCTCACAACGTACCCGTGTAGTTTTACTAGAAAAAGGTATTGACTTTACCCCGATAGAGATTGATTTACAGAATAAACCAGAGGGTTACACGCAGATTTCCCGCTATGGTAAAGTTCCAGCGATTCAACATGGGGATGTTGTGATCTATGAATCTGCAATTATTAATGAGTATTTAGAGGAAGTGTTTCCCGAACCAGCATTATTACCCCATGAGCCGGCAAAAAAAGCGATCGCTCGCATCTGGATAGACTACGCCAATACTCGCCTTGTCCCAGCTTTTAACAAATTTCTCCGTGGTAAAGATAGTCAAGAACGGGAACAGGGAAGACAAGAGTTCACAGAAGCACTTTTATATTTGGAACAAGAAGGATTAGGTAAAGGTGATTATTTCTTGGGTGATCAGTTTAGTCTCGTTGATATTAGTTTTTATCCCTGGTTTGAACGTTTACCACTCTTGGAACATTTCCGTCAATTTGCACTACCAGCAGAAACACCACGTTTGCAGACATGGTGGAATCTGGTGCGCGATCGCCACTCAATTCAAGGAGTAGCAAATCCTGTAGACTTCTATTTACAAAGATTTGCCAAAATTTTAGGTGAACCTGTTCCCGTTGGTGCAAAGTAAAAGGTAAAAGGCAAAAGGTAAGAAATCTTGATAGTTTTTTGCCTTGTGAGTATTTCATACACAAGATCAATGGGGATGAACTATGAGCTTAAATCAAGTTCTAGACAGACCGATTTCCCAAACACTGCCATATGTGGAGGCTGAACTGACTTACCTCGTCCCGATGGCAGAAAAGCTCGTTAACTATACCTATGAACCGCCAGCAGGCATTCTCCGCAGCAATGGAACTTATCAGGCGCATAAGTTACCTATTTATAATGCTCGTTCCATCGCAAAAGATATCTCTTTAGATAAAGAAGGCTTTGGATTTACTCAACATCAAACTCAGGTGCATAACTTTTATGATGAAGAGGAATTACGCCGCGTTTACTATCTTGAAGCAGAGCAATTATTACAAGAGGTGACAGGTGCAGAGCAGGTAGTGATATTTGATCACACCTTGCGGAATGCTGCTCAATCCAAGGCTAATGAGAATAGCATTAAAGAACCTGTCAAACGCGTCCATAATGATTTCACAGCCAAATCTGGCTATACTCGCGCTCGTTTAGAATTAGCGACACGGGGAATAGACAATATTGATGAGCTTTTACAACGACGGTTTGCGATCATTAATGTTTGGCGTGCGATCGCTCAACCCATTCAAGAATCACCATTAGCAGTGTGTGATGCCCAAAGTATTGCACCTACAGACCTTGTAGCTGGTGATTTAGTATATCGCGGTCGCGTCGGTGAAACCTACGCCGTTACTTATAACCAAGAACACAAATGGTTTTATTTTCCGCAAATGCACAGGGACGAAGCCTTATTTATCAAGTGTTTTGACTCTGCAACAGACGGACGCGCTAGGTTTGCTGCTCACACAGCTTTTGAAGATCCCACCAGTCCTTCAGATGCACCGCCAAGAGAAAGTATAGAGTTGCGGACATTCGTTTTCTATCCCGATTAGTAATGTTGTTTTTTACCTGCTGTTATACAAACTTTGGAGAATAGACATGGGTTACAAACATATAGAGGTTAAACCGACTTCTGGGTTCACTGGTGCTGAAATCAGTGGCGTGAATCTTGCAAAGGATGTGCAAGATGAGGTAGTTGCCGAAATTCGCAAAGCATTATTGAAGTGGAAGGTTGTGTTCTTTCGCAATCAAAATATAGATCATGCTGCACAGATTGCCTTTACAGCTCGTTTTGGTGAAGTTACCTACGCACATCCCCACGAAGATGAGCCAATAGATGGCTTTTCGCAAATCTTACCCATTGACCGCAGCCGCTTTGAACGGCGCAATGGTATACAACGTTCTAGCTACGAAAGCCGTTGGCACACTGATGTGACTGCGGTTGTTAACCCTCCTGCGGGTTCAATTTTGCGTGCAGTTAACGTTCCTAGCTTTGGTGGTGACACACAGTGGACTAATTTGGTTGCAGCTTACGAGGGTTTATCGGAACCTCTACGAAAATTAGCTGATGGATTAAAAGCTGAACATCGGTTTAACGCACGTTTGCGGATACCTAGTAATAGCAAATATGCCCAACGTATAGCAGCTAATCCCCAAGTTTCAATTCACCCAGTGGTGCGCGTTCATCCTGAGACTGGTGAAAAAGCATTGTTTGTCAACCCTGGCTTCACTTCACACATTCTCGATGTATCACCACAAGAAAGCGAACTGCTGCTGGAGTTGTTCTTCAAACAAATCACTAAACCTGCCTACACTACCCGCTTCCGGTGGAATAATGGTGATATTGCCTTCTGGGACAACCGCGCTACATCGCATTTAGCACCCCAAGATTTAGATCATATAGAAGTTGAGCGCGTACTCTATCGCACTACTATTACAGGTGATATTCCAGTCGGGCCTGATGGGTTTAAATCACAAATAGTTGAAGGTGAACCATTAACTAGTGATTTACCAACAGTCCTGAAGCAAAAATCTGAAAAAGTGTTAGCAGAACCAGCACTCAATTAAGAGACTTCCAACTAAAACAATATACAATCGCTGTGGTGAGCAGGGGTGCAGGGGGCAGGGAGCAGGGGGAAAATCAAAATATTCTCTCTCGGAATTTGAATAATTTATTTTCTAGAAGTCCCTAAGTTAGAAATTATAGCGTTTCTCAATTCAAAGAAGTACATTTATAAAAAGTTTAGGTGTATTTCGATTACCAGAGAAACGCTATAAATCCGCACCCTAGCAAATAGGTAAGCTAATCAGCATTTAAGTTGGATAAAGCTAGGGCTAAAGCCCTTACTACAAGCGAATCAGTCTGAAAAAATGAATGACGATTAGCTTATTAAGAAAAAAAGTGTTTTTAGCAATACAATCGGGTTGTCCTTTCGTAGCTTTTTGATAGTGTTGGGCATCCTTACTGTTCTTCTATCTGCCTTTGTTTTGTCATTCCATAACATTACAGTACGAGTTTTGTTTTCCGAACATCTCGTACTGGGTTTCTTTTTACTTGGTGGATATGTAAAACCGGATCTACCAAATTCTTTCTTACTAATGTTTATGCGAATGTTATTAGTAGTACCACTAATGGCATTAGTAGCATTTAAACTATATCCATCAGCACTGACAGAATTGCGAGACTTGTTCAGCCGAGAAAGGAGGGACATTTTATTTCAAGCTTTTGGCTGCGGGATACTAATGTTTGTGTATATTGCTTTACTTTACGTTGCTATTGGCTTAATTCCCACTGGAATTGCTCTCACCTTATTTTTTACCTATCCTATATTTACGGCTCTTCTATCTTGGAAATTTTTTGGCGATCGCCCCACATGGTTATGTTGGCTGGTAATGGCTATTATTCTGATAGGTAGTGTGCTGACAGTACCTCAATCTTCTACTACCTACAGTAACCAGTCTATTAACATTGGTATCATCACAAGTGTTAGTTCTGGGATAGTTTACGCTTTTTATAACATCATTGCCCAAAAATGCTTAACTAGATTTCATCCAGTTCCCTTCACCTGGATTAGCTTTGCCTCTACTCTCATACTTTCTGGTGTTTGTTTACTGTTTTGGCCGTCTCCCGGCACGCAACTTGATTGGACACCTTTGTGGATTGGCAGTATTTTTTCTGGTTTAGTCAGCTTTATTGGACACACAATGAATAATGCCGGAATTCGGATGATTGGCGCAACTACCGCCTCAATCATTGGTTCTAGCAGTCCAGCATTAACAGCGTTAGTTGCATGGTTAACAATTAGCGAAGCGTTAAATGCGACGCAAAATGTGGGAATTGGGATTGTAACTTTCGGAATTGCGCTGTTGAGTGGAGAAAAGTGGATTAAATCATTGAATATGAGGAGTTAATCTCATTTAATTTTCGGGAATTCCCTACAAGTTCAGTGCATAACCATAATCATCTGTAACAAAAAGTGGTGTTTAGTGCGATCGCAATATTTCTAAAAACCTCACTTGCTGTGGAAGCTTGTTTATTTGTGGCGATGGGATTTCCGCTATCCCCACCGCTACAAATCCGCGAATCAATAGGGATTTGTCCCAGTAGAGGCGTTTGTAATTCGGCTGCGAGTTGTTCACCGCCACCACTACCAAAAATATATGTGCGTGAACCACAATCCCCACAGGTTAAGTAACTCATATTTTCTACGATACCCAGTACCGGCACACCGACTTGGCGAAACATATATATATTACGTCGAACATCTGCAACAGCTACTTGCTGCGGAGTCGTCACCAAAATCACGCCACAAATTGGACTTTCTTGAATAATCGTAATTTGAGCATCACCCGTACCTGGGGGTAAATCTATCAATAAATAATCTAACTCCCCCCATTCCACATCATTGATAAATTGGGTAATAATTTTGTGCAGTACAGGCCCCCGCCAAGCCAAAGGACGATTTTCTTCTGCTAGTAAACCCACCGACATTAATTTAATTCCCTGCACTTCTAAAGGTAAAAACTTCTCACCTGTAGGAGTCTGAATGACTTCAACATCAGCTTGTCCTAAACCCAACATTTGCGGCACATTCGGCCCATAAACATCCGCGTCTAATAGCCCAACTTTTGCCCCTTGTAAACTTAAAGCGGCGGCAATATTTACAGCAGTTGTTGATTTACCAACACCACCTTTACCACTAGAAATTCCTAGAGTTATTTTCACACCAGGAATTGTGCAAATTTGAATATAAGTCTTTTTACACCAAGACAAAGCTGATAATTTAGCTTCAACTTCTGTTTGTAATTCCTGCTGATGAGAACCAATATATAAACGCAAGTAAACATAGTCATCAACTATGCGGAGATTCCGCACCATGCCCAAACTTACAATGTCATTTTTTAAAGTTGGTTCAACAACTTGTTTGAGCAGTTCTACTACTTCTTGTTGACTCATTTAAACAGTTGCCAAAATATCTTTTATCCAAGCCTCTTCTTCGGGCGATCGCCTGATTTTCAAAGGTTGTGTATAATCAATTGCTAAATCAAATCTAGCACGTTCGTATACTTCATTGAGTAACCTTTGTAAGTCAACAATTGGCTCAGATTCACTTTCATGCAAAGGTATAGGAAAAACCGGAATTGGACTTTTCAAATCGAAGGTATATAAATCGGCATCAGGTCTGTTGTAGCTGCGACTTACCAAAATACTATAATCTGTGATTTTTACACCTAAAATTGGCATTGGCTCACCTTGCTTTAGCAGGTCAATTTCTACCAAATTAGTCGCAGAAGCTAAAATTTTATGTCGTTTGTTCTCGTAAGCAATTCTACCTTCTTTTGAGATTTTATTTTTAGGTGAAAGTATTTCAATGACAGCTACTACTTCTTTATTTTGAGTTGAGCGCACCTCTAAAAATCTTTCAGTTACCTGTTCAGGTATGGGAACTTTAACTTTAGTAGGTTCGCTAAGTTTTGCAGCAGTCAAAGTTGTGCTGCTATCTGGAATATTACGGTTAGCAACTGCTACATCAGCAATTCCCACCAGTAAGATATCATCTACACTTGTATAAACTCGCTCTTCAATAGAAACTCGGTATTTAGGCGCGATTTGAGGAGTCAAATCATCAGCTATAGCGACAATCAAACGATTATGAACTTGATGCCAAAGTTCAGGCTGTTCTAAATACGGGTTCATTCCAGGAAATGGATTTCCCATGACACTTTCCCTTAATTATTGACTACTCCCCTGATACTATTTTATCTGTTTGTATCTTGTTAATTGCTCGTTGTGCTTGAATAGCAACTTCCCTATCAGGATCATCTAAAGCTTGTTGCAGAGCGATGATAACATCACAATGAGCTAAATTACCAAGAGCAATTACAGCTTCTTTGCGAACATCTGCGTATTCATCTGCTAAAGCTTGAATTAATTTCGGCATAACTTGCATATCTGGAATTTTTTGTAAAGCTTGTGCTGTTGCTTTTCTGACTTGCCAATGTTCATCACTGAAAGCAGTTTCTAAGGCGAAAATTGCTTGATGATTTGCATGAATAGCTAGAGATTGAGCTGCATTACGCCGCACTTGCCAGTCATGATCATTAGTCAGTGCTTGACTAAGTTTATTAATTACTTCTGTATCTTGCAAATGTCCCAGAGTCAAAGCCGCAGCCCGCCGCACAACTGCTGAATCATCAAAAATTAAATCTAAAGCTTCTGGGCATTTATCTAATTGATTCAGATAACGCAATGTAGTGATTGCGGTTTCTCTTAACTCAGGATTATCTGATTGTAAAAATGATAATATATAAGGTAAAGATTGAATATCATGAATTTTACGCAACAGCACTAAAATATTAATTTGTGTATTGATATCATCAATTTGTAGTTTATCTAGTAAAAGTAATAAATCATCTGGACTAACTAACTCATTTAAAGCTGACGCAGCTTCAGTGCGAATATCTTCATCTTGCGAACTCAAGCAGTCAATTAAAGCAGGAATCGCCACAGGATTAGCAATTTCCCAAAGAGCAGATATAGCTATTTTCTGGACAGCAACATTTTCATCATTAAGGGCAATAATTAAAGCATCAATTGTCTCTTCTTCGCCGAGATGTTGTAGAGTTTTGACAGCTACTAAGCGGTCATTGACATCAGGCGATCGCAACATTTCCAACCATTGATTTAATTCAGAATCAGCACTTATAGACATCCTAAATCCTCTCCAAAACTCTTTCTCTCTGCGCCTCTACGCCTCTGTGTGAAATTCACATTATTCCTAAATAACGACCTAATTACCGCAACAAAAAAGGAATCTGCACCGTAATAGCATTAGTAGGACATTCCTTTTCACAAGGTAAACAAAACCAACATTCATCATATTTCATATAAGCTTTCCCCGTCTCTGGATTCTTAGCCAACACATCTAAAGGACAAACTTCAATGCAAGCCATACATTTTTCCAAACATTTTGATTCATCAACAATGACAGGAACATCTACCCTCTGATTAATTAAAGCCATAAAACTCCTATTTGATTTTGTAATTAAACAGTTAGGCGGTAAAATAGATGAGGTAAATTAGCATGGATAATTTCACGCTCATACTTAAATCCCAACTTTTCCATTACTCTTTGCGAAGCTTCATTCGTCGTGAGCGTAAAGCAAACTATATCTTTTAATTTCAGTAACTCAAAACCAATTTTTAAGATTTGCTCACCCATTTCTGTAGCCAATCCTTGACCCCAAAATTTATCCATGAGTGCATAAGCTAATTCCACCTCATTAATACCTTCTACAATAGTATTGCGAAGTCCAGCACGACCAACAAATTGATGATTATTCTTGTCTCGAAATACCCATAAGCCAAAACCGTAACTTTGCCAATGATGTAAGTTATTGAAAATAAATAGCCGTGTCTCTTCATCAGAACGCACACCGCCTAAAGTAGTCATAACTTTTTGATTTTGGTGCATTCGACAAAGTTCATGCAAATGCTGGAATTGTAGCCGCTCTGCTAGCAGACGAGATGTAGAAAATGTTTCTATTATCTGCATATTTTTGATTATTTTAACTATCACCTCACAGCTACATTGTATAATTCTTGGGCTGTATCTACTTTGACAATATAAGGTTCTACTGGACGCTTAAACAATATCATTTGTCCTGATTCATTTTTTCTTAAGTTGGTGTGACAAAACCATTCATCATCATTTTTTTCTGGATAATCTAAACGGTAATGATATAATCCCCAGCGAGTTTCTTGGCGATATAATGATGCTCTGGCTGCCATTTCTGCACAGTCTCGAATAAAATGTACTTCCAGAGAACGCATTAATTCATGGGGGTCACGCGCACCCATTAAATCTAATGTTTGTTGATATTGGACAAAATGTTTTAAGCCAATTTCGATTTTGTTACCTGATTTGGGTGGTTGGAGATAATCATTAACTAAGCGTCTGAGTTTATATTCTACCTGGGTATGAGGTACGCCATTTGGTCTAGTTAATGGGGCATAAATTCTGGTTTTTTCTGTTTCTAAAAACTCGGCATCTGGTTCGCTAAAATCTAAATCTTGGATATATTCAATGGCATGAGTTCCGGCTATGCGACCGAACACAAAAGCCCCAATCATATAATTATGGGGAACGCTGGCCATATCTCCGGCTGCATATAAACCGGGGACTGTAGTTTGAGCGTTTTCATTTACCCACACGCCAGAAGCACTATGACCGCTACATAAGCCAATTTCAGAAATGTGCATTTCTACGCCGTGGGTGCGGTAATCTTCATTTCTCCCTTGATGGAAACGTTCTCTACTTGGTCTTTCATTTGCCCAAAGTATGGATTCAATTTCGGCAATTGTATCTTCATCAAGATGGGTCATTTTGAGTTGGACTGGCCCTTTTCCTGAGTTTAACTCTTTCCAGATTTCCAACATCATTTGACCACTCCAATAGTCACAACTAATGAAGCGATTTCCTTCGGCGTTGGCTGTATGTGCGCCAAAAGGCCCGGCGACATAGGCGCAGGCGGGGCCGTTGTAATCTTTAATTAAGGGATTAACTTGAAAGCATTCAATGTTGCTAAGTTCTGCACCTGCGTGATAAGCCATTGAATAGCCATCGCCGGCGTTAGTAGGATTTTCGTAAGTGCCGTAGAGATAGCCGGAAGCAGGTAAGCCGAGTCTGCCACAAGCACCTGTACAAAGGATGACGGCCTTGGCTTGAATGATTATATAGTCGCCGTTTCTGACATCAAATCCTACCGCACCAACAGCGCGTCCGTCTTTGACTAATACACGGGTAGCCATCACACGGTTTGTAACTTTGACTTTGTGGCGTTTGACTTGACGGGTGAGAATGGTTTTCAGGTCTTTGCCTTCTGGCATGGGTAAGACGTATTTACCCACACGATGCACCTGTTTTAAGTCGTAGTTACCTTGGGCATCTTTTTGAAACTTCACACCCCAACTTTCTAATTCTTGAATGACTTCGTGACCTAATTTACCGGTTTGATAGACGGCTTTTTGGTTAAGAATGCCATCGTTGGCGAGGGTGATTTCCCGGACGTACTGTTCTGGGGTGGAGTGTCCGGGGATGATGGCGGTATTGACTCCATCCATCCCCATTGCGATCGCACCACTCCTTCTGATGTTAGCCTTTTCTAATATCAGCACCTCTGCATCTGGATTTGCCTGCTTGGCTTTAATACCTGCCATTGTGCCAGCCGTACCGCCACCAATGACGAGTACATCAGTTTTTATCCGTTGAGTATTGATATCCATAATTTTCGGGGATTGAGGATTGGGGACTGGGGACTGGGGATTGGGCATTTCTCCCCCTGCTCCCTGCCTTATTTATTGCCTTGCCAAACTATGTCTTTGACTTGAATTTGCTTGGGAATGAGTTTGATTTTGTAAAAGGTATCGGCAATATCTTGTTGTTTGTTAATTACTTCATCGGTTAACGGCAGAACACCATACTGTCGGCGTTTCTCGGCAACTTCTAAAGCGGCGGCGGGAATGCCTAATTCTGGTTCTAGAAATTTAGCTACTTCTTGGGGATTATTGGCTGCCCATTTATCGACTTTGGTGACTTCATCTAACAGGGTTTTCAATACATCTGGGTGGGAATTTACAAAGGCTTGACTCGCCAGATAGTAGCCCCGATTGGGTGCTAAATTTGTGGCATCTGTAAGAATTCTTGCACCTGTAGCCTGTTCAACTGCTGCCAAGAAAGGGTCCCAAATTGCCCAGGCATCAACGTTACCACCTTCAAAGGCTGCACGGGCATCTGCGGGGGTGAGATAGGCGGGTTTTATGTCAGTATAGTTTAGTCCGGCTGCTTCTAGGGCTTTGACTACTAAATAGTTAGTGTTAGAACCTTTAGCGAAGGCAACTCTTTTACCCTTGAGTTCCGCTACAGTTTTAATCGGTGAATCTTTCGGCACAATAATCGCTTCGGCTTTGGGACTCCAAGGATCGTAAGCTACATACAGCAATGGAACTCCTCCAGCTTGGGCAAATATAGGCGGTGCTTCGCCTGTGTAACCAAAGTCAATACTACCTGCATTCATCGCTTCTAGCATCGGCGGCCCAGCAGGAAATTCTGTCCATGTCACCTTTGCCCCAGCAGCCGTTAAAGCCTTTTCTACATCTCCCTTGGTTCTCATCGTGTTGAGAATAGTAGCTGCTTTTTGATAACCAATCCGAACTGCAACACCTTGTTTTGTGGGACTAGAGTTTGTTGTGGGTGTGACGGCAGAGTTGTTTGTATTGCCAGGGGAACAAGCCGAGACAACAAAGCTCAAACTTAGTCCCAAGGTAAAACAGCAAATAAGTTGATGAATTCTAGATATCTGATAATTCCGAAGAAAGTTGTTGACTCTCTTCATCCATTGAGGCGATACAAACTGACTCCACATAAGCACAGTGATTACATAACCACAATAAATACTACGGCATTTTGAGCAATTTACCGTATTTTTGTGGTAAAATATTCACATAGATAAATAGCTACAATAATTTGTAATTCCTGACTACCACTAAAAATATGTCTACTGGCAAAAAACTGAGTCTGACAGATGATTTGTACCAATATCTGTTGTCTGTATCCCTGCGCGAACCGGAAATTTTATTACAACTGCGCCAAGAAACTGCTAAACATCCGCGTGCAAATATGCAGGTGGCACCAGAACAAGGACAATTTTTGGCATTTTTAGTACAGCTAATTGGTGCAAAAAAAACTTTAGAAGTAGGTGTATTTACTGGTTATAGTTCTTTGAGCGTGGCTTTGGCATTACCAGCAGATGGTAAGGTTGTAGCCTGTGATGTCAGTGAGGAGTTTACATCTGTGGCTCGTCGCTATTGGGAACAAGCGGGAGTAGCAGATAAGATTGACTTACATCTTGCGCCAGCTACGGAAACTTTAGAACATTTATTAGCTCAAAATCAAGCAGAAAGCTTTGATTTTGCCTTTATTGATGCTGATAAGGAAAATTATTATCGCTATTACGAACTAGCATTACAGTTGGTTAGACCTGGTGGTTTAATTGCAATTGATAATGTATTGTGGTCTGGACAAGTAGCTCAACCGGAAATACAAGATACAGCTACCGTCGCCATTCGGGAGTTTAATAGTAAGCTAGCCCAAGACGATCGCATAGATATTAGTTTAATTACGATCGCAGATGGGCTAACTTTAGCACGTAAACGGCATTAAGATTGGGGATTGGGCATTGGACATTGGGCATCGGGCATTGGGCAGAATAGCACTAAGTTAATCGCAAAGCATTGATATAAATGGCTTTTTGAGTGTGGGGAGTGTGGGGGGAAAGATTTCTTCCCCATCCCCCCACACCTCCCACACCTCCCACACCCTGCCCCCTGCCCCCTGCCCCCTGCCCCCTGCGAATATTAATATGCAAATTAAAAGCACAACAGCTTAATTCTGCGGCTTTTCGGGAATAACTGGTAACTTTGGTTGTTGCTGTTCTTGCTGTTGTTTTAATTTTTCCTGGGCAATGGTTTGATTAGTTTGGGCTATGGTGTTTTTCGGATCTAGTGCTAATGTGGCTGTAAATGCAGCGATCGCATCTTCTAATTTCCCTAGTTTTAATAAAGCTATCCCTTTTCCTAAGAGGATGTTTGCATCTTTGGGTGTGAGGGTGTCGGCGCGATTGTAGGCGGTGAAGGCTTCTTGGTAGCGTCTGAGGTTCAATAGCACTACGCCCCGATTGTACCATCCTAAAGATAATTCTGGATTGATGCCAATGGCGCGATCGGCTGAGGCTAAGGCTTCTTGATGGCGTGATAAATGCCATAAAATGACACTACGATTTGCCAAGCTATTGGCTAGTAGTGTATTTTCTGTAGATTTACTATTTTCTATAGCTTTATTATATGCCGCTAGTGCTTCTGGATAGCGTTCTAAACTTTTGAGAATTCTTCCTTTATTAAACCAAGCTTGGGCATATTTAGGGTTAATAGTTGTAGCGCGATCGCTATTAGCAATAGCTTGGGAATATCTACCTAAATACCATTGGGTGACGGCGCGATTGTTCCAGGCTTCGGCGTAGTTGGGATTGAGGGCGATGGCGCGATCAATTGAAGCTAATCCTTCTTCATAGTTACCCATTCCCGCTAACGCAATTCCCCGTTGTTCCCAAGCTAGTGCGGGAGTTGTATCACCCCATCTGTTATCACCTTGAATGGCTTGTTCACTGGCTGCTTGAGCTTCTTTATATTTGCCTAATTTATTCAATGTGGCACTTTGATGTGCTAATGCCAAGGAATAGTTAGGGCTTAATTTTACGGCAAATTCAAAGGAAACACTAGCCTGTGCGGGTTTATCGACGCTGGCTAAAGCTTTGCCGTGGGTAAGCCAGATATCTGCATCCTTGGGATTCATGGCTATGGCTTGATCAAATGAGGCGATCGCTTCTTCTATTTGACCATTTTTTTGTTGTGCTAATCCTTTGTGATACCATGCGATCGCCGGTGAACTATCGCCCCAATTTTGATTAGCTTTGATGGCTTGATCACAGGTTTCAATTGCTTCGTATAATCTTGCTAAGTTTGTTAAAGCTTGGCACTTACCCACCAGGGCTAAAGAGTTTTGAGAATTGAGATTTAGTGCTTGGTTAAATGAGTCTGTAGCTTCCAAGAATTTGCCTAATTTACTTTCAGCAATCCCCTTATTATACCAAGCTAATTCTGCTGTGGTATCACCCCAATTACCATCAGCACGCAAAGCTAAATCACAGGCTGCATTCGCCTCGGCATATTTATTTAAATTTAACAAGGCTTGACAGCGTTGGGCGATGGCTAAGGCATATTTTGGTTGCAGACGCAAGGCGCGTTCTGCTGATACTAAAGCTTCGCTATATTTGGCTTGTTTAATTAAAATATCGGTTCTTAATACCCAAATATCAGCATTTTCCGGTTTAAGGGCAATGGCTTGATTACAGGCTGCGATCGCTTCTTCGTATTTCTTTTCCTCTCCCAAGAGTTTACAAAAACTCTCCCAATAATCAAAGTCTTTTAGTTCTAGTTTTTCTTGGGCTAATAAGGCTGTGGGTATTAGCCCAGTGATCAATAAAAATATGAAGCTGAGTAAATAACCTTTGCGGAAAAATATTTTGGGTAAAGATGAATTAGATTTGATCTGATTGGTGAACTCCACCACCGGAACATAGAGTTTTAATGCAGGCTTGTTATTTGGTGTTGGTAAATAGTAGAGTCTTTCCCTGGTGAGTGTCCGCCGCTTTTGGGTTTTGGCGAAGAATTTTTGCATATAAATTATGAAAAATTAAATTTAGTTAATTTTATTTACAGCTAATATAGCTGTAATGCAACACAGATAAAAATATAGCAAAATTCGGGAATTAATTGATACTATGCAAACATTTGCAAACATCAAATATGACTAGGGCTAGAACATGACAAAATGCAGCCAAATACGATAATAAATTAGGAAAAATTTTCATCAAAATTTATGAATCCAGTGATTTCGATTGTGATTCCCGTTTATAATCGGGAGCATTATCTTGATGCTGCTATTACTAGTGTTTTAGCTCAAACTCGGTCAGATTTAGAATTACTGATTTGGGATGATGGTTCTACAGATAATTCTCTAGCCATTGCGCGTGAGTATGAACGATATGATCATCGGGTGCGGGTGGTAGCATCTAGAAATCAGGGAATGACCAAGGCTATAAACGCAGCGATCGCCCAAACTCGTGGTAAATATATTGGTTGGGTGGATAGTGATGATTTGTTAGCACCCACCGCATTACAAGAAACAGCTGCGGTGTTAGATACAAAATCGGATATTGGTTGGGTGTACACTGACTATTTAGATATTGATACGCAAAATAATTTTCTGAGTTATGGTTATCGTTGTCTCATTCCCTACAATCGTGAAGAACTGTTAAATAAGTTTATGACATTTCACTTCCGATTAATGCGGCGGGAAGTGTTTGAGTTAGCTGGGGGAATAGACACAGATATACCATATGCAGAAGACTATGATTTATGTTTACGTCTGTCGGAAATCAGTCAAGTTGAACATATTTTTAAACCACTATATTATTATCGTCATCATGCAGAAAATTTATCTATTAAATATACGGCTTTACAGGCTAAATATGCTCGTCAAGCGGTAAAAAAAGCCAAACAAAGACGTAAATCGCAGAAAGCCAAAACCAGTTTAGTTAGTATCTTTTTATTATTGGGGTTATGTCCTAGTATTGCTCAAGCACAGTCCATTACACCAGCTAATGATGGTACTGGGACGATTGTGAATAATCAAGGCAATCAGATTGATATTAGTGGCGGTAGTTTGAGTAGCGATCGCGCCAATCTTTTTCACAGTTTCTCACAGTTTGGTCTGGATAGTAATCAAACGGCAAATTTCCTATCCCAACCATCTATTCAAAATATTTTAGGGCGTGTTACGGGTGGGAATGCTTCCTATATTAACGGTTTAATTAAAGTCACGGGTGGTAATTCTAACTTATTTTTAATTAATCCCAATGGGATTATTTTCGGCAACCATGCTAGCTTAAATGTTCCCGCTTCATTTACCGCCACTACCGCCAACCATATTGGCTTTAGTCATAGTAATAGTTACTTTCATACCCAGGGTTGGAATGATTACGTTAATCTGCTAGGAACACCTAATAGTTTTGTCTTTGATGCTAACGCCAACGGAACGATTGTTAATACAGCTAATCTGGGCGTGACACCAGGTAATAACTTAACTTTATTAGGTTCTACTGTTGTCAGCACAGGCGAACTTTCCGTACCAGGTGGCAAGATTAATGTTGCTGCTGTCCCTGGTTCTAGTTTAGTCCGTCTGAGTATACCTGGTAATCTTTTAAGTTTAGAAATTCTGCCTCCATCTACTAATCTCAATAATTACCAAAATTCCCTGGCTAACCTATTGACTGGAGGCGGTGGAAATCATGCAACACAATTAATAGTCAATAATCTGGGTGAAGTAGAATTAGTTGGTTCTGGTTTACCAGTGAATCGCAATGATGTAGTTGTAAAACACGCCAATGCTCAAACAGTGAGTTTGCTAGCCCATCAAAATTTAATATTACCAGAAACTAAAATTACGACAACTAATAATTTAAACTTACTGGCGAATAATTCTGTTATAGTGCGTGATACTACCACAAATAATGTTTCTATAATTGCAGGTAATAATCTTTTACTACAAGGTAATGCAGGGATTGATATATTAGCCATTAATCATCTCAATCGCACAAGTTTTATTAGCGGCGGAGATTTAACTTTAATCAGCAATGGCAAGATTTCTCTAGATACTCACTTTGCTAGTGGCGGTAAATTTTCTATTCTGAATAATCAGGGTAATCGGGGTAATTTTATCAGTCTTTATGACCCAATTATTAGTGCTAATGGTGATGTTTCCTTTGGTGACTACACTGGCCCCGCTTTAAAAGTAGAGTCTACAGGTAGTATTACAGCAGGTAATATTACAATTAATAGTCCAGATTTTACACTTTGTCCATATGGTATTTGTTCCGCCGATGAAAGGATTTTAGCTGATGAACCTGCCTTAATTTTAAGAGCCGGTTTGAGTAGTTTAGAATCTACTGCTAACGTTCCTCCTGATATTACGGAATCGGGAACTGTATTTAGCGGCACTGGTAGTTCATCTACACCAGCTAATATACAAGTCGGAGATATTGACACTAGCACAAGTGCATCTAGTTTCATTTATCAGCTTGGTGGTAGCGTAATTTTACAATCTGTGAGTGGAGATATTTCCACAGGTGAAATTAATTCTTCTGCGAGTTTCTTTGATGAAGTACCTGCTGATGTCATAGCTGGTTCAGTTGATATTCAAGCTTTTGGTAATGTGAAAACAGGTAATATTAACTCTTCTACTAGTGATTCTAATTCAGATAATTTGACTAGTGGGTCAATTAATATTCAAGCTGGTGGCAATGTAACTACAGGTGATATTAATTCATCATCCAGCATGATGAGTTCTGCTAATCTTACGGCGGGCAATATTAATATCACATCTGGAGGAGATGTTTCCACAGGGAATATTAATACATCATTACTTAGCCCTAATTCTAGTTTTTCTGATACTAACACTGCGGGTTCAGTGAGCATTACAGCTACAGGTAATCTCACAACAAATATCATTGATGCTTTTGCTACTAGTGGCTACGGCACGATTCAAGCAGGAAGTATTAATTTACTATCCAGCAAAAATATTACTTTTACTAGTATTAACACTAAAGCCCAGACGACAAATTTTGGTGATGCTAACGCCGGAAATGTGAGTGTTTTAGCTAATGGAGTCGTCAAAGGATTAGGAGAAGTTATTGATAGGGACTTTCCAGGTAATACTATCTTGACTGTGGGAGGTAGGATTTCCGGTAAGGTGGAAATTCAACATGATGGGGGTGTTGATAATGTACCATTCAAAGTTGGTGATGCTAGCGAAAATGGTACATCAGGTAGTATTAGTACAGGCAGTTCTGAAATTACTCCAAGTTCACCAGTTAATATATTTCCGGTTTTAGAAAATGGTGGAATAGCTAGTGATACTCCAAGTGGGATTAGGATTATATCTATTAATAATCCGCCGACTGTCACCGCCAATAATAATATTCCCAGCACAGAAGTAAATAAGTCGATAACATTTAATTTTGGTGATTTAAATGTTACAAGTGATGATGCCAATCTAGATAACCGCACCATAACTTTTACAGCATTAAAAAGCGGTACATTAACATTAGCAGACGGCACAATCATCACGCCAGGAACAACCCTAGATGCAGATACAACGTTAATTTACACACCGCCCACTGATGCGACTGGTGACATTACAGCCTTTAGTATTACAGCTAGCGATCGCGTTTCTGTTTCATCTGAGCAAAATATTACTGTTAAAGTTACGCCAACACCTACACCTGCACCCACACCTGCACCCACACCTGCACCTGCACCTGCACCTACACCTGCACCTACACCTGCACCCATAATTCCAGACAATTCTCCTAACCCTGCAATCTTAGAAAAAATTTCTCCTACCTTTCCCACTATCGTCACCCCACAGGCGGTGGTGAATCAAATCGTTCCCGAAATTGATGAAAAATTCACGAATCAAATTCAGCAATACTTAGGTAGAACATCTCTCCCTAGAATTGCCAACACCAATACAGCCCAGAATATATTACAAGATATTGAAAGTGCGACAGGTGTGAAGCCTGCATTGATTTACGTGAGTTTTGTACCGCAGATTTCTGCTAATCCCAATCAAGCTGCAAGCAACAAAGCACTAGAAATTCAATCTGCTGACGATCGCCTAGAATTAATAGTCGTCACAGCTAAGAATAACCCAGTCCGTAAAGTTTTACCCATCACGCGATCGCAAATATTAGCTGTAGCGAGAACATTTAAAAGCCGCATCACAGATCCTAGCTTGCGAAAAGACTATATAGAATCAAGCCAGCAATTACATGAATGGCTAATTCAACCCATCGCCAGCGAATTACAACAATATGGTGTGCAGAATTTAGTATTTATCATGGATAGCGGATTGCGATCGCTACCCATCGCCGCCCTTTACGATGGTAAACAATATCTCGTCGAAAAATACAGCGTCGGCTTAATGCCCAGTCTCAGCCTCACCGATACCAAATATGTAGATGTGAGGAAATCCCAAGTTTTAAGCATGGGTGCATCACAATTCACCAACCAGCAACCTTTACCAGCCGTACCCACAGAACTCAACGCCATTACCCCCCGCCTTTGGGCGGGTAAATCCTTCCTCAACGAAGCCTTTACCCTGAAAAATCTCCAAACCCAACGCCAACGAACACCTTTTGGGATTATCCACTTAGCCACCCACGGTGAATTTAAACCAGGCGCGCCTGGTAACTCCTATATTCAACTGTGGGATACACAATTGCAAATGGATCAAATCCGCCGACTGGGTTGGAATGATCCGCCTGTAGAATTAGTAGTATTAAGTGCCTGTCGTACCGCCCTTGGAGATGAGGAAGCCGAGTTAGGCTTTGCTGGTTTTGCAGTACAAGCCGGTGCTAAGTCAGCCTTAGCTAGTTTGTGGTATGTCTCCGACGAGGGGACATTAGGTTTAATCAGTGAATTTTACAACCGTTTGAAAACCGCCCCCATCAAAGCCGAAGCCCTCCGCCAAGCCCAAGTAGCAGCCCTCAAAGGGGAGGTACGTTTAGAAAACGGTAAACTAGAAACCACCAGGGGAGGTGTGATTTTACCCCCTATTTTAGCCGAACTAGGTGACAAAGATATCAGCCATCCCTATTTTTGGTCTGCCTTTACGATGATTGGGAATCCTTGGTAGTCAATAGTCAATAGTCAATAGTCATTAGTCATTAGTCATTAGTCATTAGTCAGTTTCTTTTTCCTCTACTCCTAAACCCCTACGCTATACATACATCTTCGGATAAATGCAAAATAGTAAAACTTGCAACTGTGTATTTACAAGTGTGGGGTGAAATTTTGGTACTGATCATCAGGGAAAGAGCAACACTAGAACAAGTTGAGCAAATGCTGCAAACCTTAGAACTTTATATCAAAATAGCAGTAGATATAGAGAGAAATATTTTAGCAGGTGGAGGAGAAAAACACGCTTTCTGTGAAGCAGTATTGCTGGAAGATGGTAGTAGACAACGAGATATTTGGGGTGCTGATTGGATTCCCTTTAACCAGTCAATCGCTTATGAGTCAATTATTAACATTCGCCCCAGTTAAAATAATCGCTCAATGTTAATTCAAGATCCAGAGATTCGAGAACGTGTTAAAAAAATCGCTCAGGAGTTAATAGGGGGATATGAAGCAGAATTTAAATGAAAACAAAGCGCGATTTCAAGGTGATAACCCATCAAAACGCTTGGGATACATAGCGGAAAACTTATCCAGAATTAGAACATTTTCTCATACTGCTGATAAAGAAGCAGTTGAGAGTGTAGTAGATGAAACCATATGCTTTATTGAGTGGACAGCCCCAGAAATTGAACCGGAATATGCAGAGGAATTAGTTAACATTCAAGTTGAATTAGCACGATGGAAATTAAAGTTTGATAATCTTTGGATTGATGATAGCGAACGTAAAAAAATGGAGGAACAATCTAGTGCTTGGTCAGAGCAAGTCTTAGATATGTCTGGATTACAATCTCAGTTCATAGCATAATCATCAATCCATTTATACAGAAATAATTAATCGTATCCACCGATTATTTTCCCAACTTATTGGGAATACCTTCACAACCGCCGGGAATTGTGCTTCTGGTTTTTTCTCCACCCCAAGCGCAGCAGTAATAACGATTAGCATCAGACATTCTCTGCACGTTGCTGAAATCAGCGTTTTCTACTACTGCGCCTGTGTGTTCGCCAGTCTCATAGTCTGGGGGTTCGGTGCGGCTGCGGGGTGATGCGGCTTCTAGTGAGCCATAGAATAGGCGTACACCATTGAAGTCAGCACCCCTTAAATCCGCATCATATAGAATGGTGCGGGAAAGGTTGGCTTTGACTAAATCGCAACCACTGAGGTTAGCGCGGACAAGGTTGGCTTCACTCAAATCAGTCCAGCGTAAATCTGTGTTAGCAAGGTCGGCTGCTGCTAACATGACACCTAAATCTATCACCCGCACGCCTTCTAAACGGTCTTCTGCATAACCGCCAACACCGTTGAGGATGGCTCTACCAAGACGACGATCGCGTTTTAGGGGTGTGAGTAATTTAGAACGGGACAAAAAACGCAAAATTTTCGCTTTCCCACTACCATCAACACTACTAAAAATCGCTGCCGTCCGACCTTCTGCGATCGCTCTTTCTTGTGGCCAGTCTTCTAGTAATCCTTCTTCATCTAACACCAAGTCAGAAACGCCTTGAAAATAAGAATCGATGGTTTGTTGTTGGGTAATAATATTTTGCTGCACCGTTAGCAGATTTTGCTGAATTGTCAAGTCTTTAGAAATAATGTACTGTCGCCAAGCCACAAACACAGCAATAATCGCAATCAAAATTTGTCCCAATGCACCGAACCATTCCGCCAAAGTTCCCGACGCATCCCAATTAACCCGTTTACCCCAAAACAGCAAGCGATCGCTCACACCAGTAAACTTCAATACGCCAACGAGCGAGACTATTAACCCCATTAAGGCAATAAATATAGTTCTATTCTGCTCAGATAACCGTTCCTGGACTAGATACTTTATCCAAGGCCAAAGGATTAACAAAGATAGCAGCAACGTTAACACCGTTCCCACCACACCGATAATCCCATTATTCACAGCCACGCCAACACAAGTCATGGCGATCGCCACCACAGTCATTAACAATGCTCTAGGCTTAATTGTTAATTGAGGCTTGCGGCTCATGGAAAAACTAGAACGAGCGTTTTGTAAGGCTACGGTATTTTGCGGAGATTGCAAAGACGAAATCGCCGCCAAAGCTTGCTGTGTAGCCAGCGTTTCTGATGTCAGGCGATTTTCCTCACCTGGACTTGCACCATCAAAATCATCTGGTTGCAAGTCATCATCAAGTCCCGATTCTGGGTTTAGGGGTTTAGAAGAATTAGATTCAATCGTCATGTCTACTATTTTGCACTAGCAAGTCAATTACCTAAAGTATTCCCTCTGAAAGATGAAGGGGATTGGGGATTGGGGACTGGGGAGACAAGGTAGATTTGTCTTTCTATGCCCTGATGCTAATGACTGTTGACTATTGACTATTCATCTATCAGTAAAAATATGCTACTGTTATGTATAATTTCCCAACATATTGTTACAAACAGTAAACAGTCAAAACACACACAAAACTATCTAAACGCATTCGTGATAGTTGATACGATTCTAAAAAATGGGTAGTTTTAACATTGTTTTATGAGTTCTGTCGTTACAGCATGGCTTCTTGGCGTGGCTTAATTGCCTGTGGTTTTATTACTTGTTTGACTTTTGGGTGTAGTGGTGATCTAAACGCATCCACAGCCAAGACTCAGGAAGTAGTCAAGAAAATTAATGTTTCCCAATTTGTTGCTGAAGCACAAGATAGTAAACAGGCAGAAAAGTTATTTGTACAAGGAAATAATCTATTAGATGCGCGACGCTATCAAGACGCTATAGGGATGTATGATCAAGCGATCGCCATTCAACCAGAAAATGCAGATATTTGGATTAACCGAGGTAATGCCCTAGCATCTTTACAAAAGTATAAAGACGCTCTCTCATCCTACGATAAAGCGATCGCCCTCCAGCCAGAACAGGATGAAGCTTGGTATAACCGAGGTAACGTGTTAATTACCTGGCAAAACTATAAAGATGCAATAGCAGCATACGATAAAGCGATCGCCCTTGCACCTGACAAAGCCGCAGCCTGGATTAATCGGGGAATTTCCCTTAGTAAACTGCAACGCTATCCAGAAGCTTTAAAGTCCTATGAGCGAGCGATCGCCATCAAGCCAGATAAACCCGAAGCCTACTATAATCGAGCTTGTACCTACGCCTTACTTAGTGATACCAAACTAGCAACCCAAAACTTACAAAAAGCCATACAACTTGCCCCTAATAAGTATCAAGAATTAGCCAAAACTGACCCAGATTTTGATAAAGTACGTAATAGTAAGGAATTTAGGGCGATAGTCAATAGTCAATAGTCATTAGTCAATAGTCATTAGTCATTAGTCATTAGTCATTAGGGCTTAGAAAGACAAATCTACCTTGTCTACCTTGTCCCCAATCCCCAGTCCCCAATCCCCAATCCCCAATCTATGAAAAAACTTTTAATCACTGGAGCAAGCGGATTTTTGGGGTGGCATTTGTGCCAAATAGCTCAAGAAAATTGGGAAGTTTATGGAACATATTATTCCCATGATATAGAAATTCCAGGTATTAAATTAATCAAATTAAATTTAACAAACTTTGCTGAAATTAAGCAGGCATTTAGTGAAATTAAACCAGATGCAGTAATTCATACAGCCGCTTCTTCACAGCCCAACTTTTGCCAGCTTCACCCTGAAGAATCATACACAATTAACGTCACTGCATCTTGTAATATTGCTGGACTTTGTGCAGACTATCAAATTCCTTGCGCTTTTACATCCACTGACTTAGTTTTTGATGGTTTGAACGCACCTTATCAAGAAACAGATGCCACTTGTCCTGTGAATATTTATGGTGAGCAAAAAGTCATGGCAGAAATCGGAATGCTAGAACGCTACCCCATGACAGCAGTGTGCAGAATGCCTTTAATGTTTGGTAATGCCACACCTACTGCTAACAGTTTTATCCAGCCATTTATTGATATTTTAAAACAGGAAAAAGAACTGAAGTTATTTACTGACGAATTTCGCACACCAACGAGTGCTAATACTGCGGCACGAGGTTTATTATTAGCCTTAGCAAAAGTCAATGGTATCATTCATTTAGGCGGCAAAGAAAGAATTTCCCGCTATGATTTTGGCAGAATTTTAGTTGAAGTGTTCCAACTTCCCGCCACCGGATTAAAAGGCTGTCTGCAAACAGATGTCAAAATGGCTGCACCCAGACCAAAGGATGTCTCCTTAAATAGTTATCAAGCCTTTAAATTAGGATACAAACCTCTTTCTATCAAAGAAGAATTAGCATCTCTTTATTCTGAGTACAAGATGGTAAATAATTAAAGTTTTGTAGTGAGAACTTTAGTTCTCGGAGTAGGACTAAAGTCCTTACTACGAACTTTATTTTATCATTATTTATTGCGAACTGCGAATTGGTATTATGGTGTACGCAAATAAATTACCTGATTTTGATTGTTATAGATAAATAAAGGTAAACTGGCATTTTCACTAATGACTATTAATGCTTCTTGTAGACCTTGCCAATGATTGGCAATATCAGCGATCGCACCGGAATTATTATTAGTATCTTCAGAAAGACTATTTTGGAGAAGTTGTTCGTATTCAGGGGTGATTCTGACAATAATTCCCTTTTCATCGACTGTGAAGTTGCAAATTCTGATATTACTAGAACAGGTTTTTTCTAAATCGACACGAGTTTGTCGCCAGGCATTATCTAGTTCTAGTTTTGTTTGTGCTTCCTTAAGAGCCGCAGAATATGCAGGAATCAGACTTTGAGCTTGACTATAGTACAAGCTATCATTCGAGATTTGTTTAGCTGCTTGTAAAGCCTGTTCCCAATAGATAACAGCTGCTTGCCATTGCTGTTTTTGTTCGTAACCTTTAGCTTGTCTAGCAATAGTGCTAAGTTGCTGGAAATTTTTTGCACCTAGTTCTTCCAGGGTGACGCGATCGCGCGCTCTGGCTAATTTAGGTTTATACTCCAGTAAAAGTTGTTGTGCCTCTTGGTAGGCTGGACTAGTCTGAGGAATAACATTCAAGGCATTAATCGTGATTTGCCAAGTAGACTGTACTTTTTGCCACTCTTTCAGACTTTGAGCCGTACTTTCTCGTTGCGTGGCGACAGTAGCCACAGCTTTAGCATCCACCAACTTTTTCAGCCATTTTTCTTCTGCTACCAATTGTTGATTAATAGTTTTGAGACTGGCACGATATTTCAATAACCTGGGTGAAATCAATCGGTAAAGGTCATTATTAGGACGAATCGCTTCTAAAGGCGCAATAGCTTGTCTCCAGAGGTTTTGTCTAGCTTTTAATTCCTCTGGGTTTTTTGCAGGTGTTTGCATTTTTTGTTCTGCAACAGCAGCAGCCTGTAAAGCCTTCAGCACCTGATCAATTTTTTCTGATTGAGCAGACAAACCAGATTTAAGTTCTTCTGCTTGTTGATGACGCGATGACCACCAGGGGATCACTGATAAAGCTTCACTCGTTTTGTTCAGCTGTTCGGTAATAACAGCTAAATCCTGGTCAGACTTAGCACGAATGAGTAATTGTCTAGACTCAGTTTTCAGTTTGGTTGCGGCTTGCAGTTCTTCACACTCAGACATCACACAAGGACGAGTTACCACATAAGCACCTGCACTACCAAACACAAGCACTCCTATCAACCCCATACCCAAAAACATCAAAGGAAAAGGTCTACGGTGTGGAGTTGTTAATAAATCTGGCGTACCCGCTAAAGGGTCAAAGATTTCTTCTTCTTCATCTTCTGATTGACTAATTGGCGGCGAATAAGCCAGGGGAAATTCCATCGAGGAAGAAGCAGATTCTTCTTGAGCTACTTCCTCATCCTCTGCAACTGAGGTTTCTACTGGTTCAGGAACTTTAATATTCAAAGAACGTTTGGCATAAGGCAATTTTTCCCCCACCATTCTCAAAAAGCATTGAATTCGTTGCTCATTATGTGATGCTAGCGAATACAACACTTCCTCAATTACAGAAAAAACTTGCTCAGTGTCAACATTTATACTAACTGGGTGTTGAATCAGAATCATCAACTCGTCTTTGTTGACAGCACACTTAATGTGGAAAACTTCACCAGATGGGACTTCTGCCAGGAATTGTTCCTGTAAGGTTCTGGCTAAAATTTGCAAATCTTCCTGCTGGACTGCTACTGTCATAGAGCTTTCCTGCTGGTTTTCTATATGATGTTTTTTATCTTTAACGGACTCAAATGGAGATTTTTCGTTGATTGAAGGCGGATGCACAGTTTAACCAACCATAGTCATAAAAATCCAATAGACCAATTTTTTAACACACAATTTGGCGTTGTCACGAAAAATTAAAGTGTGGGTCAATAGTCAATAGTCAATAGTCAATAGTCATTAGTCATTAGTCATTAGTTCTTCTCCTCTGCTCCTGCTCCTAGTCCCCAATCCCCAGTCTCCAGTCCCCAGTCCCTAATTTAAGTGAAATCACTGAGAAAATAATTATGTTAGTCCAAGACAATATACGCAAGTTAGTGTTAGAAATTAAATGTGCTGCATTTACTGGATTCGATAGAATTGATACGTGAAACATTAGTTTTTATAGTTACCCAAGGTTTGGTTATCTGATTGGGATGCAGTCCAAAGCCCAAAAACAGCACCAAAATAATTCGCTGAAAGTATAAATATTCAGGTGCGGAACAATGGATTTATTAGAGTATCAAGTTAAAGAATGGTTTGGTGAAATCGGCATTCCAGTATTGCCTTCCCAACGTATATATCATCCTACAGATTTAAAACGGCTGAAAATTCACTATCCGATTGTACTAAAATCGCAAGTACACGCAGGCGATCGCGCAAAAGCTGGAGGTGTGAGAATTGTAGAAACCACCATCGATGCAGTAGCGGCGGCTCAAAATATTTTTAATTTACCTATTTGGGGAGAATTACCAGAAGTTGTACTGGCAGAATCTAAATACGTTGCTAGTCAAGAATTTTATTTAGCCGTAGTTTTAGATACTGCCATTTGCCGACCCATCCTTTTAGGTTGCCAAGAACCGGATGTAGATTGGGAATTAGCCGGTGAAAAAATGCAATATGTGGTTGTGGAACAGGAATTTTCGCCTTTTTACGCGCGGAGATTAGCTTTAAAAATGGGTTTGCAAGGCGCACTGATGCAATCAGTCAGTGGTGTTTTAGAGAAACTTTATCATTTGTTTTTACAGAAAGACTTAGACCTAGTAGAAATTAATCCCCTCGCCATCAATCATGCAGGGGAAGTCATGGCACTAAATGGTAAAGTTCGAGTCAATCAACGAGCCATAGGGAGACATCCAGAAATTGCCTCAATGGCTGCTAAAATGGTCGGTCATCATGGCAAAAATCAGATTAATACCCGGTTGGGTGACTGGGATAGTTTAGCAATGCAAGGTAAAATTGGCATCTTGGGCAATGGTACAGGCTCAATGATGGCAACCTGTGATTTGGTCAGTAGTGCTGGCGGTAAACCAGGTATGTGTTTAAATCTCCGACACGCCTCGATTATTGAAACTGCACCTACTACATTTTGCGATCGCCTCATCAAAGGCTTAAATATTTTAGCTGCTGATAAAAGCATTCAGGTAATACTCATTAATCTTCTCGGTAGTATTCCCGAACCAGAAGCCGCAGCTTCCGCTATTGTTGAATTTATCTCACAGCACCAAAACGAACAAACATCATCAAATTTACGCACCAACGGCAATAAACGAGAGTTGAATTCACCCCATATAGTAATTCGTTTAGCTGGTTCAGAATTAAACGCCGCTAAAAACGTTTTAGCTCCATTAGAAACTGATGCTTACAGGCTCATCATAGTAGAAAATCTAGATGAAGCCGTAGCCACAGCAGTTAACTTAGTTAAACCCCCCGCCTACCAAAAAGTGTCGTAACCGTGACATATAACAAGTGACAGGTGACAGGTGATCAAGGATATAATTCTCCCAGTCCCCAGCCTTTAAATTTTGGATTTAGGATTGACAATTTTGGATTCAATTCAATCTAAAATCCGTCTTGAAAAGTTTCCTACGGCGGGAAACCCGCCTACAGAACTTTTGTCTTCGACACGCTACGCGAACGCAAAATCTAAAATCTAAAATTCCTAGTCCCCAATCCCCAGTCCCCAACTATGAACTTAACGCCAGAGAGCAAAGTTATCATCCAAGGCTTCAGTGAATTTATTTCAGCCACTCATGTTGCTCAAATGAAAGCCTACGGGACAAATATAGTAGCTGGTGTCGCTCCTGGACGTGGTGGACAGGAAATCTATGGTTTACCCGTATTTGATTTGGTAGAAGAGGTAGCGGAGAAATTTGGTGTGATTGACACAACAATTATTTGTGTCCATCCATACCAAGTTTTGGATGCTGCTTTAGAAGCGATCGCTTCTGATATTAGTCAGATTATCATCATCTCTGCTGGTGTACCGCCTTTGGATATGGTGCAATTACTCCGCAAAGCTGAAGATTATGAAACTTTGGTAGTCGGCCCCAACAGTCCAGGAATTATTGTCCCAGGAAAAATCCTTTTAGGTACACACCCCAGCGAATTTTACACACCAGGTTCAGTAGGTATCGTGAGCCGTAGCAGTACCCTCACCTATGAAGTAGCCTGGGAACTAACAAAAGCAGGTTTGGGACAGTCAATCAGTGTCAGTATTGGTAGTGATGCCATTGTTGGTTCTTCGTTTTTGCAATGGCTGCAAATATTAGATGAGGATGACACGACCGAAGCCATTGTATTAGTCGGTCAACCTGGTGGCGGTAGTGAAGAAACCGCCGCCAGATACATCGCCGAAGCCATTGATAAACCAGTTGTAGCCTACATTGCAGGTAGAGAAGCACCACCGAGAAACACCTGGCGACAAACCGGAACTTTAGTCACCGTCGTGGGTCGTCCACCCAACTTTGGGACAGCACAAAGCAAAATCGCCGCCTTTGAAGCCGCAGAAGTCCCCGTTGCAGAACGTCCATCTTTAATTCCCGAACTATTAAAAAAGTCAATTAACCTTTGAATTTTAGATTTTGGATTTTAGATTTTGGATTGAATCTAAAACTGCTTGACTAATGACTAATGACTAATGACTATTGACTATTGACTATTGACTATTGACTAAATCTCTAACTCTTGTTTCTCCGTAAAACACATAGCAACTCCCTTTTCGTAATAGGCAGCTTCATTAATAAAAATAGGGTAAACCGTCGATGTGCCTTCGTAGGCGATCGCTTGACCATCTAAAGTTAAAAATATCGGGTCGCCTGGGTTTAAGGGTTCATAATCACGATACTGTAATTGCGGGTGAATCATCGCTTGAATTTCACCATCTTCATTTCTGGGAAAATCTATAGAACCTATTAACTTATACAATGTGAGTTGATTTTTAACTTCCAGAGTTTCGCCCCGACTATATCTATCTAAATAATCTAAAATTTGATAAATTAGGTTCTCAGTATTTTGAAATAACTCTGCATTCAATACACCTTGAGCCACCGCACCCACTTCGACCACAAACCCCAAATTACAAAGAGAACGGAGAAAATCACTACCTGCTTCGGGTATGGTGTAGCAAACCTTAACTAAAGGATTAATCGCACTCAAATAAGCCGCTAATTGTAAAAGCAAAGGCTGTTGATTACCTAAAATTACGCTCAAACCCATATTAGCAGTTGTACTATGTAAATCAATAACTATATCTGCTTTAGTTTGGGTATCTTCCTTTAAAATTTTCGCTATATTTTTCGCTTGTATATCTTCATAAGTTGATAATGTATTATCTTGTAAATCTTTAGCTAAAAAACAACGATTTAAATCTTTTTCTATATAGCGTCTAGTTGCAGCAAAGGCTTGAGGATTAGCTAATAATTTCAAAATTTCAAAGCTATAATTTTCTATTAATTGAGGATATTGAGTAAATTTCCTTACTAAAAATGCACCTGTAAATTCATTTCCATGAGTTCCCCCAACAATAGCAACACGATTGATTTTATTCATCCAAAATTCACCTAATTTAATTAGCCAAATTATTTATATAAACGTATAGAAAAATCTGCAAACTGAGACGGTATAAAAAAGCTTCTCATCCCCACACCCCCAATTCTAAGCGCGATCGCCAGGAAGATAATCTAAACTCAAAGGAAGACCATTTACAACTGCTGCCATGTCTTCGACTTTAGACTCCTTACCGCCTGCGCTAGCTAAAATCGTCCAGCGTTTTCAACGGGTGACAGACCAAAAAAGACGCACCGAACAGCTAATTGCCTATGGTAACAAGCTAAAAGGTTTCCCTGAAGCCGAAAAATTACCAGAAAACAAAGTTCCTGGCTGTGTTTCGCAGGTTTACATCACCGCTACACTCCATGATGGTAAGGTGATGTTTCAGGCTGATTCTGATGCCTTCATCAGTAAAGGGATGGTTGGTCTTTTGATTGAAGGATTAAACGGCCTCACTCCCACAGAAATCTTACAACTCACACCAGATTTCATTCAAGAAACTGGTTTAAACGTCAGCCTCACTCCTTCCCGTGCCAATGGATTTTACAACATATTTAAAACTATGCAAAAAAAGGCACTGGAATGTAAGCTAGACGTTCCTAGTTAGGGGTTTAGGGGTGCAGGGGTGCAGGGGTGTGGGGGTGTAGGGGTGTAGGGGTGCAGGGGTGTAGGGGTGTAGGGGTGCAGGGGTGCAGGGGTGCAGGGGTGCAGGGGGAAATAATGTTGAAAATCGACAAAAAGCCGAAAAACTAAGCTTTTTTACTTTTGCCTTTTACCTTTTGCCTTTTGCCTTTTACCTTTTACCGTCATCAATACCAAACTTTAGTCAAATGTCTACTAGTTTATTATCAACCTATGACCCTACTGGATTTGGTGGAGTAGTTCAAGAATATCAATGGCAATGGGAAAATCAACCATTGCGAGTGGTTTATGAAACTCTCGGCAATGGTTCACCTGTATTACTATTGCCCGCTTTTAGCAGTGTTTCTACTCGCCAGGAAATGGCTGATTTAGCTAGGCTACTTGCTCCCCAATTTCAAGTAGTAGCCTTAGACTGGCCGGGATTTGGGGAATCTTCACGCCCTAATTTAGATTATCGACCAGAAATTTATCAGCAATTTCTCACAGATTTCGTTCAGGCTGTTTTTTCTAC
Organism: Nostoc sp. CENA543; assembly: GCF_002896875.1. Lineage (GTDB taxonomy): Bacteria > Cyanobacteriota > Cyanobacteriia > Cyanobacteriales > Nostocaceae > Trichormus. The sequence continues at coordinate 4,418,944 of NZ_CP023278.1, forward strand.
CCCCATTACGGTGATTGCGGCTGGCCACGCTGCCAGTTATGTACTGCAATTAGCACAACAACAACCTCATGCTTTTTCCAAGATTGTGTTAGTTGCACCTACTTGGCGCGGCCCTTTACCAACGATGGGAGCAAATCCACAGGTGGCTGGTGCAGTTAGGGGATTAGTGCGATCGCCTATTATCGGTCAAATCCTTTACTATCTCAATACCACGCCCGCTTTCTTAAAATTTATGTACCGTCGCCATGTGTTTGTCGATACGGCGAAACTCATACCCAGTTTTATCACCAAAAAATGGCACACTACCCAAAAACCAGGCGCGCGGTTTGCATCGGCGGCGTTTGTCACAGGTAACATTGACGCGGTACACAATCAAGCTGATTTTCTCAACTTAGTACAGTCCTTATCTGTTCCCTTGATGGTAGTTATAGGCGAATCTAGTCCCCCCAAATCACTCGCCCAAATGGAAGCCGTCGCCGCCCTTCCAGGAGTTAGAAGCGTTGTCCTTCCTGGTACTTTAGGAATGCACGAGGAATACTCGGCAGAGGTTTTTGAGGCCATTCAAAGTTTTCTGTGATTGGCTTCGCCTGAAAATAATGGTAGTGGCGTGGCAAGGCGAATCCCAACATAGATATCGGTGTTGGGTTTCCTGACATCAAACGCCACTCGCCCCAAGCCGGGAGACTCGTCCAAGGCGGTGGCTTTCCAACCTACAATTTTTTTTGGTAACAAATGGCGTGTAAGGTTTTTGATAAAACTGGCACTAGCCAATCTTGTAACGGTAAATTTCTTTATGGGGATAAAAAAAATGTATATGTTTAATTCCCCAGTTATGTATAGTTACTAGGTTACTTTTTTCTATTAGAGTGTGAGTTGCGCTGTGATTGGCTATCGGATCTAAGTTGTTGTCGGCCGTTGGTGATAATTCGCAACATATCTTTTAAGTCTTGTTCGATACCTTCTAAGACATGATCAGCGTATTCATCAGCACCACCTTCGATTTCTTGAGCCTGCGCGATCGCAGTTTGTCGCATTTCCTCTAATTCTTGTTGACAAGCACGCCGCTTTAACTCAATTTCATTCAGGGTTTCTTTCATCATCGCATCACATTCTTGCTGCACTTGTCGCCGCAATTGTTCTGCTTCTTGTTGAGCCTGCCTGACAATATCACTTTCCGCTAAGATTTGCGCTCTTTTGACCTGAGCCGCATCAACAAGCTGTTGTCCATATTCTTCAGCCTCTAAAAGAATTTCATCTTTCTGCTCTAGGATGGCGGCTGCTTCCTGAAAAACTGAAGGTAAAGAAACCCTGATGTAATCTAGCTGTTCTAATAACTTTTCCTCATCTATGATGGTGCGTCCCGTCAGAGGGATGCGGAAACTAGAGAGGATGAACTCCTCTAGGCGATCGAGTTCTTGCTGAATATCTACGCTTCCTGGTTCGGGAATTTCTCCGGGAGAGATTCCGTTGGTGTACTCTGGGGGATAGCTTCCGTTGCGATTGGGTTCGCCGCTATTGGATACTTGTGGTTGTAGCATTTGTATATATCTAGGGCAATTTGAGGGGGGACAAGATGATCGACTGAACCACCAAATCTTGCGATCTCTTTTACCACACTACTACTTAAAAAACTATATTCATTTGATGTCGCTAAAAAAACTGTCTCTATTTGAGTAGAAAGTGTTTTATTAGTATGCGCCATCTGTAGTTCTACTTCAAAATCAGAAATAGCCCGTAGACCCCGTAACAAAACTTGTGCTTTTCGTTGCTGGGCATAATTAACAGTTAAACCATCAAAGCTATCCACCTCTACATTAGATAGATGTTTTGTAGCTAGACGAATCTGTTCTATACGTTGCTGTACGCTAAATAGTGGTACTTTATTGGGGTTACGCAATACAGCCACAACTACCCCATCAAACAAACGACTACCACGCTGAATAATATCAAGGTGTCCGAGAGTTATGGGATCAAAGCTACCAGGATAAATAGCAATCACAATTTTGACGGTATCAGAGTTACTGAGGAGATTATATAGGAATTGGGGCAGGGGGCAGGGGGCAGGGGGATTGGGTAGACAAGGGAGGAGAAAAACTAATGAGTAATGAGTGCTGTTAGCGGAAGCGGGGCGTTGAGCAGCGTGCTGAGTGAATGAGTAATGAGTAATGAGTAATGACTAATGACTATTGACTAATGACTAATGACTAATGACTAATGACTAATGACTAATGACTATTGACTATTGACGATTTGGGGAACTTTACATGGTACTGGATTTTGCTGCTTTACCTTTGGCGTTTGTATTCACTTCTCCAGGGCCGGAAATCGGCTCTACGCCTCTTCGCTGGTATGGCTTATTAATTGCTATTGCTGTCTTAATTGGTGTCAGCCTTTCCCAATACCTTGCAAAACGTCGTCAGATTGATCCAGATTTATTGAATGATTTGTCAATTTGGCTGGTAATTGCGGCAATTCCTGCGGCGCGCATTTATTATGTTTTATTTAAGTGGTCAGATTATGCTAAACAGCCTGGCAAGATTATCGCTATATGGGAGGGAGGTATTGCCATTCATGGAGCGATTATCGGTGGTATTTTGGCAGCTTTAATCTTTGCGAAACTTAAACGCGTTCCTTTTTGGCAATTAGCCGATTTAGTTGCGCCTTCACTGATTTTAGGACAGGCGATCGGCCGGTGGGGTAATTTCTTCAACTCTGAAGCCTTTGGTCGTCCTACCAATTTACCGTGGAAATTGTACATTCCACCAGAACGCCGCCCTTTGAGTCTAGCCAATTACGAATATTTTCATCCCACGTTCCTCTACGAATCTGTGTGGAATTTAATGGTTTTCGGTTTGCTTTTAACCTTATTCTTTCGCAGTTTATCAGGTAAGCCACGCCTGCGCTTAGGAACATTATTTATGGTTTACTTGGTAGCCTACAGCATGGGACGCTTTTGGATTGAAGGACTTCGCACCGATAGCTTAATGTTGGGGCCTCTGCGAATTGCACAAGTAGTCAGCCTCAGTGGAATGACATTAGGATTAGCCGGATTAGCTTGGCTTTATCTCCTAAAACGCCCTTTACCTGATGTCGTATCCACCGTAAAAGAGCAGCCAAGGGGACAGGTGACTGGGGACTAGGAATTTTAGATTTTAGATTTTGGATTTTAGATTGAATCTAATCCAAAAGACGCTCCTGCGTCGCTAACGCTACGCTAACGTCAATCCCAAATCCAAAATTGAAAGGCTGGGGACAAGGGGGACAAGGTAGACAAAGTAGCAGGGGAGAAGAAGCTAATGACTAATGACTAATGACTAATGACTAATGACTAATCCCTAAAAATAAAAAATGCCCCAGAGTTTTCTCCAGGGCTTAACCAGGGTGCATCTACCATTTCTCTCTACTACTCCTATAGAGGTAATCCGGAAAGATACTGAGCAAATTTCCAAAAAAATTTTTTGGAGTCTAAATTTTTCCTGGTAATTACTGAGGCTGTATGAAATTTTTTGTATGAAAGCTCATCAAAATCCTTTAGAACCGAAAGTTTATATTGTGGGAGCAGGCCCAGGAGATCCTGATTTACTAACGCTTAAAGCCCAGAAATTGCTAGCGGCGGCGGATGTAATTTTATTTGCTGACTCTCTAATTCCTGAACAGCTTTTACAATTTTGTCGGGAAGATGCAGAAATCATGCCTACGGCTGATAAAACCTTGGAAGAGATTTTACCCTTGATGATTGAACGAGTGCGATCGCAGCAAAAATCCTTAGTTCGTCTCCAATCAGGTGATCCCAGTCTCTACAGCGCAACCCACGAACAAATGCAGCTTCTCGCTGAGGCCGAAATCCCTTTTGAAGTCATCCCAGGTATTAGTGCTTTCCAAGCCGCCGCAGCTAAACTGAATATCGAGTTAACTGTCCCTGGCGTGGTACAGACTATCATATTGACGCGCATTAGCGGACGTACAGAAGTACCTGAAAAAGAAGAGTTAGCCTCTTTAGCAGCCCATCAAGCGAGTTTGTGCTTATATCTGAGTGCGCGTCACGTAGAAAAAGCCCAGGCTAAATTACTAGAACACTATCCACCAGAAACTCCCGTGGCGATTTGTTTTCGCATCGGCTGGCCAGATGAAAAAATTAGGCTAGTCAGCCTTGAGCAAATGGCAGAATGTACCCAGCAAGAAAATCTGATGCGGACAACGCTATATATTATTAGTCCGGCATTATCAGCAGCAAAAGGGCGATCGCGCCTATATGATCCAGAATATAGTCGGTTATTCCGTCAATAAGGCAGGGGTGCAGGGGGCAGGGGGCAGGGGAGAAATACTAATGACTAATGACTAATGACTGATGACTATTGACTATTGACCCTTCATTTGTGTGAAGGGTCTTAGAATATATAGAGGTTTCATACCGAATTGGGATAGGTAGTATTGTTTCGAGATTCTGGAATAGGCTAAGAATTTACGCTTGTAATCCAAAATCCAAAATCCAAAATTGATATCACCCTGAACACACCAGGATTTTTCGGTCAAATCTCTGATCACGCCAGCAGACGAGGCTATTCATGCTTATAAATACCTTACTTCTTTCTAATCAACTGCCCACACTAAAATATTCTTCTACACCAGAGCGTTTTGATGAAACCTGGGGTGATCCCCTGGCTACGCTATTAGGTTTAGGACGTGCGGCTGGTGCGGACTTTATAGAATTCTTCTTAGAACGTCGCAACTACATTAGTAGCCTTGCAGAAGACGATACTATTACTAGTATTTCACCCAGCCTATCCACAGGTGCGGGAGTGAGAGTATTTCGCGGCAAAGCCGACTGCTACGTCAGTACCAATGACTTATCATTTTCTGGCTTAAAAGCAGCCTTAGAAAAAGGTTTATCTATCTTAGGTTTACAACTACCAGCCCCTAACGCTTTTATCCCAGAAATTAACCTGGAATTATTTAGAGATTACGCCATCAAACGGGGCAAAGATGGCTGGCTACCTCTGTGCAGTTCTATCCGCGAAATGGGCGAAATCCTCTTAGATGGTACTGCTTACCTCAATCAAAAAGCGAGCCACGTCCAGTCCCGCCGTGCTAGCTATTTCCGTGATTGGCAAGAAGTTTTAGTCGCAGCTAGCGATGGTACTTTTGCCCGTGATATTCGCCTGACGCAATCAGTCGGATTTAACATCCTCTGTGCTGACGGTGCAAATCGCTCCTCCATTGGTGAACGCGCGGGTAATACCAGCGATGCTAATTTCCTGAGAACTTGGGACTACCAGCAAGCCGCCGAACACATCGCCGAATCCGCCGGTAAAATGCTCTACGCTGATTATGTAGAATCAGGTAACTACCCCATCATCATGGCGAACCACTTCGGTGGAGTAATTTTCCATGAAGCTTGCGGACACCTGCTAGAAACTACCCAAGTTGAACGCAACACCACCCCCTTTGCTGATAAAAAAGGCGAAAAAATTGCCCACGAAAGTCTCACAGCTTGGGATGAAGGACGCGCCGATAATGCCTTCGGGACAATCGACATGGATGACGAAGGAATGCCCGCGCAACGAACCCTGTTAATTGAAAAAGGCGTTCTGAAAAACTTCCTAGCAGATAGAACAGGTTCTTGGCGCACCGGACACCCCAGAACAGGTAGTGGTCGCCGCCAGAATTACACCTTCGCTGCTGCTAGCCGGATGCGGAATACTTACATTGCGCCTGGTGACTACACACTTGATGATTTATTCGCTTCAGTCGATAAAGGTATTTACTGTAAGAAAATGGGCGGTGGTAGCGTAGGTGCTACAGGTCAATTTAACTTCAGTGTGGATGAAGCCTATTTAATTGAAAACGGTAAAGTTACCAAGCCACTTAAGGGTGCTACTTTGATTGGTGAAGCCAAGGAAATCATGAATAAAATTTCCATGTGTTCCCAAGATTTAGAAATTGCACCTGGTTTTTGTGGTTCTGTAAGTGGCAGTATTTACACCACTGTAGGACAACCCCACATCAAAGTTGATTCTATTACCGTCGGAGGACGATAGAATTTTAGATTTTAAATTTTGGATTTTGGATTGTGAATGAAGAGCAGTTTAAAACCAGAACTAAGAAACTTGCGCTGCGAGTTATTGTTTTAGTTGAGGCTTTGCCAAAGACTACAACTTCTGATGTCATCGGCAAGCAGTTATTGCGTTCAGCTACTTCTGTTGGTGCTAATTATCGATCCGCTTGTCGGTCAAAATCTACAGCAGATTTGATTGCCAAACTTGCTATTGTGGAGGAAGAAGCTGATGAAACTCTGTATTGGTTATAACTGCTTGTGGAATCAGGATTAATAACAGCAGATAAACTAAAAAGTCTCATGCAAGAAACTACTGAAATTCTGGCGATGACTGTTGCTTCCATCAAAACGTTACGGGAAAAACGTAAATTATAAAATCCAAAATCCAAAATTCCAATACAAATTTGACACTCTTAAAATCCAAAATCCAAAATCCAAAATCCAAAATTGATTATGCCGAATATTCATGAGATTGCAACTTACGCCAAAGAGAATGCAGAAAAACTTGGCATCAGAAAATTTGACATCTATGGTTCAACAGTAGATGAAACTAGTGTGCAAGTTGACCAAGGTGAACCCAAACAAGTCAAAGCTTCCAATCGCTCTGGCGTAACTGTACGCGTTTGGAATGAAGATAATACAATCGGTGTCACTAGCACCACAGATGTAGATCCCCAAGGATTAGAATTAGCTTTAAAAACTGCTTACGAAGCTAGCTTTTTTGGTGTGAAAGAACACGTACCAGATTTTAGTCCTGAAGCTACTTTGCCACTAGCAAAAACACTGGATGAAAAATCACCTCAAGCACCTGTATCAGAACTAATCGAAAAACTGCTAATAGCTGAAAAAGAATTATTAGCGTCTCATATAGCCATTAAGGGAGTACCTTACAACGGGTTAGCACAAAAAGATATTGATAGATTTTATCTCAATAGTGATGGGGCTTTGAGAAAAGATTCTCTGTCTTTATCTTCGGTTTATCTGTATAGCAAAACTGAGGAAGAAGGTAAAAAACCACGCAGTGCCGGTGCTTATCGAGTCAGCCGCAATGTAGCAGATTTAGATATTAATGGTTGCATCGAAGAAACGGCTGAGAAAACTATCAGTCATTTGAACTACGAAAAAGTTAAGACTGGTAAATATCAAGTAGTGTTTTCACCGGAAGCTTTTTTAAGTATTTTGGGTGCATTTTCTAATTTGTTTAATGCCCAAAGTATCCTAGACAAACAAAGTCTATCTACACCAGATGATTTGGGTAAACAAATCGCTTCACCTCTACTTTCTGTGTATGATGATGCCTTACATCCGGCTAATTTAGGTGCAGAAACTTTTGATGGGGAAGGTACACCTACTCGTCAAATTAAGTTAATTGAAAACGGTGTTTTAACTAGTTTTCTCCACAGTGCTGGCACAGCTAAAAGGTTAAATGCTCAACCAACTGGTCATGCTAGTATTGGTGCAAAGGTAAGCGTCGGCCCGAATTTTTATCATGTGTTTGCTGCACAAAATGCTGCACAAGAGTTGAGCTTAGAAACTGCGGAGAACGTAATCTTGATTGATGATTTACACGCTCTCCATGCTGGTGTAAGAGCCTTACAAGGGTCGTTTTCTTTACCGTTTGATGGTTGGTTAATTAACAAAGGTGAGAAAACCAGTATAGAATCCGCAACGGTTGCTGGCGATTTCTTGGAACTGCTGAAATCTATTATCTATGTAGAAAAAGAAGTGGAGTTAACTCCTGGTGGTGTTGCTCCGAGAATTTGGGTTGATGGTTTATCAATTACTGGTGATTAAATTTTGTAGTTTGTAATAAGGACTAAAGTCCTCACTACGAACTGATAACCCTACTTTCTTTCTGAAGGTGGGGTTTTTTTATTTGTGATTGCAAACTTAAAACTTACATAATTGGAAATTAATTTGCTGTTAACTTTTGGTTTCTAGCCTAACTTTAAGTGTTTTTACCGAAACTTGGCGACTTTAAGTAATTTGCCTGTAACCAAATACTTGTGAGGAGAAATCATGCGGCATTTCTTGGGAGCATTTTTGCTGGGAATGGCTACAATAGCTGTTATGCCTACAGAAAAAGTCCTAGCGGGAACATTGACAGGTCAACCCCCCATTGTCATCGGACATAGAGGTGCTAGCGGTTATCGTCCTGAGCATACTTTAGCAGCTTATGAACTGGCTATTGAGATGGGGGCTGATTACATCGAGCCTGATTTAGTCGCCACTAAAGATGGTTACTTGGTGGCGCGTCACGAAAACGAGATTTCTGGAACTACCGATGTTTCCAGCCGTCCTGAGTTTGCTGACCGTTTTACGACAAAGGTTATTGATGGACAAAATATCTCAGGTTGGTTTACAGAGGACTTTACCCTAGCTGAGTTAAAAACTCTGCGTGCAATTGAAAGAATTCCAGCTATTCGTCCTGGTAACACAGCTTTTAATGGACTTTTTGAAGTTCCGACTCTACAAGAAGTCATTGATTTAGCAAAGGAAAAAAGCTCACTACTGGGACGGACTATTGGTATTTATCCTGAAACTAAACACCCGACTTATTTCGATTCTATTGGGTTATCAATGGAAGAAATTTTGGTGAGTGTGTTAAATGCCAATGGCTATACTGATGAAACTGCACCAGTTTACATTCAGTCTTTTGAAGTTGCTAACCTGAAAGACCTGAACACATTAACTAATGTTTCTCTCATCCAACTGCTTAATAATAGTGGCAAACCTTATGATTTTGTAGTGAGTGGTGATTCTCGCACTTATCGCGATTTAGCTACTCCTGAAGGTTTGGCAGAAATTGCTACCTATGCTAATGGGATTGGTGCTAATAAGAATTTGATTATTCCTAGAGATGCTAGTGGAAATCTGTTATCACCAACTAGCTTAGTGAATGATGCTCATGCGGCTGGTTTGTTGGTTCACGCTTGGACATTCCGCGATGAGAATGTTTTCTTACCTACAAATTTGCAAGGTAATCCAGAAGAAGAATACAGACAGTTTTACGCAACTGGAATTGATGGTTTATTTAGTGATAATCCTGATACAGCCTTTAAAGTTCGTTCTACTTTAGTTCCTGAACCTGGTGCAATGTTGGGATTGGGAATTGTACCTTTGTTTGGATGGTTATTCCGTCGTCGTAAGTAGTTCTGACTTTTCAGGGGATCTGGAAAACCTCTCTCTAAATCTCTCTCCTGCGAGGAGAGAGACTTTGAATTTGTGGTTTGGAAGTATAAGCAATTCTGATTCCAGTGAGGTATAGCATTCAGAATTAAACGCGGATGGACGCAGATAAACGCAGATAATTTTTTACGTCATTAGAAGTGATATTTAACAAAATTTAGGGGGTTTAAGTACCCGGTTTCTATCAAGCCGCAAGTGTTGTGGTGGGGTTTAAATCCCCGTTACAACACGTAATTGCGAATTGCGAATTGCGAATTGATTTAATTGGTTAGAGATGTGGTTGTAGTGTTGAGTGAATTTAAGGGAAGATTTGCGATCGCACTCAAGCCTGCTGAATTCATTAAGTCTATCCAATCGCGAACTAGGGTAAAGTCACTGGGTTTTTCGGCACGTAAATCAGCTATGGCTTTTAGGGTATCGTGCCAATAACCGTTGTCTGCGTAGATAAATACTCGCTGTTTAGGTGTGGATGTCTGCAATTGTGTGGCTAGTGCTGTGCTTGGTTGTACCCGTTCTATCCAACCACCGGCGACGGGATCACCACTGCGATCGCCGCCTGTGGGATCGCATAATAGGGAAAATCGCCACCGATATTTTTTACCTACCTCTAAACCAGGAAAATCAGCAGGTAATGTGTAACTCATGATGCCTTTGTTAGCGTTGAGGGGCAAGGTTTTCTCTAAGAGTATTTCGTTTCCGGCTTCGCTTCTGAGTAAAAAGGTGGCTTGCTGGGCGGAAGTTTCTGGTACACTGACGAAGAATGTCGGGCGATCGCTTATCGTTAATTCAACGGGAATTTGTGTGGTTGACATCCCTGTAGGTTTAGCTGGTAAAACTGCGCTGATGGCTTGGGGTGTACATTGACCCCGTGCTGCGCCTGCTTCTAGATTCCGAGAACCTCTAATTCCTGGGACTTTAAACTTTAACAGGGAACGACGACGCGGGGTAAATCTGGGTAGAGGATCTTGGGAAATTAAATTTGCATTGTTAATTACTGGTGTGGCTATTGCTGTTGTAGTTAACAATACTTCTGTTGATAAAGTTAGACCTAATGTGATTAATAGTAGGGTCTTTTTTAGCATAATTTTTTGATGATAGTTAACTGAATAAACAGCTTGTTATGTGAAGTTACTTCTCCAAGCTGCTCAAAGATTTAATTAGTTTTATTAACAACAATTAATCACTGGTGACTTTATCATGAGCGACAAAGTTCCGATATTGCAGTTACCTCAGTAGATATACCATAAAAACTTTCGGTAATTTATGAAAAAACGGTCAAATAAATGTTATAAAATTACCCAAATCTCAGGAATTGAGTAGTTAACATTACTTAAATACTGAATCTTGGCACATTAGATTATCCCAAGCTGACTTTTCAACATGATGTGAAAAGTCAACGTCAGACCTAACCCTCTAACCCCCTTCCTTAGTAGGGAAGGGGGAAAAATCAAAGCCTATCCCCTTGATTCATACCCTAATTGTAGGAGCAGGAGAAACTCCAGCTATGACTAATCCTCACTCAAAACCCTCTGGTTTCCCTCAAGCTGTGTTGACCTTCGGTAGTACAGTATTGCTGACAACTTTAGCAATTACTGGCGGAATTTTAGGGTTGAGGGGTTTAGGTAGTTTGGCGGGAATGGAATTAGGGGCGTTTGATTGGTTAATGCGATCTCGTCCTGATGAGGGTGTAGATAATCGCTTTTTGGTGGTGGGTATCAATGATGCAGATATTCAAACTCGCAAAGAATACCCCATAGAAGATGGGACATTAGCCCAGGTGTTAAGCAAATTAGAGGCGCAAGCACCGCGAGTCATCGGTATAGATATTCTCAGGGATGTCAAGCAAGGAAGTGCTAAGGGTAGAGCCGAATTAGTGAAGATATTAACCGATAACGATAATATTGTGGCTGTCTGTGCCATTAGCAAGGCTGAATCTCCAGGTATCGCCGCCGCCCCAGGAATTCCTGAAGATAGGGTGGGAGTAGCAGATTTTCCTGTAGATCGGGGTGGAACTGTGCGTCAAGGAATGATTCTCACGATTCCCCAAGCCTCAAAACTACCAGTCCCTAGCGAACATATTTGCAATTATGCAAACTCGGAAAATCAACTACCATCCCTGAGTTTTCAAGTGGCTGCACGTTACTTAAATGAAGATGGAATTGCACCAGAACCAACCCCAAAGGGAGAAATCAAATTTGGTAACACAGTGCTAAGACGCTTAACCCCGAATGCAGGCAGTTATCACAAAGTGGATACGGGCGATTATCAAATGTTGTTGAATTATCGTTCTGCCAAAAATGCCGTTAAACAAGTATCCCTGAGTGATGTGTTAGCCGATAAAGTTCAGCCAGACTTGATTAAAGACAAAATCGTGCTGATTGGTTATACAGCCGCCATTGTCAAAGATACCTTCTACACACCTTATAGTGGCGGTGCGGATGATAGCCAAAAAATGCCAGGGGTAGTAGTTCACGCCCAAAATGCCAGTCAGATATTGAGTGCTGTTTTAAATAAACGACCATTATTTTGGTACTGGAACGAAGCACAAGAAGGCTTTTGGGTGTTTGGTTGGTCTTTGGTGGGGGGGATTTTAGCATGGCGAATCCGCAAACCCTGGTTATTAATTTTAGGGGGTGGCGTGGCGATCGCTATCTTACTCGGTGGTACTTACCTCATCTTTCTCCAAGCCGGTTGGATACCCTTAGTTCCACCAGCCTTGGGACTCTTAACCACGGCGGCTGGTGTAGTTTTGATAGATAGATATGCTGCCACCATTGTCAAGACAGTGAAAGGATTCTTAAAAATCAACATTGAAATTGACAAAGAAAAAAAAGATGAAGAGGTAGCTGCAATTACCGAAAGCGATTATTTTGTAGAGTTACAGCAAAAAGCTAAGGACTTGCGAGTTAGAGATAATTCACAGACATCGAATGTTGTAGGAGAAAATTCACCAACATCCGATTTTCACCCCCAGGAAGATATACATTTAGCTCCCACAATCCAGCCAAAATTAGAGTTAACGCCCAATATTCTAGAAGTTGATTATTTACAAGCAGTGCGCGATCGCCGTAACAAAAATCAATCATCAGAACAGACTCAAGATCAGAATAATCAATCAGTAGAACCGACATCAAACCCCATAGAAGAACAGGAAGATGTAGAGTATTGGCAACAATTACAAAATCGAGGGAAGAAACTTAGAGAAAACAAAAAGTAAGTTTTTAATAATAGGGGTGTAGGGGTATAAGGGTGTAGGGGTGTAAGGGAAATACATATACTTTACCGGCAGATGAATTATGAGTGAACCAGAATTTGAAGTATCATCAACACCAAAAACCATCTTAGATTTAACAGAATTACCCGATGAACAACGGCAATTAATGAATTGGATCATTCGCCAATACAAAGTTACTTTACCTGAGATTGTCAACAATCAGAATATTTCTGAAGAATTAGCACAACAGCACATTGATAATTTTATTTCCCAAGGTTTGATTCAAATCATCAATGAAGGGGAGACTGTCTATTATCAACCCCATTTCAAAAGCCCGAAAAAAAGCCGCCTACCTCAAAACATTTGGGATAAATTAGAAACCTAGATTCAACCCAATGCCCAATGCCCAATTCCCCATGCCCAATCCCCAAATCCTAAACCATCATGTCAAAAATCGTCTCTATCCACTCATTTCGAGGTGGTACAGGTAAGTCAAACTCTACCGCCAATTTAGCTGGAATCGTCGCCCGTTATGGTCATCGCGTCGGTATTGTCGATACTGATATTCAATCCCCAGGGATTCATGTTTTGTTTGGTTTTGACGAACAGAAAATGAAATATTCCCTCAATGATTATTTGTGGGGACGCTGTTCTATAGAAGATACAGCCTATGATGTCACATCAGTTTTACAAAAAAATGTCGGTAAAAATAGCAAAGTTTACTTAATACCTTCCAGTATTAAAGCGAGAGATATCACTAAAGTTTTACGAGAAGGCTTTGATTTTAATTTGCTCAATGAAGGCTTTCAAGATTTATTAACTGCTTTAAATTTAGATTATTTATTTATTGATACTCACCCTGGACTAAATGAAGAAACCTTACTTTCTATCGCGATTTCTGATATTTTAGTGTTGATTCTCAGACCTGACCGCCAAGATTTTCAAGGTACAGCAGTCACTGTGGAAGTAGCCCGCAAATTAGAAGTACCAAAAATGTTACTGTTAATTAATAAAGCCCTACCAGCATTAGATTTTGATGCCTTACGTGAACAAGTAGAAAAGACATATAACGCGCAGGTGGCAGGTATTTTACCTTTATCAGAGGAGTTAATTCAATTAGCAAGTAGTGATCTCTTTTGTTTACGTCATCCAGAACACCCCTTTAGTCAAGTTATGGATAAGGTAGCTCAGATGATTATGCAGAGGTGATTGGGGATTGGGGATTGGGGACTGGGGACTGGGGATTGGGGACTGGGGACTGGGGATTGGGGACTGGGGATTGGGGATTGGGTATGGGATTTTTCTCCCCTGCACCCTGCCCCCTGCCTCCTCCGCCTTCCTACTTCCCAAAGTGAAAGGACTTTTAGTTATTCAAGGGTCATGCGATCGCTCTATGATTCGGTAAGTATCGTATAGGCGACAATTATGACGCAGACAATTTCTATCAATGACAGTCAACGCTTACAACTACAACCCCTAGAAGTTCCTAACCGCCTGCTATTGGGGCCTGGGCCTTCTAATGCTCACCCCGCAGTTTTACAGGCTATGAATACCTCACCATTAGGGCATCTTGACCCAGCTTTCTTAGCCCTGATGGATGAAATTCAATCTCTGCTACGCTATGTGTGGCAGACAGAAAATCAACTGACTATTGCTGTGAGTGGTACGGGTTCGGCGGCAATGGAAGCAACTATCGCCAATGCTGTAGAACCTGGGGATGTGGTGTTAATTGGTGTGGCTGGTTATTTTGGTAATCGTTTAGTTGACATGGCCGGAAGATATGGCGCAGATGTCCGCACCATTACCAAACCTTGGGGACAAGTTTTTTCACTCGCCGAACTCCGCACCGCTTTAGAAACCCATCGTCCGGCGATTTTGGCTTTAGTTCATGCAGAAACATCCACAGGTGCGCGCCAACCATTAGAAGGGGTGGGCGAATTGTGTCGTGAATTCGGCACACTTTTATTAATAGATACAGTTACGAGTTTGGGCGGTGTTCCCATCTTCTTAGATGCTTGGGGAGTAGATTTAGCCTATAGTTGCAGTCAAAAAGGCTTGGGTTGTTCCCCTGGTGCTTCTCCCTTTACTATGAGTCCCCGTGCAATGGAGAAATTGCAAAAACGCCCCACCAAGGTAGCAAACTGGTATTTAGATATGAATTTACTCGCTAAATACTGGGGAAGCGAACGTGTCTATCATCACACAGCCCCCATTAACTTATATTATGGACTGCGGGAAGCATTGCGTTTAATTGCTGAAGAAGGACTAGCGAATTGCTGGCAACGTCACCAGAAAAACGTAGAATATCTGTGGCAACGCTTAGAAGAGATAGGACTGAGTTTACATGTAGAAAAAGAGTATCGCTTGCCTACTTTAACTACAGTCCGCATTCCAGCTGGTGTCGATGGGAAGGCGATCGCACGCCAACTACTCATCGAACATAATATAGAAGTTGGTGGCGGTTTAGGTGAGTTAGCTGGTCAAGTTTGGCGCGTGGGACTCATGGGTTATAACAGCCGTCCCGAAAGCGTTGATAGACTCATAGAAGCATTAGAGCAAGTTCTACCCAAGCAATAGAACGAGACACCAGGGTGTAGGGTATAGGAGAAGAAAAAGCCCACCCTACACCGAGAATAGTGCAAGATTTGATTCTACAAAGTCTATAGTTGAGATAAGAATATTAACTAAAATTCGCCAAATAATTACAAATTAATAAGCTATTAAGCAGAAATATTGACAAATATAGGCAAAATGCCCAATTAATAAATTAAGCTGGCTCTTATTCATGTTTATAGCTAGAAATAGCTGATTTATTAATCAAACCCATGTTAAAAAAAAATTTCTGCACCGACTTTTTACATTAGGTATTACTATTAGCGTCAGCTTGACTTTGAGTAGCTGCACACCAAAAAGACGAGCAATGCTGAGAGTAACTGCGGAGAAATTTCATGAGCAAGTCATTGCAGCCATAACATCAGTTAAAGAAATTTACACATTGGGTAATGTGCCTCTAGAAACTTCCGTATCTCGTGAATACATTACGGAACAATTGTTGGACGATAATGGCATCGATTTTAGCAACATTAACCAAGTCAATAAAATTATTACCCAAGATGATACAACAGATAAACCACCATCAGCAGTGGAACGAGATTTAGATGACTTAACAGCAGAATATGATACAGCATTAGAGATATTTAAAAATTTAGAAAATATTGATTATGGCAGTTCCCAAATAGTTGCTAAAACTACACAACCTGCTAGATGTTTAACTGTAAAAATGTTACTCTTAGCCAAAGAAATTCAAGCAAATCCACCAAAACCAAGCAATCCACGACGGGTGTTAATTAGCTTGAAATTACAAGATTTAAAACAACAATATCGTGATGCAGAGTCATCTGACAACACCACGAATACCGCAGAAATTAAACGCCAAGTTGCAGAACAAATTGATGAGTGGTTAAGAATTAATGCGGCTGAGAAAAAATTGATTGAAGATTCTATCACTCAATTAGTCATAGCCGCAGATACTGGCAGTAAACTATCGAAATTAATTGATGAATACTCTGACTTAGATTTCGAGGTTATTGCTACGAGAGTCACTCAAATCGTTGGTGTAACATCTAGTCTTACAGGTAAAGATTAT
Source organism: Nostoc sp. CENA543 (assembly GCF_002896875.1). Taxonomy (GTDB): domain Bacteria; phylum Cyanobacteriota; class Cyanobacteriia; order Cyanobacteriales; family Nostocaceae; genus Trichormus. The sequence continues at coordinate 4,435,048 of NZ_CP023278.1, forward strand.
AGTTCCGCGTTAACAAAAATGAAGACTTTAGAAACCACGATTAATTCAGATCCAACTTTGCGAGATTTCCTGCGGGACGTTTCCATTAAAACTAGACTAACACCCACTTCACAGCCGAAATTGTGTCAAAAATTAGGATAATTAAATAAAGGTTTGTAGTAAGGGCTTTAGCCCTATCTTTCTACATCGTGAATAACTCAATTAAATAGGATAAAAATTTGTATGTCTACCAATGATGAAATCGTTGAGAAATTGCAGACTATCGTAGAGCAAATCAAGCCAGATGCAGACATAGATATCGAACAACTGCGTCAAATTGCATCTGATTTAGAAAATATTCGGTCACAGCTACAATTTGAACGGACAGATGCACGTAAAAATCATAAATGGAGAGAAGCAGACAAACTCAAAGACGCTGAACAAGAGTGTACACAAGCTCTAGACAGCGTAACGTCTGCAATTTTACGTCCGATTCTCATAGGAAAGAATCAAGACAACTTACAGGAGATGCGGAAAATTCTAGGCGAAGTTAAAACCGCCGCTAAAACTCAAGAACGGATAGATTTTATTATCAAGTCCCTCAGCTTCCTGAGAAGGATTTTGACATGATGTTATTGTAGGAAAAACCCAGCAAACAGCAATGGTAAAAGTATCAGAACCGATATGATCAAAACTACTGTCCCCGCTTCGATTTTAATTTGATTATCTGGTGGTTTAGTCATTTTGAAGGTTAAGGATATAGTAAGACGACTATGAACTAATGTATGGGCGGGTTTAACCAAAATATCTGTTTGACAACGTAAGCCTCTCACAGAACCCGCCCCTAATGACTAATGACTAATAACTATTGACCAATAACTATTTTGCCATTGCTTTTCTCACTTTCTCAACTTGTTTGGGTGCTGGCATATCGTTAAATAGAGCGATCGCTCTGTTAAAATTCTCTAGACTCTCTCGTGTCTCACCGATTCTTTGATAAGTCAAACCTAACTGATAGTGGGCTTTGGCTAAGTTACACTTATCAGCCACCTTATTCATATTGGCGATGGCTTCTTGATGTTTACTTATCGCCATTGTAAATTCTCCCTGTTCTCGATACAGTGCGGCTAGACAAGATGTAGCTCTTGCTTCTAAAACGGAAAACTGATTATGTTGACAATGTTGAATAGCTTGACTGCAAGTTTCTAGGGCAGCTTCAATCATACCTAAATTTTTGTAGGTTAAGCTGATAAATAATAGGCTGACTCCTCTACCCCAAGAGGTTAATTTTTCACTGGATAAGCCTTTTTTTACCTCTTCTAACATCGAAGTGATATTCTGATTAAAACCGACAGATGAATCTAAATAAGCTAAACAGCATAAACAATACACTACATATTGGTAATAATCATCATCCTTAATTACCATGTTTCTGACTGAATGCAAAATATGAGTGGCTCTTTCTACCTCCCACAAATCTATGTAACATAGACCTAAATTAAACATACTAGATATTTTTTCCTGCACAAAATTACATCTAGTCGCAATTTCGCAGGCTCTATGATGAAACTCAATGGCTGTAGAAATATTACCTGTTTGTGCGGCGGAAATGTTACTCACTTGGTGATATGCTCTGCCTAAAATATTGTACAGAACACTCAGATGATAATCAGATTTTAAATGAGGAATTAGGGGAGCGATCGCACCAATTAAAGTTTCTAAAAGACCAAGGCGACTGAACAATACACCCAAAGATAAGCTATTATCCCATCTATTCGGTCGGCGTTGAATAATCACATTGGCGGCTGCTTCAAAATCTCCAATTTCCATATAATGGTGATAAGCTTCTAGTGCCATCAGCGCATTTTGTGGTTCTGTGACTGTGGTAACGCTGTTAGTCCAAAACTCTGCGGCTTTGCGGTTAGCGATTTCCCATTCTCCACTTTGCTTTAATCTAGCGATCGCTTCTGCACAAATTACAGGATGTAACCAGTATTTCCCTTTACGGCATTCTATCAATAAACGATCAAATAAAGACTTGATCACTCTTCTGTGTTGTGGTTCTGAGATATCCCACAGCAAACATTCTAAGCCTGTTATTCTAACATGATTGATATCTTGATAACGATAACAACCTAAGCGACAAAGCAATTTATAAGCTGCCTTATCCATTTGTTCCAATCGTTTAAACTGACTAGATACTAAGTTTTCCAACCCACGCTCAATTAATAAATTACCTCGATTTTCTCGCCAATAAATATCTGCATTACCCTCAAAATCCGTCCTAATTGTACCAGTGATGATTTTCATCGCCTTCGCATTACCGCCAAAAGCTTGACACATTTCCCTGAGTGCATTGGAACTAACTTGAATTTGACGAATAGCAAAAAATTGCTCCCAAGCTGACTGGTCTAAGCCTGTGAGAAAATAACAATCAACATCTACACCAGATTCATACAGACGTTCTCGACTGGTAATTAATGTGACAGATTGTACTGTGGGGTCTGCTAATACTCTAAACAGTTCTACGTAAGGACGATGTTCAGGAATCACACAGCCGTTTTGATCTAAGGCTGATTCTAAATTGTCAATCAGAACGCCAATTTTTCTCTTAGGATCTCGAAGTTTGCGCCTCAGTCTTTCCAGATTAATCCCAAACTCTTTACCGGGTTCTTCGTTAAAATCTCCCCGCAGCCATTCCTCTACGACACTTTCAACAGTGACGATATTTTGGCTTTCTTGCGCCATCCATAGTTCTAGTAAGTAAAAACCCTGTGTTTCGAGATACTTACGTGCTAGGGTAGTTTTACCGACACCACCTTGACCTTGAATTAAAATAATTTTCGCACCACAATTAACACGGGTGTTGAGTTCAGTAATTTCACGTTCTCTACCCAAAAAATGCTCTTCTGTTTCTTGTGACTTGCCATTATTAAGAGCTGGATTTACAATAGTTGTCGTTCTTTGGGGCAGTTGCGATTTGTAAAATCTCTGCACAACTGTGTGAAAAGTTGATTTTGTGACTTGTTCTCCCAGAACCTCGGAAAGCATTCGCCATAATTCTGCACCAACTGCTTTTACGTGTCCTTCTGTGTAACGACAAAGTTTAGCTATGTTTTTATATGTATTTCTTCTATCCTCCCAAAGATAACGCAGGATATCCCTTTGAACATTGTCGAGACGTTTACCGGTTTGATCAAGAACTAATTTATCCAAAAGCTCTAAGGCTTCTTCTGCACCCATCGATCATTGTCTGTATCATTGTTGGTTTATTATACTCATATTTTTACTAATTCTCTTCCCGTCTCCGTACCATAAACTACTTTTTCTTACTTAGTGGAATATACTGAATCATACCGAATCATACTGAAAATAAAATCCGCTTGTATTATGCTTGTAATCAATACAGGCAGGTTAAGTTAATTGCCCAGTAGATGTGGTTGAGGAAAGATGCAAATTGCTACTAGTCTGAATTGAATAATGAGCAATCACAACTGAATAATTAATGTTCTCTAGCACAACTAAATAATAAATAACAGTAGCGTTTACTCAATAGGTAGTCAGCATTAACTAACTAGATTCTGTAGAGAGTGTTTTGAAACAGTATGTCAGTCTTCACCCTACAGGAGTTTCAACAATGTTGAATCAAGATTGTCATCACGATTGCAATCATAATTATTGCCCTTTTGCTCAAGATAGCAAGAATGCCAACAGATATGTTTGTCTCAAATGTGGTGTAGAGAGAGAAATTAATCGACATCCTTCTGGGTTTGGTTCATTCTTGCTGCTGTTGTTATCTCTATTTATCGCTTTTCAAGTGATTGTAATGTTAGATAAACAAAACAACGACAATCAACAGCAACAAGTAACATCTCAACAGCAATAATCGAATATTTCTAGTTTCTTCCCGACAATTTTCCAGGAGTGCAATTATGAATACCCATCATGACACGATTCTCTTCCGTTTTACTTCTAAGTCACTGAAATACTTTCTGTTGATGTTGTTTGGCTTTGTTATTGTTTACGCCCTTTCTCATGCTTTAGGCGCGTTACATATTCTTCCTGCACTAATCTTTGTTTTGCAGCATTTATTTGTACCGTTGGGTGTGATACTTTTGTGCTTAATTACTGTCACTGTTTTATTTGAATCTCTGCGTTAGTTAGGATTGATCAGACGATGAAGAGGGGACTTGTATTCAATATAAAAACGCTGGATACAGTCCTTACCTAGTTTTGTTCATTTCTTCCAGGGAAGTTTAGTCCCCATTTCTGTTAACGCTGAAAAAATCAGATAGGTAATTAATAAAGCCACACCTGCAAAGAAGGCTAGTAAATCATGATCCATAGAATTTTAGGCGATCGCTCCATTCATCGCCTCTATTTTCTCACAAAACTTTAGCTTGTATTAAAGCCTGAGATATATCGTGTTGAGGTTCAGCAGTGCTGTTGGAGTGAGTATTTCAAATCGCTGAATAAATAAAAAAAGTCCGCTTGAGCGGACTAGGGTAGAAGGGTCAAATGATCTTAAGTTGACTATGAGATTGTTAAATCCCTCTTTTATTGTTAGCAATTAAGTCCTAAAAAGCAAGTATTAAATCCTATGATTTTAGACATAATTACCAGAATTATGTCTTTAGAAATAGTTATTGGTAATTTATGAAACATCTATCGTTGCTAACAGCCTATAAATGTTTTTTCGCCTATAAACTTGATGTTTTAAGTTTTATAAATCGAAGCTGATCAAGTTGTTAAGCTTTTAAATCAAAGTCTTATAAATTAGGAATTTAATAAGAAATAAATGATTTTTGTCAATATCCAAAATATCTATTTATCATATATTTTTTTACTCATTGCTGTTGATTTCATATCAACGCAATGATATACAAAATTATTTTACAATTATGAATTGCTCAACAAACTACGGTTTGTCTATCAGGATATAGTTGTATTTTAAATGCTTATGTACTAAAATCTTGACTAGCAGTAAATACTTCTAGGGATACATGAGTCATCAAAGCGGACATCAACACCACATTTGGGTACAATCTCATCATCCTGTAAAGTTAGAGCCAAAATTGCCACAACCGCTACCAAAAGAGCCGACGTTTTACTATTTCGCCTACGGATCGTGTATGTGTCCAGTGGATTTGAAGCGATCGCTAGGAGAAAACACCCATCATTATGTAATCGGCCCCAGTATCTTACAAGGTTACAGACTAGGATTTTATGTCTATTCCCCAACTCGCAAATGTGGTGTTTTGGATATAGTTCCAGACCCGAAAGCCAGCGTCAAGGGTGTACTGTATCAACTACCTTGGCGACTCAGTGAATATTTAGATAAACGGGAAGGCGTAGCACAAGGTCTTTATCGTCACGAATTAGTCAATATTCACTGTCAAGACCAAGTTTATCAAGATGTTCGCACCTACATAGTAGTAGACAAGCTAGCAGAAGAAGCCGCACCTAATGACTGGTACTTTAACGTTGTACTGCGTGGTGCAGTTACCTGCGGACTACCGGAGGAATATTGCTGGCACTTATTTAATCATATGTATAATCTACAACAACGAAATCAAGAGCGACAATTGAGGGAATCAGCTTGAGATACTTACGTAAGTATTAAAAGTTATTAAAATCGGCAACAAAATCAGCCAATCGGGTGATCCATTTGTAGGAAGTCTCAAAACAGACCCAAAGTAGATTCTAGAAACAACCAAATATTCGCCACATTTCCATGTGGTGAGGAGTAAGACTATGTTCTTAAAACTTAAAAATATTGCTAACGCATCTATCTTTGCTCTAGCCTCACTAGGCAGTGCGATCGCATCCACAGAGCTATTGTTACCACAACAGCCAGCCTTCGCCGAAGAGTCATTAGGAAATTGTATCCAAGACCTCAGAGATCGTGGTGTTTCCACAAGGGATGCGGCGAGAATTTGTCGATATCGAAGAGATAGAAATGACAGAGATGATCGATATGACAGAGATGACGATGATGATAGAGATAATCGCTATGATGTCTACGACAGGGACGATTGGGAAGGTAATCGAGACAGAAGAGGTAGGGGACGGTATATAGAATTACGCGCACGTTCTGGGCCGACACCGGAAGGAAGATGGCGTTATTCTGCTCCTGGTATACCTTATGAAGCCATGCAAAGAGCTGGTTGTCAAAATGTCTCTGGTGATGATTGGCGTTGTCCTAGTCGGCGCATCCGTGTGCAGATTCGGGATGAAAGACGGGATCAGTGGAGAGATTCCCGCGATCGCGATCGCAACCGTGGAGTTAGGTATATAGACTTACGCGCACGCTCTGGGCCGACACCGGAAGGAAGATGGCGTTATTCTGCTCCTGGTGTACCTTATGATGCTATGCAAAGAGCTGGTTGTCAAAATGTCTCCGGTGATGATTGGCGTTGTCCCACCTCTCGTATTCGTGTGCAAGTAACGGAAAGATATTAGGAGTGGTGAGTGGTAAGTGGTGAGTGGTAAGTGGTGAGTAATAAGTAATAAGTAATAAGTAATGAGTAATGAGTAATGGGTAATGAGTGGTGAATATAAAGCAAACCCTCATACCCTTATACCCTTAAACCCTCACACCCTTAAACCCCTATACCCTTAAACAATGAGTAAAACGCCAAAAGTTGATCGTCAACGGGAACACCAAGCCAACGAACGGACTTTTCTGGCTTGGTTACGCACTTCTATCGCTTTAATTGGATTTGGGTTTGCGATCGCTCGTTTTGGGTTATTTTTACGTCAACTGAATTTTGCAATTACACAAAAAGAAACACCTGTTAATCCCTGGTTTAATTCAGAAAACTTAGGGATTTTTCTTGTGGTTTTTGGTGTAATTACTATTGGCTTGGCTGCGTGGCGTTACAATCAGGTATTTTGGCAAATCGAACGCAGTGATTATCAACCCCAGCGTTGGGGAGTGTGGTTAATGACTGGAACAGTCATGATTTTAGGATTGCTAAGTATTCCTTTGCTACTGTTGCGAAATCATCTTCCGTCTCGTCCTTCTGCTCCTCTACAACCCCAATCTCGTGATTTTGAACAGTAAGCAGTTCTATGTTTGATCGCCTCTAATCATCTGCGGAAGCCTTGAATTTTTCATGCTCTTCTTGAGTCACGCGGTAAACTTCTCGGTCTACCATATGGATTTCATAAACAGCTTCTTTTCCTGGAAAAATTAAAAATCCAGGCTGTTCTTCTTCCACTTCGACTATTTCAGAAATAGCATTAGGATTGATCTCTACATGAACACCTTCTGTAGTTTTCACTTCTATCGGTTTCATATCAGCCTCTTTGCTCTTCGGCACATAGCTAAATATACTTTTGATTATCGCTAGTTTTTTCGTTCTCTTATTATTAAAAGTATAAAATTCTGCTAATAATTATGAAGTGAAACACGGCGGATTCATGCTTTGACGTTTCTAAATCTGCTAAATTATGTAACAAATGATTTATCGCAAATTTTCTTTAAACAGAGATAAATTGCATGATTACAGGAATTTAGTTTCAAAGCTCATTAATTCAGAAGAAACTGTGTGAGAGATATCTAGTTTTCCGTGGTAATGATGAAGCGATCGCGAGGAAATCCATAGCATTGAAAATCAGAAGAACTCTGTAGATGGTTTTATTTTTAACGAGATTGTATCAAATCGTTAACCTAATTCTGATATCTTTAAAACTGCTCACAAATATTTGTGTTCCTCAACTGAATTTAAAGGAAAAATAGCGACGTGTATAACAACATTATCGGCACACCATTTAATGATCTACTTGTTGGTACTGCGTTTGACGATCTAATAGTTGCTTTGCAAGGAGATGATCGAATTATTGGTAGTGCAGGCAATGATTTCATAGTTGGGGATACAGGAATTGATACTGTTGACTACAGTGAACTAGGTCAAGCTATTACTTTACAGGCTACGGGTATTGTTCAAAAAGGCAAAGTCGGAACAGATACACTCAATGGCATTGAAACTATAATTGGCGCGAAAGGACAAGCTAATACTATAGATGCTTCCACCACCACAGGTTCTACTACATTTGTTAGGGTTGATCTTTCAGCTAACAGTCTGATAGTGAATGGAGTTCCCACCATCGGCACATTGAATTTTAGAGTGGAGAGATTTGTAAATGTTATCGGTACTGCACAAAACGATAGCATCATCGGTGATAACAACAATAACCTGCTAATTGGTGGTCAAGGTAACGACGAAATTTTTGGACTCAACGGTAATGACACCATACAAGGTGGTGCTGGTGATGATGTCATAGGTGGAGGAAGTAAAAATAGTCTTGCAACTTCCCGACTGGGTGACGGTAACGATATCGTACAAGGCGGGGCTGGTAATGATATCCTGATCGGCGGTACTGGTAACGACACCCTCGATGGTGGTGCTGACTTTGATACAGCCGACTATAGTAATTTAGGTACTGCAATCACCTTACAAGCGGCTGGTATTGTCAATAAAGGCGTAGCAGGTATAGATCAAATCCTCAACATTGAAACTATCATCGGTGCAAGAGGTCAAGCCAACACCATTGACGGTTCTACCGGCACTAGCACAACCACATCATTTAACGTCAATCTCTCTACTAATAGTCTCGTCGTTAACGGTGTTCCAGTGTTAGGCACACTGAACTTTAACGTTCAAAACTTTGTTAACGTCACTGGCACTTCCCAAGCTGACACCATAGTCGGTAATAACCAAGGTAACTTATTGATTGGTGGTCGAGGCAATGATCAAATCTCTGGTCTTGGTGGTAAAGATACCATTATCGGCGTTGATCCTAACAGTCTCCAACCAGGTATTAATGAAGTAGACACCCTCACCGGAGGAGCAGATCCTGATAAATTCGTCTTAGGAGATGCGAAAAATCCCTATTATGTAGGCGGTGGCGGTTTCGCAGGTTTGAATGACTTTGCCTTGATTACTGATTTTCAAACTGGTCAGGATCAAATCCAACTCAAAAAGCTAGACGGTTATATCTTCGGTAGTAATTATATTGCGATCGCCAGTCCATTCCTATTCGATAGCAGTAAAACCTTTGATGATTCTGTGTTAGTAGCAACTGCAAATCAGATTGTGAAAGCCAATGGTGTCTACGATGCGTCTAGTCAGAATTTGGCATCCTCTCCTATATTTGCTGGTTTTGATGTCATTTCCATCTTTTCCACTAGCTACAGCGTCAGCGACATCCACTTTGTCTAGAAAGACGACAGACAGAAGCATTTTCATCATTCGTAATTCGTAATTAACGCGCGCCTACGTTGGAGTTCGATGAATTAACCCCTCTCCATAGAGCGAAGCTCTTCTCGTAGAGTACCTCTCATACCAATTCACAATTCGCAATTCGCAATTCGCAATTAAAAAACTTAGATGTAGCAAGGATTTTAGGGTTTACATCTGTATCAGATTTTTCGTGAAATGGTATCACGCCAGTTGCTACAACGGGGGAAACCCCCGCAACGCACTGGCTCCCCTGCAAGGAGAGAGGCTTTAAAACCCACATTTCTCGTTAAAGTCTCAAGATATTTAAGCCCCTCTCCGCGTCGGAGCGAAAAGTCTGTAGCTTGCTTCCCGCAGGGTGCGGAGGTTTCCTCCGTACAGAACTTTTCAAGAGAGAGGGGTTTGGGGAGAGGTCATCGAATTCACGCTAAAATTTCAATCTAGCGGTCTTGAATGAGTTGAGGATGCAAACCCCAACTCATTCAATTACAAACTATTTCAAATTTGTCTCTTTAGTGATCAATTTCCAGTCGCCAACTTCGTCAACTAACTGCATAGAATCTAACTGGAGTTTTCTAGCATCGGATGCTTGGATCAGGATGTAGGGTTTTTTGTTGTCTTGCCAATAATTTTGCAGTTCCGGGAAGGAAGCCGGAATGATGGTGCGATCGCTATAAAAGTTTAGTGAGGGACGATGTTCTGGAAAGGATGTATAAATTTTACTAACATTTGGGTTGACGCGGTTAATCATATGTGCAACTGGTTTCACTGGATAGGCTTCCCACAATTCCCACACCCAGTAATGAGATTTCATTAACAGTAATAGCGATATATAAGTTCCCCAAAATAAAATTCTGAGAAATTGTCCATCACCCCGTTCAGCCAAAATCGCCGCTAGTGTCATCGTTAAAGCAAAAGCTGCAAAAATTAGCTGCAAGTCAGTTTTAAGATGTGTTCCCCAACTAAAGTAAATGCTGCCAAAAGAAGCAACGACAGCCAACATTGATAACCCCACTACCCAACCACGGGGATATTGAGAAAATAACGGTAAGTTTTCGATTTCTGCTAACTGAGTCCCGAAAGCCAAAGCTAAACAAGGGTAAATCGGCAAGACATAACAAGAATATTTAGCACCAATCAGAGAAATCAGCAGTAAATAAACGCCTCCCCAAACTAGAGTTAGTCTTGCCCAACTCATGTTGCGATTTTCCCACACTAGACGGGCAGTTTGTGGTAAAAAAATTAACCAAGGCCAAGTCCATTTGAGTAGTTCTAGGACATAAAACCAAGGTGCAGGGGAATGATTAGGGGTAAATGTACTGTAATTCAGGAGTTGATAGAATAAGCCATTGCGAATAAAATCTTGACCATAGTGTAGTATTTGTGCGGTATACCAACCCAGTGCAGGTAACGTCCCGAAGCCAACCGCTAGCCAAAAATAGCGACATTTGAGTAATCTGGGGGTATCCCAAAATAAAAAAGCGATCGCTACAACACCCAAAACTACACCCATCAGTCCTTGGGTGAGACAAATCAACCCAAAACTCCAGCCTATACCCAAGCAATAGCGTAAATCTCGGCGCGATCGCAATACGCACAACATCATCACCAAGAAGAAACTGACTACTACCCCATCTAAGATGGCTAACCTGCCATGACGCACCACAGGTAGCATCGTCAGATACACTAAAGCACTATAAACTGCTGCCCAACGATAGCGAAATATCTCACGACTTAACCAATACAGTAAAGGTACTGATAAAGAAGTTAAAATTGCTCCTGGTAAGCGTGTCGTCCATTCATTCACGCCGCCTAGAGAATAAGCACCAGCAATCAGAATGTGAACTAAAGGTGGCTTGTGATGGTAAGCCTCTCCTCCCAAAGTTGGGTATAACCAACGCAGATCATCAGCAGAGGCGCGCCAAATCTCCTTAGCCACCTGTGCCACAGTTCCTTCATCCCAGTCTCGCAACGGCAAGTCGCCTAAATTCACGATGAATAGCAACAATGCTGCTATTAGCAACACTACTAACCATAACCAGTCAATCCATTTTTCAGCCGTGCGGTGCTGTCTTTCTAGATGACCCCAAATAAAGCTTCCTTCTCGCATATTCTATAGATCATCATTTTACTAGCTTGCTCGTTGAAGAAGAATTCAGAACTCAGAATTCAGGGGTGAAAAACCATCGTGGGTTCAGGAGTGCTGTTATAGCCAAAAACCACTTTATCCTGACATTGCCAAGAACGTCTCTAATTTTTCCACCCAGTCTAAACCTCTGTACTGAACAAATCTAAATTCCCAGGTTAGCTTAATTTTCTCTGAGCAGCGATTATTTTTTTGGGAAAAATACCAGAAATTTGATTCAACTTATTTAACACTCATTTTAGGCTAAAAATGATACAACTATTGCCAACTAGGCTCAAAAAGACAAAGAAAGAATATTGATGAATTAAGCTTTTCACCTATTTTAATTAGTTCCTTTATTTATGTCTTAGCTGTACTAGAATTTGCTACTTACCCCTGGAGGCATCTATCCATGACTTTACCTTTGATACTAGATATTACCATTGGATTAGTATTTATTTACTTAATCTTAAGTTTATTAGCATCAGAAATTCAAGAACTGATTACTACTGTATTGCAATGGCGTGCAGTACATTTAAAAAAATCTATTGAAATTCTCATTGCTGGTAATGTCCATCAATCGGAAGAAGACAGCATCATTGAACTAGTGAATGAGTTATATGATCATCCTTTAATTAAGAGTGTCAATCAAGAAGCTAAAGGCTTTCTCACTGTTTTACCTCGTAAGCTAATTTGGTTTATATCCAATCTTCCAGTAAAATTATCGCTATCTGGAAAAAAGCGGACTAATAGCATTTTTGGATATACGAAAAATTCTCAGGGAAAACCCAAATTTGAAAAACGGAGTGCGCCTTCATACATTCCTGCTGATACTTTTGCTACCACTCTCATGGAAACTTTAGGTATTCCTCAACTGGTAGACAAGCTTACAGAATCAAGGTTAATCAATTTTGCCCATCAACAATTTAATAGCCTACAAAATATTTTAATTAGTTTGCGAGAACAAACATATGATGCAGATGAACAAGTACAGAAATTTTTAGATAATATTGACCAAGATTTTCGAGAACTAGAAAGAGAATTCAAAAATATTATTAGTGACTACCAAAAAAATAAAACTGATTTAACTACTAGCGTCAATCGGCTGGCTAAGAGTTTAGATAAATTCATTGGATTTTTTGAACTAGATATACCAGAACATCCATTAATTAATAAAACACTCCAGCGATTAAAGCTATTTAGGAAAGATATCTTTGATGATATTGAAGCAACTATTTGTTTACAAGGATTACGTCCTAACATCCATGAAGTAGTACAACTAATGAATGTAGGTAGTACCATCCATCAAGAATTTATCAGTGAATTTCAAGATAAAGACAGTGAAGCCTATCAAACATTTCAATATCTTTGTCAAAAACTAGAAACATTCACTCAAAAGCTACCACCATCAGTGATTGACAACATGGCTTCATTGGCGAAACGCGCTCAAATTCAGGCGAAATCTACAGAAGAAGGTATTAATATCCTCCGTCAAGAAATCGCCACTACCTTCGATAATTCAATGGAAAGAGCATCTGGAGTTTATCGACGTAATGCTAAAGGTGTGGCACTGTTAATTGGGATTAGTATCGCTGTTATTGCCAATGTCGATACATTTCACATTGTCAGCATTTTATCTCAAGATGCGGCTATTCGTACAGCGATCGTGAATAATGCTGGACAAGTAGTACAGTCTAATAGTGTGAATTCGCCAGCAGAAATCAAGAGTTTGCAAGCCCAAACTAATAATATTATAGAGGAAATTACCTTACCAATCGGCTGGAATCAGGTTAATTTAGAGCAGCAATTGGGGACTAAAAAATCTCAGAAAAATCCAGCCTTAATTAATAGTTATTTGACGATGGGTTTTGGCTGGTTAATTAGTGGAATTGCTATATCAATGGGTGCGCCTTTTTGGTTTGAGTTAATTGGTAGATTTATTAATGTCCGTAATTCTGGTAAACGTCCCTCCTCGGCAGCAAAATCTGAAGTTCAAGACAATGGTTGATTATATTAATTTTTGATTGGGAAATTTTTACTTCCCTACTATAAACCCGGCTGTAAAACCGGGTTTAAATCACTATGTTACTCATAAATTCAACATGATGTTTATAAATTAAAGCAATGATTACCTTAATTTATATATTAATAATCCACTCAGTCGGTGTACTCATTTGAGTTTTGTGACAATGAAATCAATAGGTAAACGCTGGCTAGGTAAGCTACTGCCGAAATACAGACAGTCAAGATAAATTTAAAATCATTCATAGCATTCTGATGAGGTTGTGAGGGTGTGAGGAGTCAAACAATGGAAGCAGTGATGCGTGAGTCTAGGACATTTCTCTACAGAAATGCCGCAAGAACAAACCTTCATTCCTAGTTAGGGATGAAATTCAGAAAATGAGATCAATAAATTAAATTAGTTCCTCGCTTACGCCTCAAACTAGTGCAGTGATGCGCTAGCACAATGGGAAAGAAATAAGTCAAACTCTTTCTCATTAGCGTTTTTTGAGAGTTAATAGCAGTGAAATTAACTCCAGAGGATATTTCGGCTATGACGTTTTAAATTACACAACTACCCATGAAATTTGTTGACTATTAACCATTAACATTCAACAGTCAACAGCTCATCATAAAAATAAAAGCTGTGTAAGTTAGATGCGTGACAGCTGATCATGAATTGATCTAACAAATAGATGTAGCTATAGCATGGATTTCGGGAAATAATTCCCTCCTGCTAAATCATCAATCTCAAGATGCGCTAAGAACATATTCCTATGAATATTCGCCAGCCCCAGAAAATTCAAGAAAAATTCTGGTTTTGGTGATCAAAATCAGGAAGTAGTTCCTTATGACTTCTTTATTGATTAATATTCCTCAACTCTGTTGAGGAGAACGGCTAGCTATGAGATTTTTCACTAGTCTTATAGATGACTAGCTGTTAACCACAGCCAGAGTAACGCTACTAGCCTAAAATTGCCGTTTTGTCAGTAGTTGAACCAGATTAAGCGTTGATCGCTCTGAGCTAAGATTGGCAGTGGACGAGCCACTTAAATATACGCTGACGTTTAATTTTGGTTTCTACTTCATGAGCAACCTTAACTTGGCAGTTAGCGTTCCTTAGCCTCTTGAATGAGTGCTATTGCTATGTTGTGAACTACCGTTTCTCTATATTAGACCAATCTAGGGAAACTTAACAAAAAATATAATTCAAAATTTTATTTAGTAAATATACTCAAAAGGGATTGAGTGGAGGGAAAAAACTCATGACTAATGAGAGTAAATATTCTCAGAGAAATATTTCACCTGCTAGAGAATAAAGGCAAGGCGGTATGGTAGTAATGATTTGCTATGACCGTACAAATACCAATTTTGTGTAACCCCAGGTTTTATGTACGATCGCTTGTTAAATGTTTGTATAATTCCGTGAGTGAAAGGGAGTAATTATGAGCAATTATGATCAGATTTTTGAGGCGAAAAACGCCACAGCAGAACCATTGAATGCAGAGGAAGCTGTAGCGGCGATCGCGGTTGCAACTGCGATCGCTGATTCTACAATTGAAGAGGTAGATGCCGAAGATTTAGCCAGTATTCTTTGGGAGTTTGAGGTATTTGCAGAATATTCTGAAGATGAAATCATTGAAACTGTGGATGGACTCCTAGCAATTGCCACAGAACAAGGGGTTGGAACTTTGTTAAATACAGCCACTCAATCTTTACCTGAAGAAATGCTATGGGATGGTTTTGCAGCAGCTGTAGTTATACTCATAGACGAAGAGGAACTAGTAGTACCCACCACCAAACAGCCTTACCTGAAAAAACTCCAGGAAGCGTTAAAACTGGAGGAAGAAGAAGCACAAGAAATTATTGAAGAAGTAATTGCAGCTTTCCAAGAACCAGATGAAGAAGAATATTTAGATGATGACGATGATGATGAAACAGTGCTGATGGGAGGATCAAATTAAATCAACTGGTGTTTTTGTGTAATTTGCTAGCTAATTAAGTCTCAACTCTTGAGAAAAACCGCATCCTCAACTTGTTAAAAGAGTTGGGGTTTTGTTATTTTTGTTGCTTAAACAGATGCCTACTTCATCTTTACCTTGAGTTAAGCAAAATTTCTGAACAATACAGGGATGAGTTAACAACTAAAGGCAAAAGTATGGCAAAAATTATCATTAATGAATTTTACCGTAGTGGCACTCTCACCACTGGGGATGAAGTTATTGAACTGTTGTTACTAGGAGACTTAACTGCTGCACAGCTTGAGTCTTTTTTTGTGGGTGATTCTACTGCTTTAGTCATGTAAGGGAACAGTACCCAACATTTCCCATTCCCCATTTCCTTGAATTCACCCAACATTAAACTACAGACCGCTTGAGTGAACCATCTGCATAGAGTTCTAAAGGTACTAACTCCAACTTGCCGTTGACTTTCACTTGGGAATAAACTACCTTGAGTAGCGGAGCTTGATTTTGGTTATAACGTAAAGACATAACTCATATCCTCATATTTAGATTAATTCATTGACACACATCTCACCCAATTCACAATTTCGTTGATCGACTTTGTGCTTGCGGATACTAGACAACATCTGTTGGTGTCTTATATATAACTAAAGAAATGTAAAAATCTGGTATCAATGTTGATTGGTATTGGTAAAGATTTTACAAAGTTTTTAGATTTTAGTTATAATTACTTTACAATTTTGCAACCAAATGCTCACTAACGCGAGATAATAGTAAATCCTCAACACCCTCAGCTGTAGCATCTACCATTGACCCTCCGAATTTTAGATTTTAAATTTTGGATTTTGGATTGAGGTTTTTGGGTTCATGCCCTGCCCCTTTTGGGCGGAATAAATCTAAAGTCGTCAATTTTCCATCTCCAAGCCCTGCACCCTTGTGGTCAGGATCAATCTAAAATCTAAAATCCAAATATTGATTGACTTCACGGCTACAGGGTGATATTCCGCAAGGTGCTATTAATAGAATTATGACAACAGCCAACACATCACAAGCCCGTCTGGAGTATTACTACCAGCAAATCAAAAGCATCATTTTGATGCGTCAAAATCCTATTACCGGCTTGTTACCAGCCAGCACAGCCATAACAGCCCACGGTGATTATACAGATGCTTGGGTGAGAGATAATGTTTATAGTATCTTGGCGGTTTGGGGTTTAGCCCTGGCATATCGTAAGGTAGATGAAGATAAAGGGCGCACCTATGAATTAGAACACAGTGTGATTAAATTGATGCGTGGATTATTGTTTGCAATGATGCGACAAGCCCACAAAGTCGAACAATTTAAGCACACACAATCACTTCTAGATGGCTTACACGCCAAATACAATACAACAACCGGCGATATTGTCGTTGGTGATGATGAATGGGGACATCTGCAATTAGATGCGACATCAATATTTTTATTGATGCTGGCACAAATGACGGCTTCTGGGTTGCAGATCGTTTATACAATTGACGAAGTTAACTTTGTCCAAAACCTGGTTTACTACATTGGACGCGCCTATCGCACCCCCGATTATGGTATTTGGGAACGGGGAAATAAAATCAATCATGGTAACGCAGAGTTAAACACCAGTTCTGTGGGGATGGCGAAAGCCGCGCTAGAAGCTATCAACGGACTAGATGTATTTGGAGTCAGGGGAAGTCAAGCTTCTGTTATTCACGTATTACCAGACGAAATTGCTCGCGCTCGGATTACTTTAGAATCATTATTACCGAGAGAATCGGCATCAAAAGAAATTGATGCGGCTTTATTAAGTATTATTAGCTATCCGGCTTTTGCTGTCGAAGATGTGCAGTTAAGAGAACGCACACTCAACGATATTATTAATAAACTCCAAGGAAAATACGGTTGCAAACGCTTTTTGCGGGATGGACATCAAACGGTTTTAGAAGATACTCAACGGCTGCATTATGAACCCTGGGAATTGAAACAATTTGAGCATATTGAATGTGAATGGCCGTTATTTTTCACTTATTTAGCCCTGGATGGGTTATTTCGTGGTGATAAAAAACAAGTTAAGTTTTACCAAGAAAGTCTAGCCAATTTATTAGTTGAACGAGATGGATTACAGCTATTACCAGAATTATATTATGTGCCGACGGAAAACGTCGAAGCCGAAAAATTAGTCCCCCAAAGTCAACCACGTTTACCGAATGAAAATATCCCCTTGGTGTGGGCGCAAAGTTTATATTTTCTCGGTCAAATGTTGAGTGAAGGGTTATTAGCCATCGGTGATATTGACCCATTGGGGAGACATTTGTGTGTTGGGAAAAATCGGGAAGCTTTAGTGCAGATTGCTCTATTAGCCGAAGACGAAGATTTACAATTAGAGTTAGAAGTACATGGGATTGAAACCCAAACACCCAAACAAGTAGAACCCATTCAAGTCAGAAAGGCAGGGGAACTTTCCCATATTTATACTCAAATTGGGCGCAATGATAAACTGGGGTTAACTGGACGACCAGTGAGAAGATTACGCAGTTTAACTACATCTCGAATTTTTCGCATCCAAGGCGAAACAGTGGTATTTCTGCCATCATTTCTAGACTCACAGCAGTTTTATTTAACGCTGGATTATCATTTTTTGGTAGATCAAATTAGAAGCGAATTGGCATATATTCAAAAATATTGGAGTGATTTAGGTCGTCCAACTTTAACTTTAATGTTGACACACACCATTTTAGAAACTGGTTCTCAAGCTTTATTAGAACTGATGCAGGAGTTAAAAGAAGGTGTTTGTAATGGTGTAAAAGTTAAACTAGGAAAACTCAATCAACTGATGCTAACGGCGGGAATTCAAAGGATAGACTTTCTCCCCGCAGGTGATTTTACGCAGTTAGCTATGCAAAATGCGGCACCACATTGCTATTATTTGGCGTATCATCCTGGTAAAAACTGGCGTTTAGGGCATACTCAAGAATTCCAGATGGAATGTGAAACTAACTTGAGTTTATTATTGTCATCTGTGCGTTCATCAGAAAACCTCTATGAGCAAATTGAATTATTGCAGACTTTGACCCGTTTGCAAGGATTAGAATTTGATACAGGCTTTGGGGGGAATGATCACCCTGTAACGGTGGCTTATTTACTCAATGAAGTCTACACCAAAGCTGGGGATTACGGCCATTGGGCGGTAGTTCGTCGGGCGGCGGGTTTATTGCAAATGGTGGATATTGGCTTATCGGATGCGGTGACAAGTATTTTGGTTAGGGGTAAACAAATTGCCGTGGGTAGGGCTTATAGTGAAGCCTCGCTAATTACAGTCCCCATGCCTCATAATGAAATTTTCGATAAGATTAATAACTTCTGTCGTGAGGATATCCGCGATCGCGTCTTAACTCAAGAAATTTTAATTTACTTGGGTATCTTAATTAAAACAGAGCCAGAATTATTTCAAGGATTACTCACCCTGAGAGTAGGTTATCTCATCTTATTAATTACCAGCGAACTAGCGCGAGAGTTGCGCGTCACTCAAGATGAAGCCTATGAAAAGTTAATGGAACTTGCACCCTTTGAAGTGAAAAACCGTCTGCGTCAAGTATTGACTGCATACACAGGGATGAGTAGTTTGTTACGTCAGCAGGAATCACTCCACGTCAAGCAAAAAGAAAGTGACATTGATTGGGTAGTGTTACCCGTGATTACCGAAGAAACAGAAGCACAGGAAATTCCTGTGGGTGGTTGGCGACGCTTCCGTCAAGCTGAAGGCGCACTCAGCCGCGTCCCCAAAAACTTCTTTCAGCAAGTTTGGTTATTAATGCACCATTGTAAAGGTTTAGTAATTGGCGATAAATTAGAGCGTCGCAATCGTTTAGAAAGCGATGTCATGTTATCTGAGATGACAGCCGGGGAGAAGAATTTTGCTTTATTAGTGGAACATCTATTAAATAAGATTGAAGCCCCAGAATATCGCCACGTTAACATTGAAGCACTCATGGAACTAGCCGCGATCGCCTCTAAAAACCCCAATCTGCAAATTGAAGAATATATTGTATTGGATGTATTAATTGGTCACGCGGTGCGTTTAGCTTGGCTAGATGGACATCCCGAACGCGGCGATCGCTATGATGAAGATAAAGCCAGCGCATGGCGACATTTTTACAACACCTCCCCCAGAGATTGTACTACCTATATTCTCAAGGCCTTTAGATTCTTAACAGAGTTTGTCCAAGAATTTGAGCCTCAGAGTTAGGGGTTTAGGGGAGGCAGGGGTGCAGGGGTGCAGGGTGCAGGGGGAGAAAACTTCACTCATTACTCATTACTCATTACTCATTACTCAGCACTCAGCACTCATCACTCATCACTCCCCTATAATCTAGCTAACAAATGGTCGCCTACCCGCAATGAATTAGCAATAATAGTCAGTGTGGGATTCACAGCCGCACTAGAAGGAAAGAAACTGCTATCGACAACATAGAGATTATCAATGTCATGGGTACGGCAATTTAAATCCAGTACCGATGTTGCGGGATCTTCCCCAAAGCGACAAGTTCCGCATTGATGACCTACAGACTGGAGGGGCATGAGGTTGCGGGGGTATAAACTAAAGGGAACACAATGTTCTGCTCGATCAACTTGTTTGAGGACATTTACCCAGCGTTGAGTCAGGCGATCGCTTGCTTCGCGGTTGTTGATTTGATACTCTAAATAAACTTTATTCTCTTTGACTCGCACTCGATTTTGCGGGTGTGGTAAATCTTCTGTCTGCAACCACCAACCGACGGTATGATCAGCAATGGTTCTCAATTCTGCTTCTGGTCTGAGTCTTAATAGTGGGGCTAGTAGGCTAGGAACTTCAGCAGGGAGCATATCTGCTAGAACATTGCCCGTATTTTGTACTAAACCCATCGGGTAGGGAAAATCAGGTTCGCCCCAGTAAAAATCACTAATGGCGATGGTTTTTTGATATACCGAAAGGTTAAGTTTTGTATTGAGTTGCACCATTGCGGTGCAAATATGCTTCATCAAGTTACGCCCCACCTGATCAGAACTGTTGGCTAATCCTTGGGGATGTTGGTCATTAGCAGAATGCAGCAATAAGGCGGCGGAGTTAATTGCACCACAAGCCACTACCACAATATCGCCTGTAAAAAATTGGGTTTCCCCATTAACTTCAGCTTCAACCTTGCTCACTTCTCGCCCAGAAGGGCTAGTATGTAAACGCGTGACTTTAGTGTCGGTGAGTAAAGTGATATTGGGCTGATAGCGGATATTTTGGATGCAATTAACTTCAGCATCAGCTTTACCTTGAGTTAAGCAGGGGAAACCATCGCAAGTATTACATCGAATACAGTTCCCCAAAGTTTTATCTACTTCGTTGAGTTTTAAGCCCAAGGGGAGATGAAAAGGACTTAATCCCGCCTCATGCTTGAGACTATTGACTAATTCCTGCATTCGCGGTTCATGGTTTACTGGGGGATAGGGATAAGGTAAACTGCGGGGTGGCTCGGTAGGATCAAGACCATCTTGACCGTGAACATCGTAAAGCTGCTCGGCTTGAGTGTAATAAGCTTCAAAATCTGGATATTTTAAAGGCCATGCGGGAGAAATACCATCTTTGTGTTTTACTTCCTCAAAATCGCGTTCCCGTAATCGCAGTAAAGCTGCACCATAAACTTTGGTGTTACCTCCCACCCAATAATTCATTCCTGGACGGAAAGGTTTATCGTTGACATCGTACCAATTTTCTTGAGTGTGATATCGCTCTAGTTGATAAACTTCTAAGGCACTCCAGTTTTCTTTTTCTCTGGGTAAAAATTTCCCTCGTTCTAAGATTAAAATCTTTTTGCCACTGGGGGCGAGGTGATAGGCTAACGTGCCGCCACCTGCACCAGTTCCGATGATAATTACGTCATAATGTGTGTTGGTTGTCATGGTTGTTTAGGCCTCTTGGATATTTTGGGGTTGCGGGAAGGAGAAAGCTCACGCATACCGCTAACGCGGAACCGCTTGCGGTAGGCGCATTCGGCGAAGCCGTTCCCGAAGGGTAGACGCAAAGAAAGGCGCAGAAGATTATTGGGATGGGTAGTGTTGTTTCTTGATTCTGGAATAAGCTATGAATTTGGGTTTTTAATCCAAAATTGGTAAGGTTTAAGAAATAATTTTCTTGTTTTCCCCCTGCTCCCTGCCCCCCTGCCCACACAGTGATAGGATATTTCCTAGTCCCTTATTCTCTTGACATGGGTAGGCTGTCGCTTAAGTTGATTGTGCCGTTACGGTTGTAGTTACAGCGAAAAATACAGCGTTTATGATTGTCATGGTGTAATTTGGCACATTTGACGGTGCGGTTGCCAAACAGATATTTGTATACTTCTGATGCTAGTAACATCCCTAAAGGTGGGACGATGACATATAGCCAAAATGCTGTCCAAATTTGGGCGGGTAAGGCTGAGGCTAGGCTGCGGGCTGGGTTCATGCCAAAGCCAGAGATGGGAGCGGCAAAAAAAACGTACAATACCACCAGGAACCCGGCAAATAATCCTGTAAAGCGATTGAGTTTCTGATTATTGCTAACTACCAAGACTGTCATCATCATGACAAAGGCAATGATGATTTCACTGAATAGGGCTGCAATCCAACCTAGTGTCCCTGGTACGGTGACAATGTAGTTTATGGGTGGTTTAGTGAATACTTGACGGAACAAAATTGCCACTAGATAAATACCCAACAATCCACCCAAGCATTGAAACAGGATGTAGAAAATAGCGTCTTGTCGTTTGACTTTTCCTAAACGATAGAAAGTGAGGGTGACGGCGGGATTCATATGTGCGCCTGATTGTTTACCCCAAGGGGAATAAATCAGGGAAATTGCAGTTAAACCCATGACTACACCAGTTAAAAACCGCCGCATATCACCATTAGGAATTGCTTGATGAATGGGAGAACCGGGATATTCAAATATGCAGGTAAACACGCCAGCCGCAATCATAAATATCCCCAGTTCTGCCGCTTCCATTAAGTATTCCGGCAGGTGTTTTCTGAATGTTTCCATGATTCAAGATAGGGGTTTAGGGGTGTAAGGGTGTAGGGGTGTAAGGTAAGAATATAGATGTCTAAATCTATGCTTTGTGTTCAGCATTTTGCAGAATCATGGCTGCAACTAATCCTGTCCAACCTGTTTGATGACTAGCCCCAATTCCTGCACCGTTATCGCCGTGAAAGTATTCGTAGAATAAGACATAGTTGCGCCAATGGGGGTCGGATTGTAAGGTTTCTTGACCGCCATACACTGGACGACGACCGGTTGTATCCTGTTGAAAAATGGCAATGAGGCGATTAGATAGGGCGATCGCTACTTGTTTAAGTGTCATTTGTTGCCCTGAACCTGTGGGAAATTCTACTTGCAATTCATCCCCAAAGTAGTCATAAAATTTCCACAGAGCTTCTATAATTAAGTAGTTGACGGGAAACCAAATCGGCCCCCGCCAGTTGGAATTGCCACCAAATAAACTGGTAGTCGATTCGGCAGGTTCGTAGCGGACACAGTAATCGTTCTGCCCTTCGTGTAATATATATGGATGTTCAAGATGATACTTAGAGACTGCGCGAATTCCGTAGGGACTTAGGAATTCGTTCTCGTCTAACATTCTTTGCAGGATACGTTGCAGTTTACTCCGATAGGCGATCGCCAATAATCTTCTTGCCCCTACCCCCGGTGTTTCCATACAGGCGACGTTATTTTTTAAGTCGGGACGGTTGCGGATAAACCACATCATACGGCGTTTAAAGCCGGGAAACCTTTCTAATGTGGCTAGTTCCAACACGTTAACGGCATAGAGAGGAATTAACCCCACCATTGAGCGCACTTTCAGAGGTAGTTGCCTGCCATCGGGTAAATGTAAGGCATCATAATAAAACCCGTCTTCCTCATTCCAAAGCGAAATATCTGCATTCCCAATACCATCAATGGCATCGGCAATATAGAGGAAATGTTCAAAGAATTTGCTAGCAATATCTTCATAGCTAGCATCCTCCTTGGCAAGTTCCAAGGCGATCGCTAACATATTTAAACAGTACATTCCCATCCAACTTGTGCCGTCGGCTTGGTTAAGATGTCCGCCTGTGGGTAGTTCTTTGCTCCTATCAAATACTCCAATATTATCTAGTCCCAAAAATCCGCCCTGAAAGACGTTTTTACCCTCTACATCTTTGCGATTTACCCACCAAGTGAAATTCAGCAATAACTTGTGAAAGACTTTTTGTAAAAAAGCGCGATCGCTTCTTTGATAAATCTTCTGCTCAATTTCATAAACCCGCAAGGCTGCCCAAGCTTGCACAGGTGGATTAACATCACTAAAAGCCCATTCATAAGCAGGCATCTGTCCATTAGGCTGCATATACCATTCCCTTGTCAACCGGTCTAATTGCAGCTTGGCAAAATCTGGATCGATGACAGCTAAAGGAATCAGATGAAAGGCTAAATCCCAAGCAGCAAACCAAGGATATTCCCATTTATCGGGCATGGAAAGAATATCTTCACTAAATAACGAAATCCATTCATGGTTACGTCCGGTTTTCCTGGTGGCTGGTGGTGGAGGTTGTCCAGGGTCGCCATTTAACCAATTATGGACGACATAGTGATAATATTGCTTACTCCAGAGTAATCCAGCAAAAGCCTGTCGCTGAATGTTGCGCTCATCCTCTGATATGGGAAAAGGGCAAATGCGATGGTAAAACTCATCCGCTTCAGCAATGCGTGTTTGGAAAGTGGTGTCAAAATATGCGCCGAAGGGATCAGTCAATGTCTGCACATCACTCAAACGCAGACGTACAATTTTAGTTTCCCCTGGTGCGATGTCTAATTGATAATGCGCCGCAAACTTTGTACCGATGCGGTTGGGATTGACGGCTGTGGTTTTGCCATTAACTACATATTCATTTATGCCATCTTTGACATAGGGTGAACCATTTTCCAAGCCAAACAGGCGTTCGTAGTTAGTTTCATTATCAGTAAATAGGAGTTCGGCATCTCCTTGGCAATACAACCAGCGAGTCCCCAAGGTTGAATGATTAGCTTCGATTAAACTGAAGTTGCTGTCTGACTGCACCACCTTTATAAAAGGCTTTTCAACTTCAGGATTCCAAGCCCAAAGATTGCGAAACCAGAGTGTCGGTAAAAGATGAAGACTGTGAGATTGGGAACTACGATTAGCGATCGCTATTTGAATTAAAATATCTTCCGGTGTGGCTTTGGCATACTCAACGAACACATCAAAATAACGGTTATCGGCAAAAATACCCGTGTCTAGTAACTCAAATTCCGGCTCATACTTGCTGCGGCGTTGATTTTCCTGCACCAATTGCGTATAGGGAAATGCCTGTTGGGGATATTTATATAAGCATTTCATGTAGGAATGGGTAGGCGTATTGTCAAGATAGAAGTAATATTCTTTAACATCCTCACCGTGATTGCCTTCTGTCCCCGTCAGTCCAAACAGGCGTTCCTTGAGAATCGCATCATTACCATTCCACAGGGCGATCGCAAAACACAAACGCTGACGACTATCAGAAATGCCTGCAATTCCATCTTCCCCCCAACGATAAACACGCGATCGCGCCTGATCATGGGGAAAATAATCCCAAGCCGTCCCATTATCACTATAATCTTCCCGTACCGTACCCCACTGGCGATCGCTCAAATAAGGCCCCCAGCGTTTCCAGTAGGCGACACGTTCTTGATCTAACCGTAATCTGATTTCTTCTGGAGTCATAACAATTCAAAATTCTTCTTGGAGAATAATTAATACTCGCCGATCAGTCTGAGAACTCCATTAATGAGTTATTAACACTGGCTAATAAACCTGCAAAATGGGCATAGGGAATTGGGCATAGGGCATAGGGCATTGGAATCTTGTCTACCTTGTCTACCTTGTCCCCCTGCTCCCCTGCCCCCTGCCCCCTTCCTCTTCACTGTTCCTGATAATTCCAAAGCAAGCCACCATCTACGAAGAATGTTGTGCCTGTGACATAATCCGAATCGGCAGAAGCTAAAAATGCCACAATGGAAGCTACATCTTTTGGTTGCCCTAATCGTCCCAAGGGAATGTTCTTTAAAAGTGCGCCCAACTTTTCAGGATCGTTTAAAAGTTTGGTATTAATGGGTGTTTCAATTGCCCCTGGTGCAACATTGTTAATCGTAATCCCATAAGGAGCTAGTTCAACGGCTAAGTTACGGGTGAGCATTTTTAAGCCGCCTTTACTCACACAGTAAGCCGCAAAGTGAGGAAAGGGTAATTCTTGGTGTACAGAACTAATATTAATGATTTTGCCTGGTTGCTTGGTGTCTAGCAAATGTTTAACAAATGCTTGTGTCGCAAAAAATACGCCCTTGAGATTCACGTTCATGACGGCATCATAATCTTTTTCCGTCACATCCCAAAAATTAGCGTTCTTTTCGATACCGGCATTGTTTACTAAAATATCCAACTTACCAAAGTGAGCAATACTATCAGCAATCATGCGCTGTACGTCGGTAACGATTCCTGTATCGGCTTGAATTGTCAAACCGTCCACCATGTGACATTTACCGCCAGCTTCTTTCACCTGGGCTAAGGTTGCTTCCGCGCCTTCGGGGTGAGAACGGTAATTAATTACAATACTTGCTCCTTCCTGTGCCAACCGAATTGCGATCGCCTGTCCTATCCCTTGGCTACTACCTGTAACCAACGCTACTTTTCCTTCTAGTTTCATAACTGTCCCTCTGATACTAACGTTGGTTGGAATTCGCTAAACACCAAGTAAAAATTAGGACTTACGGACTGAAGTCTGAAACCCTGATTCCCGAATTTAGGCTTTTAATCCAAAATCCAAAATCGTTATAAGATAGGGGTTTCTGAGATAATCATCCTTACCAGATGGGTTTACTCTATAAAATCAACAAAATTTTGTCCCTATACTGAAGTCAGAGTTTTTCGCATAAGGAAAGTTTAGTCTTTGATTAGTGTTGAGACTAGGAAATTACCTTAACTTATGGCTAGTAGCCCACTACACAAATTATGACAAGTCATAGATCCCCGACTTTTTTAAAAAAGTCGGGGATCTGAACACCCGCAACCTGTCAAAATTAATCTCGTGAAATACTACTTTTGAGATTGCTGTATTTTCGGGGGGAAAATTAAGTATGTTCCGCCCAAGCCCTCTACAATAGTGCGAGTATTAGCAGCTATCATATTTTGGTAAGTATCTGCATAACTTCCCGTTTCTCCTAAGTCTTGAGTATATAGTTGCCTTTCTGACAATTTGACATTTGCATCTGTGGCAACTGATTCTATGAGCCTAGTTTGGACATTATTTTCTACAAATACAGTAGGTACTTTTGACTTTTGAATATAGCGCACTAAATTCTTTACTCTTTGCTCTGTAGCTTGAGCTTCAGTCCCGAAACTGGCAGCAGGAATACCATAATTTTTGGTGTAATAATCTATAGCATTATTAGTTGTAATTACTCTTAGTTTATCTTTGGGAATACTGGCGATTCTAGATTTCACCCATTTATCTAATTGAGTAATTTCATTTTTGAGTTTTTTAGTATTTTCTTGATATATATCAGAGTTACTTGGAGAGATTTTTTTTAAATTGTTATTAATAACATCTACCATTCTCACGGCATTTTTAGGATTATGCCAAATGTAAGGATTAACCACGGAACGACCGTTAATTATAAATGTTTGCGGTTTAGGAACTGCAATTTGACTAACAGCGACTTTTAGAGATTTATTATCACTACTATTAATTGTCTTAATTAATTGTGGTTCTAGGTTGTAGCCATTGTAAAAGATTAATTTAGCTTGAGCGATCGCTGCACGGTCTTCTGGTGTCGGTTGGTAGTTTTTGGCATTAGTATTGGGAGGTATTATACAGATAAGATTAATGGTATTTTCCGCAACTTGCCTGACTAAATCACAGAGTACGTTAGTAGTTGCTACAACTTGAGGTAGGTTTTCATTATCTGTTCTGGAAGTTTGGGTAAAAGATGTGTTTACCGCTTGATTTCCACAACCAAAGCAGGCAATTGTCAAGCACAATAATCCTAGTCGAGAAGTAGTATTTTTGATTATTTTTTTTAACATAAACTATCACCAATCTTTGGTTAAGGGAACGGACAGAGGTTTGTTACCTATTCCCTATTTCTTGTTTCCCCATTCAATTCATGAAAAATAAGATCCCCAACTTCTTGTAGAAATTAGGGATCTAATACTTTTAGATTTTAACAATTAAAAATCTACAGAGCTAATAAAATCAATTTCAGTAGTCTCATGTTTACTAATACTCTCGTTGCTTGTTGCTACAGCATAGCCAATTTTATCAGCTAGCTTCAACTAACTCAGCACCGACTAAACGCCGCGCTACCACTAATACCAATTCACAATTCGCAATTCGCAATTCGCAATTAAAAAACTTAGATGTAGCAAGGATTTTAGGGTTTACATCTGTATCAGATTTTTCGTGAAATGGTATAACAGAAATCAAATCAATTCAAAATACCCTACGGGAAGCAAGCTACAAAATTCAAAATTCAAAATTAAAGAACTGATTACTAAACACCGGCTAAACGCCCCGCTACCGCTAACAGCACTCCTAACTCCTAACTCACCACTTATCACTCAGCACGCTGCTCAACGCCGCGCTACCGCTAACATCACTTAACCACGACCAAAACCTTGACCGCGTAAAACTTTTGACCAAATGAGGATTTCGCCTTGATCGCCACCTGCGGCTAAAAATTTACCTTGGGGATGCCAAGCTAAGGTAGAAAACCCATCAGTAACGCCTGTGAGAATTTGGGAGACTTGTTTGGCTTTGTTCCACAAGCACAACCAACCATCTGTAGCCGCAGATGCAAGTAATAAGCTATTCGGTGCAAAAGCGATCGCATTGATCACACCCACATGATTAGTTAAAACTCGCGCTTCCCAGCCCAAGTTTTCATCCTCTAGCTTTTCCCAAACCACGATTCCTTCGACGCTGGAAGTAGCTAATAATGGCGCGCCGATTTTCGTCTTAATTTCTGACCAAGCAATTTGGCGAATTTTCCCAGGAAAGCCACGCATTACCCAAGGATCGGGGTTATTCCACTCTAAAACGGTGACACTGCGATCCATATTACCGGAAGCAACGAATTTACCATCAGTAGACCAACCCATCGCCACGCTAACAGTCGGCATACTCAGAATATATGGTTCTTCATCCCAGTTTTGGGCGTGCCAAATTTTAACGCCTTGATTTCCCCCAATGGCGAGATATTCCCCATCAACGCGCCAATCAATACTCAAAGCGGAAGAGTCAGCAAAATTTACAGTTGCGACTACTTCACTAGTCTCAGCATCCCAAACTTGCACATAACGCCCTAAACTGAAAGCCAACTGGTTATTTACATGATTCCAAGCTAATTTATCTACCCAAGCCGGCGCATTTTCCAGGGTAGCGATTAATTCTTGTCCGCGCCAAATCTTCACCCGGCCATCTTGTCCACCCACAGCCAGAAATTGACCATCCCTAGAGAAAGCCACACAATCGACTGATTGACCATGACTAGTTTGCAAAGTTGTCAATTCACCATCTCGCCAAATTACCACTTCCCCAGCCGCCGAAGTAGCAGCCAGACTATCACCCTTTGGCGACCAAGCGATCGCAGTGACATAATCTGCTAATGTCCCTGAATAATGTTCTTCAAATTCTTTAGATTTGCTGGTTGTTGTGTTCATAAATTGGGGAATTGGGAATGGGGACTGGGGACTGGGGATTGGGGAATCGGGAATCGGGAAATAAGCAAGACAAGGTAGACAAGGGAGATTTTACTTCTATGCCCAATGCCCTATGTCCCATTCCCTATGCCCAAACTAAATAAAGCAAGCTAGAAAATCTTGTTTTAATTGTGCTTCATCAAGGTTGCGACCGATGAAAACTAGTTCGTTTTTGCGTTTTTCGTCGGCTTTCCACGGTCTATCAGGTCTACCATCAAATAGCATATGCACACCTTGAAAGACAAATCTATTATCTTCCCCAGCAATATTTAATATGCCTTTCATGCGGAAGATGTCTGGCCCTTTAGTCTGCAATAGTTGTGATAGCCAAGCGTTTAATTTTTCCCCATCAATTTCCCCATCCTGCACTAAGGCGACGGAAAAAACAGTCTCGTCGTGTTCGTGGGCATCTTCTCCTAAGAAATTGGGATCTATTTCTAAGGCGCGGCTTAAATCAAAGGCTTTGACACCTAATAAGGCATCCATTGATAATTCGGAGTTGCGCGTGCGATAAATTTTAGCGATCGCATTCATATCGCGAATCCGCTTTTCTAATTCATCTAATTCTGCTGCTGCAACTAAATCTGTTTTATTAAGTAAAATGACATCGGCAAAGGCAATCTGTTCTTGGGCTTCATCTGCATCCCAATGTTGCCAAATGTGTTTAGCATCCACTACTGTCACTACGGCATCTAATGACATTTGACCTTGCATATCTTCATCTACAAAAAATGTCTGAATTACTGGTGCAGGGTCAGCTAATCCTGTGGTTTCTATCACTAAATGGTCAAATTTATCCCGCCGCTTCATTAAATTACCAATAATGCGGATTAAATCACCTCTGACTGTACAACAAATACAGCCATTATTCATTTCAAATATTTCCTCATCGGCATTAATAACTAATTGATTATCAATACCTACTTCCCCAAATTCATTGACGATCACAGCTACTTTTTTGCCGTGTTCGTAGGTGAGGATGTGATTAAGTAAAGTTGTTTTTCCTGCTCCTAAATAGCCAGTTAAAACAGTCACAGGAACTGAATTGGTGATTACTTCCGCCACCATATTTTTAAACCTCTTATCTCACCTTATGGATAATCATTATCACCATGATAAATCTTTTCAGATTTTTGCGTGGATTTGCCATTATTGCTCACGCTAACTACTACTATGTTTTGTTTCTAGATTTATCTATATTCATAAATATTCACAATTAGCCAATAATACCAAATTGAGATAGGTAGTATTGTTTCGGAGTTTTGGAATAGCCTAAGAATCTAGGCTTTTAATCTAAAATCCAAAATCTAAAATCCAAAATTGGTACAGGCTTCTACTTTTTAACAAATTCTTCATTGACAAGCAAGTCGATAAAATGATAATCGTTATCACTAGCAAAAATTATACTTTAATGGAGAAACCCAGTGGTTTCAAAATACACTAGCGGCTGGCGCAAGCAAGCTTCTCTTGCTGTGGGCTTATTTTTGGCTGCACCATTAGTTTTATCAATGGATATCTCACCAGCCAAAGCTGATGGGATTCATAGCGATGATACTGAATTTTACGTTGGTTTAGATAGTTTACAAGTGCTAGCAAGTGGCACGTATACAGGATTAAATAACCCCAACTACAATCGTTTAACCTTCTTATTTGCCCACCGAGAAGAGAATGCAGCTAGTAGTCATTTTCATGGAATAGGTTCTTATAGTTACTTGGGTACTGTAGATAGCCCAAGTGTGAATTCAACTAATGCGAACAATAGAATTCCTGAAACTTACACAGGAATTTTACCACTGCAATTGTTACCAGGGACAGGAATTTATGCTGGTCGCTTGGTGAGTGCTGACACCCACGCAGAATATAGCAATCTCAACGTTGCATCTATCACCTCCTTAGCCGATGCGACAGAAGCAGTTGATCAATATTTGTTTAATAGTTCTCGTGGTCGTTGGCGATCGCCTTTGACTGGTGCAACAATTGGTTTACAGTTGGTAGAAATCAGTAGTGGTTTGAATATTGCTAATGAATCTGGGGACAATATTCTCCAGTCAATAGGTGATATTTATACCCTTGGTGGTGGTGATGATTTTTCCTTTACTCCCACATTCTGGACACAAAAAACAGCAACGCCGGGCAAATATTCAGCAACATTTAAGTTGGTGGATTTAAGTAATAACTATCAAGAATCTGGGACATTTAGCTTTGATTTTCGAGTTGAAAAAGTATCAGAACCTTCCACAACTATTGCTTTGGGACTAGCGGGTTTATTGGCTTTGTCTGTGTCCCATCTTAAAAAACGGACTGTTGACTCCAGCGAATTTTAGATTTTAGTTTTTGGATTAAATCTAAAGTAAGGGCGGGTTTAAAAACATATCTGTTTTGCCAACGTTAATTTTTCTCAGAACCCGCCCCTACCATTCCAAAATCTACAATTTATCCGCCACCCAAGTGGTCGAGAGTCGGCTGCTAATTATCTAAAACATTTAGCTAGTTTCTACCGTATTGCTAATGTAGACAGCAATACAATTAATATGGCGTTAAACGTTAATTTCAAAGGTTGTGAAAACACTATTTAATTACAAGGTATAAGTAAAATCATTGACTAACATTCCTGGAACTAAACTTCCGCCTAGTTGACGACTTTCATAAGTACCGACTTCAGGAATGAGTTCTTGGAAGTTGGTAAAGTCAATTAAATTCTCTCCCCAGAAGCGATAGAGGCTTTCATCAAAGCGTAGGTTTTCTATAGGTGCGACAATTTCCCCGTTTTCCACCCAAAAACAAGCATAACGAGTCATACCTGTAATTCTACCCGTAGGGCGATCGCTCCAGTTCAAGTAATGCAAATTCGATACATACAAGCCTGTATCTAAACTAGGCAAAATTTGGTCATATTCTAAATTACCTGGACTAATTTCTGGCGCACGTAAAGTTTCGGAACTATTAGCACCGTTAGCGATTTTTTCATATTCTTTTGCAGTGCGAGAATTAATCAAAGTATTGATTAAAATACCATTACTAATGATTGGGGTTTCAAGGTCAGCAATTTCTCCCAATTCATTAAATCGCGGTACTAATCCTCGTTGAAAATTTTCTTTTAAATTAAATAAAGGAGATAATTCTTTTTCTTGACGCGATAAAACTGCTAAAGCACTGTTTCCTTGTTGGATATCTGCTTCACTTACAGCCCCCCATGAGAGCATACTTAATAAATCAGCGACAGCCGCAGGTGCAAAGTAAGTTTTGTATTGTCCCCTTGGTAATTCCTTCGGTGTACTAGATAGTAATTTCAGTTGTTTTTTACCTTCGCTAATTTTAGCAGCATAGGCTGTTGCATCCCAATTACTACCAGCAAATATCCCTTTAACCGCTTGTCCAGATTCAATAAATAAAGAATAGTCTAACGTAAAAGAATCAGTAGCAAACCAATGTTTTTGTCCACTAGAATCCCCATAGGCTCTAATAACAATTCCCCCAGCATATATACCAGTAAAATCTAATTCTTTAACTTCTTCTAAAATATTGGCAACTAATATATCTGCTGACAATAAATTACCTATATTAACCTCATGACTGATATTATTTCCTGATGGTAAAACCAAATAGGGATCAACAGGTAATACAGGCAATTCATCCCTGAGTTCTAGTAACGCATGATATGCTACTTGCCAGTCAGTTTCCCAGTTACCAGTAAAGGGAAATTGACGAAAACTGCTGCGCTGATTGGTCATTAGGGTTAATTCTACCCAGCCATCAGCCACATAACCAGTTTGCCGAACTTTAGCATGATTTAAGCGAGTAAATTGACTGCGTTCACAGTTCAATTTGATCGTAAATTCCTCATTTTCTGCTTTTTTAGCCAATAGAGTTTCTAATATTTGATTAAAACTTGCTTCTAAATGGGATATTTCTTGTTTCATATTGGGACTGGGGATTAGGGATTGGGGACTGGGGACTGGGGAAGGTAGACAAGGGGAACAAGGGGGACAAGGTAGAATTTATTTCTCTATCAACACTCAACACCGACTAAACGTCGCGCTACCCCTAACAAAACTCATTAGTCATTAGTCATTAGTCATTAGTCATTAGTCACCACTTATTACTTATTACTTATTACTCATTACTCATTACTCAGCACTCACCACCCACCACTCAGCACTCCTGCTAACTTCCTCCGCCAAAAACTTCGACATCAGCAAATACACACACTGGTGAGCCGTGTCCCACCCAAATTGCTTGGTTGGGTTCGCCTTTTCCACAAAAAGGTGTGCCGTACATTTCCCAGTTGGAATCATTACCAACTTGGATTAAGCTGTGCCAAAACTCTGGGGTTGTGGCTCGGTAGTTAGGATTACGGAGAGTTTTGGTAAGTTTACCATTTTCGATTAATTTGGCATACTCACAGCCAAATTGAAATTTATAACGGCGATCATCGATTGACCAAGAACGGTTAGATTCCATGTAAACGCCGTGTTCGATATTACTAATGATCTCGTCAAAACTGGCGTTACCTGGCTCTAAATTCAGGTTAGCCATACGGTCGATAGGAGCGCGATTCCAGGAGGATGCGCGCGCACAGGCGACTCCTGGAACACCTGCTCTAGCTTGACTTTCTAAACTACCTAAACCCCGTTGTAATACGCCATCTTTGATTAAATATTCCCGTGTAGCCACTACGCCTGTGTCATCAAAGCCGTAGCTAGCGTATTCACCCTCGACGGTGGGGTCAAAGGTAATATTCATCAAGGGTGAGCCGTAGACTAGTGTACCGAAATCACTGGTCTTGACAAAACTACCGCCGGCGTAGTTTCGCTCATCTCCTAAAATGCGGTCAAGTTCTAGGGGATGTCCGACACTTTCATGAATTTGTAACATCATTTGGTCGGGGGCTAATACTAAATTGGTGCGAGTGGTAGGACATTCTGCGGCGGTTAACAGTTCTATCGCTTGTTCGCCAATTTGCTGCACCTGTCGCCATAAATTCTCTCGGTGTAACAGTTCCATTCCGCCTTGATAACAGTGTGCTTGCCAACCGTTATTGCTGCGTTGTTGGACTATTGCCCCATCTTGAGCGATCGCTCCATAATTAGTTCCCAAAGAAATAAACTTTTGATATACCTCAGAACCATTACTGCTGACAAACCAACTCTCTTTTTGATTGGTGTTGACGTTAGCTGAAGTTTGGACAATGTTGTCGTTTATTTTCAGAGTGTGACAAATCCGCACCAGCAAATCATTAATTTCTCCTGGACATAAAGCATCCAGGGGTTGTAAAAATGGCGAGTTATATTCACCCACAACTTTGGGACGTTCCGTAACTCGGAAAGGATAAATCCACCATTCACTAGCAGCAAGTGCTTGTTTATACGCTATTTCCGCCGCCGCTTGTAAAGATGGTAACTCCAGAGAATTAGTTGCGGCGTAACCCAGACAGCCATTAACTAAAACCTCTAGCATTGCGCCCATTGTCGTAGATTTGCCGTTAGCTTGCGGCAAACCATCACGGACATAATGGTTAGCAGCCGTCTCCTTGACAACTCGGATACCGATCCAATCAGCAGGTATTTTAAAACTAGCGATCGCTTTCGTAAGTTCAGACCACATAATGATTTTAGTAAGTAGTGAGTGCTGAGTAATGTTAGCGGTAGCGCGGCGTTTAGCCGGTGCTGAGTAATGCTAAGAGAGAAATAAATTCTACCTTGTCTACCTTGTCTACCTTGTCCCCAATCCCCAGTCCCCATTCCCCAATCCCCAGTCCCCATTCCCTAATTTCTATGCCAACGTGTACCTTGTGGGCTATCAATTAAAGTTATACCTTGAGCTTGTAATTCGTTGCGGATGCGATCGCTTTCGGCAAAGTTTTTGGCTTTTCGTGCGTCTTGTCTTTGCTGAATTAGAGCCTCAATGTCGGCATCAGTTAAACCATCTTTTGTTATGGTTTCCTCATCTGGTGTTGCTTCCAAACCCAAAACTTTAGCCAAGGTAATTAGGGTGTACCATTGGCGGTGAAGTTCATCGGAGGGAGTTTTGGTTTTTCCTTCATGCACCAAAATATTGCCTTCTCGGCGGAGTTCTTTGGCTAGTTCAAATAACACCGCTAAACCACCGGAGAAGTTAAAGTCATCATCCCCTAGTTCTTGAAAACGGGTAACGAGTTCGGGAATCATCAAATTCCCCCCTGCTCCCCTGCTCCCCTGCTCCCCTGCTTGTTCACCCCATCCCAGTTGCTCACCGTATTGTGAACCAAAAAGTAAGCCTTCCTTGAGGGTTTTCCAGCTATTTTCCGCAGTGGCGATCGCTTCTTCAGTAAAATCTAAGGGTTTGCGGTAGTGTGCCTGTAAAACAAATAATCTGACCGCCATTGCGTTGACTGGTTCACCATGCCAATTTCCCGTCCCATCTAATAATTCGCGAATGGTGATGAAATTACCCAGGGACTTTGACATTTTCTGTCCATTCACCATCACCATGCCGTTATGTGTCCAGTAACGCGCCAGTGGTTTATTAATAGCAGCTTCTGACTGAGCAATTTCGTTTTCATGGTGGGGAAAAATTAAATCACCACCACCGCCATGAATATCGATTGTCTCTCCTAATCTAGAGCGAATCATCGCCGAGCATTCAATGTGCCATCCTGGACGACCTTCACCCCACGGTGAACTCCACGCAGGTTCACCAGGTTTTGCTCCCTTCCACAAAGCAAAATCAAAGGGGTGTTGCTTTTTCGCTTCTGATTCTTCTGCATCTAGCCGACCGCTAGCACCTGCTTGCATTTGCTCTAGTTCTCTACCGGAAAGTTTGCCATAAGCAGGAAATTTTTCCACACGGTAATAAACATCACCACCAACGGCGTAGGCTAGACCTTTTTCTTCGAGAATTTGAATCAGTTGATGAATTTCGGGAATATGCTCAGTCACGCGGGGATACTCATCCGCGTCCATGACATTTAAACGCCGGATGTCTTCAAAATAGGCATCAATAAAGCGGTTAGATACCGCTTCCATTGTTGAACCTTGTTCTTTAGCTCGGTTAAGAATTTTATCATCGATATCCGTAAAATTCTGGATATAGGCGACGGCAAAGCCACGCCAGATTAAATAACGGCGAATTGTATCCCACACAATATAGGAACGTGCATGACCCAAATGGCAGTAGTCATAAACTGTGACACCGCAGCAATACATCTTAACTTTGCCTGGTTCTACGGTTTCAAACGGTTCTTGACGACGTGTGAGAGTATTGTAAATAGTTAGGGTCATAACACAGTAACTTTGAAATAGAGATACGCGATAATAGGATAAAACAACAAAAATAATTATCCAGCATCCCTATGCTAGTACATCACGGCAGAAATACAACGACCATTTAAAACAGTGCCAAGGGTGGAAATTTAACTCTTAATACTTTTGACGTTACTAGCATTTTTAACTTTTCTCAAAGTTTCCAATTTTTTGATTACAGTCTTATGCAATCAGCAGTTACAACCAATTCTCAACCAATGGACGCTCCCAAGCAAGGAATGCCAGTAACAATTATTACTGGATTTCTTGGTAGTGGTAAAACCACCTTACTTAACCATATCCTCAGCAATCAACAGGGTTTAAAAACCGCCGTTTTAGTCAATGAATTTGGGGAAATCGGCATCGATAACGAGTTAATTGTTTCCACTGATGAGAACATGGTGGAACTGAGTAACGGTTGTATTTGCTGCACTATTAATAATGATTTAGTTGATGCCGTATATAAAGTTTTAGAACGGGAAGAAAAGCTAGATTATTTAGTTGTCGAAACTACAGGACTAGCTGATCCTCTACCAGTAGCTTTAACTTTTTTGGGTACAGAATTACGGGATTTAACTCGGCTAGATTCAATTATTACTGTCGTAGATGCAGCCAATTACAGTTTAGATTTATTTAACTCCCAAGCTGCTTACAGTCAAATTGCCTACGGTGATGTGATTATTTTGAACAAAGCAGATTTAGTTGATGAAGCTACATTAGAGGAATTAGAAAGAAAAATCAACGAAGTCAAAGAAGGAGCGAGGATTTTAAGAACAACGCGATCGCAAGTTTCTTTACCTTTAATCCTGAGTGTGGGACTGTTTGAATCTGACAAATATTTTGACACAGTTGATGAGCATGCTCACGACCATCATGATCATGACCATGATCATTCAACCTGCGGTCATGACCATCACGACCATGACCATGACCATTCAAACTGCGGTCACGACCATCACGACCATGACCATGACCATTCAAACTGCGGTCACGACCATCACGACCACGACCACCACCATCATCATTCAAACCACTTAGAAAATGATGGTTTTACTTCCATATCCTTCCAAAGTGATCAGCCTTTATCTATCCGTAAATTCCAATATTTTCTAGATAACCAGTTACCAACAAATATCTTCCGCGCCAAGGGGATCATGTGGTTTGATGAGAGTCCCAAACGTCACATTTTTCACCTGTGCGGTAAGCGTTTCACCTTAGATGATGATGACTGGAAAGGCGAACCCAAAAATCAATTAGTGCTGATTGGTCAAAATTTAGACAAGGAAACCTTACTTTCTCAATTAGAAAACTGTCTTTGTCTACCTTCCACCAACAGAGGTAAAGGTTTTGGGAAATAGTTGTTAGTCAATAGTCAATAGTCATTAGTCATTGGTCATTAGTCATTAGTTATTGGTGATTAATAAAATGACTAATGGCTCATGTTAGAAGAAAGATCACTATTATGCGTGTAATTGTCCAGCGAGTGAAATCGTCTCAAGTGACTGTAGATGGTGAAACCATTGGCAAAATTGGCCGAGGCTTGAATTTACTCGTAGGTATTGCTGACACAGACACAGATGTAGAACTTGATTGGATGGCGCGTAAATGTCTAGAACTACGGCTATTTCCTAATACAGAAGACGGTGACAGGTGGCAAAAATCCGTACAAGAAATTGGTGGTGATTTATTAGTAGTGAGCCAATTTACCCTCTACGGCGACTGTCGCAAAGGTCGCCGTCCCTCCTTTGACCGTTCAGCCAACCCATCCCAAGCCGAAGAACTGTATAACAGTTTTGTAGCGAAGTTAAGAACTAGTGGCTTGCTAGTAGAAACAGGCAAATTCGGCGCAATGATGCAAGTGAGTGTTGAAAATGATGGGCCAGTAACTTTGATCTTGGAGAAAGAGTCAATGGTCAATGGTCAATAGTTATTAGTCATTAGTCATTAGTCATTAGTCATTAGTTTTTCTCCTCCCTTGTCTACCTTGTCTACCTTTTCTCCTCTTCCCCAGTCCCCAATCCCCAGTCCCCAATCCCCAGTATTCAATTCCCACCAAATAATGAGACAATATTAAACTAATGATTACAAAACTTTAAATTCATTCATCATGGCGAAAATCCAGTTTTCCAGGGGACTTGACGAAGACGTAATTCCAGATGTACGGTTGACGCGATCGCGCAGTGGTGACACTGGTACAGCAACGTTTATTTTTAATAATCCCAAGATTTTAGACCAAGCTACTACTGAAGATATTACTGGGATGTACTTAATTGATGAAGAGGGAGAACTGATTACTCGTGAGGTAAAAGCTAAGTTCATCAACGGTAAACCAGAAAGCTTAGAAGCTGTTTATTTGATGAAATCTAGCGAAGAATGGGATCGCTTTATGCGCTTTATGGAGCGATACGCCGAAGAAAATGATTTAGGATTTAGTAAGTCCTAAGTGGTCAAATTTTTAGTTAGTCCCTAAATATATTTACTGTACTTTCAATCGAATAAACACCACAATCTATATCACCGCTAAATCCCCAAGGGTTAGCGGTGAAAGTTTTAAGGGAGAAAAACTTGAATATGCGAGTAAATCCTGTTGCAGTTACTCTAGTTGCTTCAATGGTAGCAATGCAGAGTGCCTCCGCGCGAGATATCGACATTACCAGTCAACCTTTTATGCGAGCTGCGCTGACGGTGATGACGTTTGATTATTTTGCCGCGAAATGTGAACAGCGTGGGGGATTTAAGCCTGATGATGCAGGCAAAATTGCTGTGTGGGAAAAAACCAATGGTGTAGCTCAGATTAGAGCGCGCTTGAGTGACTTTGAGCGTCATCCCACCGAAAAGCGTCAACTCGAACAGGCGTTAGCTATCATTACTAACAAAGTTGAAGAACAAAGTAATAGTATTGACACTTGTCAGGCGGCGTTGTCACTTTCCGGGCTACCCGAAGCACAGTTTGCCAAGATATCACCCGAAATTTTAGCCCCAGTAAGCAACCCACCCCAAAACCGTCAGGAAACCGTTAAACCACCAGCTTCGAGGAATGCGATCGCACCCTCTGGTGTAAACTCACAAACCGTGGCTCAAATCCATAGTTTCGGCTTCAATACTCGACCCAAAATAGGTATTGGTGGTTTTGTGGCTCTCGATATTTATCCTATTGTTCTGTTTCGCAATGGAGAAGTGCTGACCGACGTTGAAGGATTGTCTTTCAATGGTGGTTTGACAGCCCACAAGCGTGCAAACCCCAAAGACTGGACTCGTTGGCGAAATCAGGGCGGAAAACTTCAAATCGCTACCAAAGACGGCTGGGAAAACTTACCTTTTCAAACAACCTATGGCAAATTACCAGATAACTTCAAACTCGATGGCTTGTTTCGCTCACTTTCTGGTACAGGGACGGTTGCAATTGGAGGTAGTCAATCTGTTGCAGTTTGGCAAGACTATCGTTTTTCACCAGATGGCCGAGTCGTGCGCGGTCGAGGTGCAGGTGGACAGTCCGAATTTGGGGATTCATCGGTCGTTACCAGCAACATCGTACCCAATCAACGCGGTCGCTATCGGATACAAGGGTTAACCCTAAATATTACTTATGACGATGGTTCACAAGAACGCCGCATTTTAATTACTGATCCCAAAGATCCCAAAAGTGCCATTTGGCTAGATGGAATTAGCTACGTACGCCGCAAGCAGTAAGGGAATTCTAACTTAAAAAATATCCTATCACTATGTAGGCAGGGGGCAGGGGGCAGGGAGCAGGGGAGATACAAGAAATATCAACTAAGTAAATTGGATAATTTATTTTCTGGAAGTCCCTAATTTTGTTATGACAAGACAACCTCACCCCAATACACCAGGAATGACTGTAACTTGTGCAGTTGTGACTGTCAGTGATACACGCACCCCAGACACAGATAAAAGCGGTCAAATTATCCAGCAATTACTCATCGATGCTGACCATACTGTAGGAGCATACACCATCATTCCCGATGAACCAGCGCAAATTCAACAGCAGATAGAATTACTCAGTAAAAAAGCAAATCTCGATGCTGTAATTTTCAATGGTGGTACGGGGATCGCACCTAGAGATACTACCTATGATGCCATTGAAAAATTGTTAGAAAAAACCCTACCAGGATTTGGGGAGTTGTTTAGATTCTTAAGTTATCAAGAAATTGGTTCACGCGCGATCGCTTCTCGTGCAGTTGCCGGTGTTTATCAAGATAAAATCATATTTTCCCTACCTGGTTCTAGCAATGCTGTGCGCTTAGGTATGGAAAAGCTAATTTTGCCAGAAATCACCCATTTAGTTAGTCAAATAAGACAATAGGGAGTAAGGAACTTCTAAATTTTGACTTTATCTAGGGACTTCCAGAAAATAAATTATCCAATTTCTGCGAGAAGACATCGTAATTTTTCCCCCTGCTCCCTGCCCCCTGCACCTCTGCCTTTAAGTTATTTTGGTCTAGCGCAACCTTCTAATACAGTGTTGCCACTAATATAGATAGCTGAGTAGGGATACTTGATATCAGACATTCCATCACTACAGGATGCTACCTTTTTGATTACCAGAGTATTAGTTAAGTTGTTTTTACCTCTTAATCGATAAACTCTGACTACATCTACAGGACGACCTGATGCTTGTAAAGGCGCGACATAGGGAAAACTTTGGCGAGATTCTGGAGTGGAATAAGTAATACCTTTTTTACTAACTGTCACACTCCAAAATGGCTCTGTTCCACTGACAATAAACTCTTCTGTAACACGATTTCGATTGTTAGCCTGAGCAACTAACAAGTTACTATTGTTGGCATTGCTGGGAGTGCTTGCTAATAAGTTGGCACTAATCCCCATTAATAATATAGGTGCAATTAATCGTTTCATATTTGCATTGAATAACTCTATAAATATATTCAATTTGCTGACAGATAATTTCTGAATAAGTTAGTCAATAGTCATTAGTCATTAGTCATTAGTCATTAGTCATTAGTCACTAGTTTTTGCTACTTGTCTACCTTGTCTCCAATGCCCAATGCCCAATTCCCTAGTCCCCAATCCCCAGTCCCCAATCCCCAAACAGAATAACCCCACCTTCCTCTAGAAAGCGGGGTTAATATTTATGGTTATTTAAAAAGCTTTAAAAAGGAGCGATCGCTATACAAATTGTCGCTAAAATTGCGGCGATGATGTAGAAAACACCAACTACTTGTAATTCTGACCAACCAGATAATTCTAAGTGATGATGTAAAGGAGCCATTTTAAATAAACGCTTGCCTTTGCCATCGGGGCCTTTTGTGGCTTTGTAATAAGTTACCTGTGCCATCACAGATAGGGTTTCTACAAAGAAGATGCCACTGAGGATAAATAAGGCTACTAAAGTGTTAGTTAACAATCCTACGGCGGCTAAAGCACCACCCAAAGCTAGAGAACCTGTGTCTCCCATGAATACGCGGGCGGGGTTGCGGTTGTGTGCCAAAAAGCCTAAACAGCTACCACTCAAGGCTGCACAGAAAACCATTAATTCTGGGGAATTAGGGGCAGCTATCGCACCTAATGCTAACAAGGCGATCGCAACTGTACCACCGGCTAAACCGTCAATACCATCAGTTAAGTTAGTAGCATTACTCTCTGCTACCAGCACGAAACCGGCTAAAGGCCAAAATAAGAATCCTAAAGGTAGGGCAAAACTCACCCAAGGTAAAGCAATACTTGTAATATTAGCGGGTTGATTAAACATCAGCCAGACACAAAAGGCAACCGCAAAACCGATTTGCAACATCAGTTTCATCCGAGGTGAGATACCTTTATTAGATTTGCGGCGGAGAATTTGCCAGTCGTCAATCCAGCCAATTAAACCATAGCTAAGAGTTAAAGCAGAGACGGCAAGCACTTGGGGAGCAAAATTAGACCAAACACAAGCGACAATCACCGCTACAGGGATGAAGAAGATTCCTCCCATAGTTGGTGTACCCGCTTTCTTTAAGTGGGCTTGTGGGCCATCTTCACGGATAATTTGCCCAGCTTTCAGTTTTTGTAGCATAGGAACTACAAAGTAACCTACCACTGCTGACATGACGGCAGACACTAACAAAGGCAAGGTGAGAGACATACCCTGCCAGGGGGTTCTGTTTGCCAGCCAATCTAAAGTTACGGCTGCTATTCCTAGTCCAGTGGCTAAACCAGAAGCTAGACCGATGCCAGAAAAATTCAATCCTTGGTTTGGAGATAATTTAGCGTCCACAAAACCTTCCCTTCACTCCACACTAAATAAAACTGCTTAACTGCATAAGTTTTCGGAAAAATATCAGTCTTTTAAAAGATTAATCTTCATCTAGAGTGATATCGTCGTCATCATCATCAAGGTAATCAATGCCATCATCTCCGCCCAGAAATTCGGAAATTTCTTCTTCTTCATCTTGAAAATCAGGTTCGTGGACATCCCTAGCGATAATGCGTCCGTTAGCTTGTAGCCAATCTAATAAAGAAGATTCTTGCTTTAGAGGGATGACAGCAGCACGCTGATTTCGGGGTTCTTCACGTAGGGGAGAATTCAACATATCGATTTAATAGGCAAAAAAGCTTATGTAACTAGACATTAAGAAGTCTATCACTTGATACGCAATAATTTAGTTATTTCTTCAACTATGGGATGAATAAATCCGCAAGCTAACAAAAATATTTTATTTAATAGTGATAAAGCAATTAACAATTGATTGTGAGTATTTTTTCTGGAGTCATACATAGGGATTAACATCGAAATAATAAGGCTTGAATTCTGATAGTTATTGAGGGATAGGTGATGGTGAAAAAAGCCGCTCTATTAAATGCGATCGCCGGGACAAATCGGGGTTTACTAGCTAGTGAACCGCAAAAGCAGGCTATCTT
Source organism: Nostoc sp. CENA543 (assembly GCF_002896875.1). Taxonomy (GTDB): domain Bacteria; phylum Cyanobacteriota; class Cyanobacteriia; order Cyanobacteriales; family Nostocaceae; genus Trichormus. Next base: position 4,478,326 of record NZ_CP023278.1, read on the forward strand.
AGCTGCGATCGCCACCTTAGAAGACCTAAATCCTACACCGCGTCCTGTAGAGGCTGCCAACCTGCTAGAAGGCAATTGGCGTTTACTTTATACCACTAGCAAGGCTCTCTTGAACATAGATCGCCTACCGATATATAAACTTGGACAAATTTATCAGTGTATTCGGGTAGAAACCAGCAGTGTTTACAATATTGCCGAAATCTATGGCTTACCTTATCTCGAAGGATTAGTCAGTGTTGCGGCTAAATTTGAGCCAGTTTCTGAACGGCGCGTCCAAGTAAAATTCCAGCGTTCTATCGTTGGTTTACAACGATTAATAGGATACACTTCCCCAGAGAATTTGATCCAACAAATTGTTGCGGGTAAAAAATTTACGGCTTTAGATGTACCTATCAACAGCGAAACACAACAGGGTTGGTTAGATATCACCTACATCGACGAGAATCTACGGATTGGCAGGGGTAACGAGGGTAGCGTGTTTGTTTTGAGCAAAACATAAGATTTTCCTTAAAAATGTGTTTGCGAACGAACTTATTTTATTGTTGCCACTTTGTCAAGTAGGGCATGACCCCATACTAGGTTGGCAAGGTTGGACATAAAAGTAACTGGAGGTAGAGATCGGTTGATTGGGGATTGGGGACTGGGAGAAAAATACTAATGACTATTGACTAATGACTATTGACTATTACCAAATCAGATAAATAACTTAACAAAACCTCTAGTAACGACCTTCAAGTTGTAGAGTGAAATCAATTAGCCCTACATAAATGGCGATTCATAACTAAAAGGGAAAATAATCATGGTACAACGTGGTTCTAAAGTTCGTATTCTTCGCCCCGAATCCTACTGGTTTCAAGAAGTAGGCACTGTGGCTTCTGTAGACCAAAGCGGCATCAAATACCCTGTAATTGTCCGCTTTGAGAAGGTGAATTACTCCGGTATCAACACCAACAACTTCGCTGTTGACGAACTCGTAGAGGTCGCACCACCCCCAGCTAAAGCCAAAAAATAACTAAGCAGCCAAGTCTGAAAGGATTTATTTAATGGGATGATGAAGTGAAGGGTGATGTATAGATACTGGAGTATGAAAATTATAAGCAAATTATAATTATTTCATTCTTCACCCCAGACTAGCCTACTAATTCTGTACCTACCTGCGGGTATTTGCGGATCATTTTTCGGAGTTTGGGCAGACATTGTATCTATATTATTAATCTCATTTTTGATCCCTATAAATAAATCCAATCGCTTGCTTAATCAGCTTAAATGCCTGAACTGCCTGAAGTTGAAACAGTCCGTCGGGGTCTGAATCAGTTGACCCTGAATTGCAAAATCACGGGTGGAGATGTGTTGCTAAATCGCACCGTCGCCCACCCTTTTTCTGTAGATGAGTTTGTAAATGCGATCGCCAATCAGACCATAGTTAATTGGCAACGTCGCGGTAAGTATCTCCTGGCTGAACTTTCTCAATCTTCCCCATCTCCCTCTAGTAGTTGGCTAGGAGTGCATTTGCGGATGACTGGTCAATTGCTATGGCTAAAGCAAGATGAACCATTGCATAAGCACACACGAGTCAGAATCTTTTTTGAGAATCAGCAGGAATTACGGTTTGTTGACCAGCGCACTTTCGGACAAATGTGGTGGGTACAGCCTGGGGTAGCTGTAGAAAGTGTGATTACTGGTTTAGCCAAACTTGCAGCCGATCCCTTTTCGCCAGAGTTCACAGTGAAGTATTTAGCCAATAAATTACATAATCGTCGCCGACCGATTAAGACTGCACTATTAGATCAGTCTGTGGTGGCTGGGTTGGGTAATATTTATGCTGACGAAGCCTTATTTAAAAGTGGCATATTACCGCAAACTCTGTGTACAGATTTAAAGTTAGAGCAAATTGAGCCTTTGCGAACGGCAATTATTCAAGTCTTAGAAACCAGTATTGCGGCTGGTGGTACGACTTTTAGTAATTTCCTGAATGTTAAGGGGATCAATGGTAACTATGGGGGTGTAGCCTGGGTTTACAATCGCACAGGCGAACCCTGTAGAGTTTGTGGCGAAGTAATTCAACGCATCAAGTTGGCAGGAAGATCCAGCCATTTTTGTTCTCAGTGTCAAAGTTAGGGGGGTAAGGGTGTGAGGGTATAGGGGTATAGGGGAGATTAAGGTAAGGTGAGTTCGACGAATTTTAAGAAACTCTCTCTAAACCTCTCTCATGCAAAGAACGAGGCTTTAAAACCTTCATTTTTCGTTGATTCTCAATATATCTAAGCCCCTCTCCGCGTCGGAGCGAAAAGTCTGGGCGGAGGTTTCCTCCGAACAGAACTTTTCAAGAGAGAGGGGTTTGGGGAGAGGTCGTCGAATTCACCTTAAGATAGGATTTGTACCCAATCCCCAATCCCTCACAAGTGTAGGTTTTTTACCCAGCAGTGAGTGATGACTCTCAGACTAACGACAGAATCATTGTTTCACTCACCCCTACACCCCTAAACCCTTACACCCCTACACCCCAAAACCAAGGTTTTTGGTACACAACGTAAAAAACCTACATCTGTCAGACCCCCAATCCCCAATCCCCCAATCCCCTATAATTCTCTATAAAATAACGTAATCAATTGAGAGGGGAACTTATGCCGATTAAGAAAGGAAATATGGTGCGCGCTGTGCGTGAGAAGCTAGAAAATAGTTTGGAAGCTAAAGCTAGTGATACTCGCTTTCCAGCGTATTTATTTGATACTCAAGGTGAAGTCGTAGATATTAAAGGTGATTACGCCTTAGTGAAGTTTGGACAAGTCCCCACCCCTAATATTTGGTTACGTTTAGATCAACTGGCAGAATTTGAATAATCTGTTGGTGAATTACCCATAACAAAATAAGCTTGTAGTAAGCACTTTAGTGCTTAAGGATTTCAGGACTAAAGTCCTTACTACAAACGATTACGGGATTTTATCACTTTGGTCACTGGCGATCGCAATTCTAGCTGTTACCCTTAGTAACTATACAGGTTGCATTGTCTAAGCAAGTTTATGTTTTCTCCTGTTGAATCCCCAATTGTCTGTCGTCTACCGCGCGTTGCTATTATCGGTGCTGGTAGGGTGGGTAGTACGTTAGCCCAACGCATTGCTGAGAAAAATCTGGCGGATGTGGTGTTATTAGATATTGTTGAGGGAATACCTCAAGGTTTAGCACTGGATTTATTAGAAGCTAGGGGTATTGAATTACATAATCGTGAGATTATCGGCACAAATAATTATGCAGATACAGCAGATTCGCAAATTGTGGTGATTACCGCCGGATTTCCCCGCAAAACAGGGATGAGTCGGGATGATTTGCTCAAAACCAATGCC